>NZ_CP136051.1:3509000-3828000 GCF_032999765.1 Imperialibacter roseus | reverse complement strand
CCTGGAAAATTGAGCCTGGAAAGAGATACACTTTGAAATATAGAATGGTCGTGTTTGACGGAACGCTTACAGCCGAAGAAGCGGAAGCTTACTGGAAAGCATTCACCAAATAATAATTAAACACTTACCCTTAGACTACTTATATACCTATGAAAAGAAGAGAATTTGTCCGAAACACAGCCATTGCTACCAGTGTGCTGGGTTTCCCCACCATAGTGCCCTCTTCCGTTTTTGGAAAAGATGCGCCGAGCAACAAAATCAATATTGGCCAGATTGGGTGTGGTCGAATTGCCCGTGGCCACGACATGCCAGGCACCTGGCAGCACAACGTCGCCCGGTTCGTGGCCGTCTCCGATTTGGACAGCAAGCGGATGAAGGAAGGAAAAGAGCACGTTGAAAAGTACTATACCGAAAAAATGGGTAAGCCCTACGTCGACGTGAAACAGTACGGTGATTACAAGGAAATGCTGTTGAACAAAGACATTGATGCGGTCATCATCAGCACGCCCGACCATTGGCATTCTCAGCCTGCCATGGAGGCTGTGCTGGCCAAAAAGCACGTCTACCTGCAAAAACCTACGTCACTCACCATCAAAGAGGGACGTCAGCTAGCTGACCTTGTGAAGAAGTCTGATGTCACTTTCCAGATGGGCACTCAGCAGCGGTCCATGAAGCAATTCAAAGTGGCTGCGGAGCTTGTTCGCAATGGGAGAATAGGCAAGCTGCACACCGTAAGAATTGGTCTGCCTGGCGACCCCTCAGGTCCCGAAGCTCCTGCTATGCCTGTGCCAAAACAACTTAACTACGACATGTGGCTGGGGTCAACACCCGAGGTGCCTTATACTGAGATCGGCGTTCACCCAGTGGATGGTTATGGTCGACCTGGGTGGTTGCGGTGCGAGCAGTTTGGCGCAGGCATGATCACCGGCTGGGGGCAGCATCACTATGATTCCGCTGCCTGGGGCATGGACACCGAGCTGACCGGGCCTCGCTATATCGAAGCAGTAGCCGAATTCCCAAGATCCGGATTGTGGAACGTGCATGGCGACTTTATGGTGAAGCAGGAGTACGACAATGGCATCAACGTGTATACATCAGGAGGCTATCCAAATGGTGTACGTTATGAGGGAAGCGACGGCTGGATTTGGGTATCCCGTGGTGATTATGTGGCGTCGGCGTCTGATCCGGTGGCTGCTGAAAACAGTGCGAAGGCCCTTGATGCCTCAGATCCGCAGATACTAAAGTCGGAGATTGGAGACGACGAAATCCATTTATACGAAAGCGAAGAGCACCATGGCAACTGGTTGGAGTGCATTCAGTCGGGCAAGCAGCCGATTTCTCCGATCGAAATTGGCCATAGAGCGTGTTCTGTTTGTTTGGTCAGCCACATTGCCATGAAAATACCTGGCAGACTGGAGTGGAGCCCCGAGAAGGAAATGTTTGTGAACAATGAGGAAGCCAACAAGCTCCTGAGCAGGCCGCAGAGAGCGCCCTATGGAACCGATAACGTTAAAATGAAAGGATAAAAATTAAATGAAACTCAACCAACTATTTTCAGGGGCTCTCGCAGCCCTTTTTCTTGCAGGCTGCCAATCAGGAACGATGAAAGAAAGCACGGAAGAATCTACCGACGACGGTAAAATCAGGATCATGACGCTGGAACCGGGGCATTTTCATGCCGGGCTCATCCACAAGTCGATGTATCCGGTGGTAGACTCTACTATTTATGTGTTTGCACCGGACGGCCCCGAGCTGACCGATTACCTTGCCCGCATCAACGGCTACAATACCCGGGCGGAAAACCCTACGGGGTGGAAAATAAAGGTGACCACAGGCCCTGATTTTTTGCAAAAAATGATCGATCAGAAGCCGGGTAATGTGATGGTGGTGGCAGGTAAGAATGACCACAAGGTTGATTATGTGCTGAAAGCCATTGAAAACGACATAAACGTGTATGCCGATAAACCATTGGTGGTGGACAAGGCTGGTTACGCCAAGCTGCTTAAGGCTTTTCAGGTGGCGGAAGAAAAGGACCTGCTGTTGTATGATATCATGACCGAGAGGTTTGAAATCACTACCATTTTGCAACGTCAGCTTTCCATGTTGCCCGAGGTGTTTGGTGAACTGGAAGACGGCACGCCTGAAAATCCGGCGATAACCAAAGAAAGTGTGCATCACTTCTTCAAATATGTGTCCGGCAAGCCTTTGGTGCGACCCGACTGGTTTTTTGATGTGAAAGTAGAGGGAACGGGTATTGTGGACGTAACTACTCACCTGGTAGACCTGGTGCAGTGGGAAACTTTCCCTGAGCAGCTGCTCGACACCACCGATGTGAACATGATGTCGGCGAAGCTTTGGCCTACTGTGTTGACGGTTGACGACTTCAAAGGAGTGACAGGTGCTAGTGAGTTTCCTGCCTTTTTGAATGAATACATCAAAGAGGGCAAGCTGGAAGTGCTGAGCAATGGTGAAATGAACTACACGCTGCGTGGCAAACATGCGAAGGTGAGCGTGATCTGGAACTACAAGGCACCAGAAGGCGCAGCGGATACACACTACAGTATGATGCGGGGCACCAAAGCCAACCTGATGATCCGTCAGGGAGCGGAAGAGAACTACAGGGCGACTCTGTATGTGAAACTATTGGACCGTCAGGACGAAGCTTTGGCCAAAGCGATCAACGAAACGCTGCAGGCGAAATATCCCGGGATTGGGCTGACGAAGCAGGAGGGAGGCGAGTACATTGTCGACATCCCTGATTCTTACCACAACGGACATGAAGCACACTTTGGTCAGGTAACCGAGAAGTTTTTGGAGTACTACCAGGCCGGATCAATGCCGGAGTGGGAAAAGGCCTTTATGAAGGTGAAGTATTTCACGAATGTTAAGGCATTGGAAATGGCGACGGCTAAGTAATTTTATAGCCTTGTGTAAAAATTAACAGCCCGAATGTGGTGCACACAGCGATAGCTGGTGGCACCACATTCAGATTCCCTGCAAATGTGAGCTAAATCATTTTGTCAATTAACCCTTTTTGGCGGCCAAAGCTACCGAGAAACGTTTAGGCCGTTGCCATTTTTGTTTCAAATCTGCATGAATCTTAAAAATATCTTTCTACACGCTACGATCTTGGTTATTTGTTTCGCTTGTGGAGGGGCAAAAAAATCGGACTGGCAGCAGCAAGCCAACGGCGTTTGGAAATACACCATTGGCGAAAAAAGTAAGATTAACCTCCTGGATGCTGCTGGGGCGGTTCCCAATCTTGCCAGATTGGATGCAGGAGCAGCCACAACGTTCCCGCTTGACAAAGAGCGGATTCACATTACAAAATCAGCTCACAAAATAGTGATCCAGCTCCCGCTCGACGACGCTGAGCAAATTTATGGTCTGGGTCTGCAATTCAAAAGCGTGAATCGTCGGGGCAAAACCTACCACTTAAAGGTTGACCATTACGGCGGTAAAGACAACGGCAGTACCCATGCGCCTGTGCCATTTTACTTATCGAGCAAAGGCTATGGCGTGCTGATCAATTCTGCCAGCTACATGACCGTGTATGTGGGCAGCAGCGTGAGGCTCGACAGCAAAAGCAAACCCGCCGTGTACAATCGAAACACTGACAAAAACTGGGAGGCGCAGCCCAAATCGGATGTGGTGGAAATCGTTATTCCAGATGGAAATGCAGAGATCATTGTTTTTAACGGAGAGACACCCCTCAACACCGTTCGAAAATACAACCTCTACCAGGGTGGTGGCGTGCTGCCTCCCAAGTGGGGTCTGGGCTTCACCTACCGCAGCCATACTAGGCATACAGCGGAGGAAGTGTTGGCCGAAGTGCAGGAGTTCGAACACAACGAATTTCCCCTTGACTTTATTGGACTGGAGCCCGGGTGGATGAACATGTCGTATCCCAGCTCCTATGAATGGGATGAAGGCAGGTTTCCCGAACCAGGAAAGTTTGTACATACGCTGCTGGAACAGGGAGTGAGAACGAACCTCTGGATGAACCCTTATATTGCTCCAAAAGCGAAGCTGTACGAGCCGATGCTGCCCTATGCAGGTACTCATTTGGTTTGGAATGGCATCGTGCCTGACTATACCATGGACGCTGCCCGAAAAATATTTCTTGATTTTTACACGAAAAACCAACTGGATATCGGTGTTTCCGGCCTTAAAATAGATGAGGTGGACGGCTACGACAACTGGCTCTGGCCCGATGCAGCCACCTTCCCTTCAGGCACCAGCGCCGAACAAATGCGGCAGGTGTATGGGCTGCTGATGCAGAAGATGGTCGCCGACCTCTACCACAAAAGCAACCAAAGAACTTACGGCCTGGTGAGGGCCTCCAATGCGGGAGCCGCCACTCTCCCCTTTGTGCTGTACAACGACTATTACGACCACCGGGATTTCATCACTGCCCTGATCAACTCCGGGTTCTCTGGCGTGCTCTGGACACCAGAAGTAAGACAGTCCAACAAGGGTGAAGAATGGCTGCGCAGGATGCAGTCGGTGTGTTTTTCGCCAATGGCGATGGTCAATGCCTGGTCGAGTGGCACCAAGCCCTGGTCCTACCCGGAGGTGTACGAAGAGGTGCAACAGGTGGCCATGCTCAGGATGCAGCTGCTGCCCTACATCTATTCCACCTTCGCCGACTACTATTTTAACGGTACCCCACCGGTGAGGCCCATGCAACTAGTGGAAGGCTTTGGAGCAAAAGAGGAGATCAAAGCCGGAAAGCTCGATGACACCGCTAACCCCTACAACCTAGCGATCCGAAAGGACATCAAAGACCAGTTTATGTTTGGCGACAACCTGCTGGTGGCACCGGTGTTTACCGGCGAAACTTCCAGAACTGTTATTCTGCCACAAGGCAAATGGTACGACTTTTACACGGGCGAGTATGCAGGTGAAAATGAGGTGATTGAGATCAGGACAGCGCTGGCCACCATTCCGCTTTTTGTGAAAGATGGCGGCATCATTCCCATGATCGGGCCCAGGCTTCATGCGCCAAAACCTGGCGAGCAGCTGGCATTGCAAGTGAGGCACTACGGCAAAGAGGGCGGCAGTTTCCTGCTGTACGACGATGACGGGGAAACCTTTGATTATGAAAAGGGTGACTATTCGTTGACCGAATTAAGTGCTGACCCGCAAGTGGGGTCAAAAGGGAATGAGAAGAGAGTAGAAGGCTCTGTTTTTGGCTACGGCAGTGTTACCTGGAAGTTTATGACTGAGTAATGTTTTCTCAGAGCACCCTTCAAGAGCCTCTGAGGAAAATGGTTTATAGGCAAATGAATCGAGCACCACAGACTAGCGGATGGATTTTAGTTGATGGCCATCCATGTCTGTAAACGCTTTATTTTCGCCAGCCATCGACCAGATGAATGTATAATTTGAAGTGCCTGCTCCCGCATGAATAGACCACTCGGGAGAGATCACTGCCTGCTTATTGCTCATGGCCAGGTGTCTTGTCTCCTGAGGTTCCCCCATAAAATGCATCACAATCTGATCTTCGGGCAAATCAAAATAGAAGTATACCTCCATTCTTCGGTTGTGCGTATGCGGAGGAAAGGTATTCCAAATGCTTCCCGGTGCCAAAATGGTGAGCCCCATCACCAGCTGACAGCTCTGTATACCTCCGTCGTGGATGTACTGATAAATCGTGCGTTCATTGCAGTTCTCTTTCGAACCAAGCTTCACCTCATTGGCATCGGCGAATGTTGCTTTTGTCGTTGGATACTCCCTGTGTGCGGGACATGAGTTCACATAGAGCTCGGCAGGGGTGCTTGGAGAGCCACTGCTAAACACAATTTCTTTTTTCCCTCTCCCCACATAGAGACATTCTTTGTTGTCGAGCTCAAAGCGCTCGCCATCTACCGTAACTGTGCCTTTGGCGCCTACATTGATGATGCCGAGCTCCCGGCGTTCGAGAAAAAAATTGGCCTTCGTCAACTCTTCAAAGGTGGGAAGTGTAATTGCTTTGATTGTTGGAACGACGCCAATCACCATCATGCGATCGTGCACGGAATACGAAGCGGTGACTTGCCCCGGCTTCATCACTTCTGATATCAGAAAACGGTCTCTAAGCGCCGAAGTAGTTAGCTGTTTAATGTCTTCAGGGTGTGAGCCAAATCGTAAGTCTGTCATTTTGTTGGTTGAGTGTAAAAAAATTAGTTAACTAGCCTTGAAAGTTATGAAAACTAGCCGTTCTTAGGAAGTATTGTACCGCAGACAATACACCAGCGTATTGCAAAGCCGCTATGAGATGTATTGGAGGGTAAATGATGAGATATCAGAGTCGATGCTCGGTTTACATACACTCAGAGAAGACGCTGAATGAGAGACTGAAAAAAGTGACTTGCGATGAAACGAGCATACTTGAACCCTAAGTTGCTGCCAGATTGGAGTCAAATGTTCAGTCAGGTAGTTGTGACGGAAGCCCATGGGCTAAGATTCATTCACGTATCAGGCCAGGTGGCTGTCAATGCTTCGAAAGAGATGGTAGGAGCAGGTAGTTTGAAGCACCAGACAGACCAAGCCTTACTGAATCTTAAGACAGCCGTGGAAAGTGGCGGTGCCAGTATGAGCGATGTGATGAAATTGACCATCTACGTGGTTGATTACCGTTATGAACAGGCGGAGGCGATTAGCAGTGCCTTGCGGACTTTTTTTGAGAATGACAAATTACCTGCCTTGTCGCTGATTGGCGTAGCGGGCCTGGCCATGGAGCATTTTCTGATCGAGATTGATGCTGAGGTAGTAGCTGTTACCGGCAAGTGAGATTTTAAGTGTGCCTTCCCCTCAGCCTTTCTCGCTGAGGACTTTTAGTAGGGACTTTGAGTATCAAAATCCCTTATGAGGTGACCCGGCTGTCCGATATTCTCCTTTCCCAACCAAACATAGACAAATGCCCATTGCGTTGAGAGCCGACATCTCCCAATTGCACCCAGCCCTAAATTTTTTGAAAAAACCAAAGATTCTTCCTGCCCGTTATACTATCGTTTAGAGATTAAATTTCTAATTTTACTTTTTCAATAATAGGTTGAGGCCATGATAGATACCCTTCAATTTCCGATCACGCAGGTGGCGAAGTCCAGAATCAAGGAGCTGGACATGGATAATGTTCAATTTGGTAAGAGCTACTCTGACCACATGTTTATGGCAGATTATGTCGACGGACAGTGGAAGGACCTGAGGATTGTGCCTTATGGTAATCTGTCAATGAGCCCGGCGAACACCACGCTGCACTATGGCCAATCTATTTTTGAGGGTATGAAGGCGTACAAGGCTGAGAACGGCGACGTACTTGTTTTCCGTCCGGAAAAGAACGCTGCCCGTCTTAACAAGAGTGCGGAGAGAATGTGCATCCCCGAAATTCCTGAGGAGATGTTTATGAGTGCGCTAACCGAGCTGTTGAAGCTGGACAGAGACTGGGTGCCTAACAAGCCGGGTACTTCACTGTACATCCGTCCTTTTGTTTTCGGCAACGATCCTTTTGTCGGCATCAGGTCATCACTGACATATCAATTCATCATTTTCACCAGCCCGGCAGGGGCTTACTACTCCAGGCCGGTGAAGGTGAAGGTGGAAACCAAATACACCAGAGCTGCTCCCGGAGGCACCGGCAGCGCCAAAACTGCCGGCAATTATGCTGCAGCACTGTATCCAATGGTACAAGGCCAGAAAGCGGGCTACGACCAGTTACTTTGGACCAACGCAGGCTCACACGAATACTTTGAAGAGTCCGGCACGATGAACGTGTTGTTCTTACTCGATGGGGTTTTGTGTACTGCGCCTGCCAGTGAAACCATCCTTGATGGTGTGACCAGAGACAGCGTGCTGACACTCGCCAGAGAATGGGGCTATCCTGTGGAAGAGCGCAAGGTGTCGGTAAAAGAGGTGATAGAGGGAGTCAAGAATGGCAAGTTACAGGAAGCGTTTGGCGTGGGAACAGCTGCAACGATTGCTAAAATCAGCCATATAGGATACGAAGGCGTTGATTACGCCCTTCCGGGGGAAGAGCAAATGGTGCTTTCGCAAAGGCTGCTTAAGTCACTTGACGATATTAAGTACGGCAAAGTAGAAGATACACACGGCTGGATTTACAGAATCTGACCATGGTAACATATGACAAAATCCATCCGCTTTTCGAAGGGGGTGGATTTTTTGTTGGAAGAGAGTTAATGGTTAAAATTTATTAGTTAATAGGGGGCGCTCACCTCCACCATTGGCTTCCAATTTCTTATCACACGCTGCAACGGTTTCGGCCGGATAGCCATTAACGAACAACCGATTAACCATTAACGAATAACCCATTAGCCACTAACAAATAACATAACACCATGACAATAGAACAGTTGAAAGACGTGAAAGCCAGGGTAGCGGCTTTGAGGGGGTATCTTTGACTACGATAACCGCAAACGTGAAGTAGAAGACAATGAGGCGCTGACAGTGCTGCCGGGGTTTTGGGACAAACCCAGTGAAGCCGAAAAGCTGTTGAAAGAAATAAGGCTGCAGAAGGTGTGGACGAATGCATATGAAGAAGTAAGCACTTCGCTGGAGGATCTTGAAACCATCTACGAATTCTATAATGCCGACGAGGCTGAGATGGAGGACGTTGATGCGGAGTACAAAAAGGTATCTGCGCAGTTGGAAGAGGTGGAGTTGAAGAAAATGCTTAGCGGGGAAGAAGACCAGCTGAGTGCCATGCTGGAAATCAACCCGGGTGCTGGCGGAACAGAAAGTAACGACTGGGCGGAAATCCTCATGCGGATGTACATCATGTGGGGAGAGAAGCATGGTTACAAAGTGCGGCAGGTGGACTACACACCAGGCGATACGGCTGGTCTTAAGTCAGCCACGCTGGAGTTTGAAGGGCAGTTTGCTTATGGCTACCTGAAAGCCGAAACGGGTGTGCACAGGCTGGTGCGTATATCTCCGTTCGATTCAGGAGGAAGGAGACATACCTCTTTTGCCTCAATCTACGTATATCCGGTGGCGGATGACAGCATAGAGATTGAAATCAATCCCGCAGATGTGGAATTGCATACTTCAAGGTCAGGTGGTGCAGGAGGCCAAAACGTAAACAAGGTCGAAACCAAGGTGCAGCTGACCCACAAGCCTACTGGCATTGTGGTGGTGTGTCAGGTGGAGCGGTCGCAGCTGGCCAACCGAGAGCTGGCCATGCAAATGCTGAAGTCGAGGCTGTACCAAATGGAGGTGGAGAAACGCAATGCCGTGCGTGACAAGGTGGAAGCCGGCAAGATGCGGGTCGACTTTGGCTCGCAAATCCGTAATTACGTGCTGCACCCTTACAAGCTGATCAAAGATGCCCGCACCGGCGTGGAGCGTACCGACGTGCAAAACGTGCTGGACGGCGACCTCGACGACTACATTAAGGCGTTTTTGATGGGGCAGGAGGCTTAGTAGTCAGAAGCTTGAAATGTTCCGGCACGTGTCTCCATGGCCGGAACATTGCTTATTCTCATAAACCGATCCATTTTTTGAACAGCCCGCCGACTTGAGTTGAGTTAGTTCTTGAAGTAGCCTGACTTAAATAAGACCTGTTTTCTTTAATAGCTCCAGAATCTCTTTTCTGGCAATCGATTCAAGTTCCCCTTTATCATATATTGACACCAGATAGATGGTCTTCTGAATAACTTTCACGTATGTGATTACTCTTGCTCCACCGGATTTCCCTTTCCCTTTGGCGGTAATGGCCAGGCGTATTTTATAAAGCCCATGGCCCAGATCCGTGCCATAAAAAGGGTTGCCTTTTAATGTAGCGACCAGTGAGACCAGGTCGGATTTAAGGGAGTTATATTTTTTCGAAAGCTTCTTGGCATGCTTATCGAAATGAGGAATAGTTTCAACACTATAGCTCATTCAGCAAGTCTTCCACAGGCCTGGATTTAAGCTTACCATCCTGAATTTGCTTCAACTCCAAAAGGCCTTTCTCGAGGTCTTCAAGGTTTTTGTTGTTTTCAATTCTAACGTAATCCAGGGTCTTTACAAACTCTACGAAAGTTTTGAATTTACTGTCGTTGATTTTAAGTGTGATCTCTTTCATGGCCGCTAGTTTCCACAAAGTTAGCTATTTTGTACTTTATTTCGCCCATGGGTTACATCTTGATTTGCCGCTAGTCTTGGTGTTGCCGCTTATGGGTTAAGTAAATATCTGTTCTCATCACTTACACGCCGGAACAATTCGTCTAAACCCTCCCAATTTTTTGAATAACCTTCCTGAAGGTTCTACCTTTACCCGTCGATTTTTTCTATGACCCAGCAAAAGATATACACATGGCAGTTTATGCTATTGTGTTTCAGCAGCCTCCTTTTCTTCAGTAGCTTCAACATGATCATACCGGAGCTGCCAGCCTTCCTGACCTCCATTGGCGGTGGCGATTACAAGGGTCTTATCATTTCGGTTTTTACGCTCACAGCCGGCCTCAGCCGTCCATTCAGCGGCAAGCTGGCCGATAAGGTAGGGCGAGTACCCGTGATGGTATTTGGCGCTACGGTCAGCGGATTGGCGGCCCTGGTATATCCCCATGTCACCGTGGTATGGGCCTTCCTATTGCTTCGCTTCTTTCATGGTTTTTCAACAGGTTTTAAACCTACTGGCACGGCAGCCTATGTGGGAGACATTGCGCCGCTGTTGAAAAGGGGAGAAGCCATGGGCATTTTTGGCCTCTTTGGAAGCATGGGGATGGCCATCGGGCCTGCTATAGGCTCCTACATCGCCTCAACTGCTTCGCTGAACACCATGTTCTACACCTCTTCACTGATGGCGCTGTTGTCAGTGGTTATACTGGCTGGCATGAGAGAGACGCTGGTTAATCGAGAGAAATTTCGCCCGGATCACCTGAAAATCAATTGGGCTGACGTATATGAACCAAGGGTGCTATATCCCTCAGTTACCTTGCTGCTCACCATGCTACCTTTCGGGGCTGTGCTTACCCTCGCACCCGACTTTAGCGACTATTTGGGCATGGGAAATAGAGGACTTTACTTCACTACGTTCACCATCGCCTCTTTGGGCATTAGGTTCATTGCCGGCAAGGCGTCGGACAAATATGGAAGGGTAGCTGTGCTGCGTTTCTCCATCTTCTTTCTTGTGGCGGCCATGATCACCACCGGATTTTCCACCAATGTGTGGCAGTTTTTGACGGGTGCTGTGTTGTTTGGCATCGGCACAGGCATGAACTCACCCACCATTTACGCCTGGACCATTGACCTCAGTGATGAACACCACAGGGGGAGGGGCATTGCCACCATGTATATTGCCCTGGAAGTGGGCATAGGTTTGGGGGCACTGCTGGCAGGATGGCTGTACGGCAACCACTTTTCACATATGCCCTTTGTGTTCTCGTTTGTAGGCTTTGTTGCCTTTCTGGGCTGGTTGTTTGTAGAATTCATTGGTAAGAAAAAAGACGTGATTCCTTCGCAACTGCGCCAGTAGATTTATTTACTTTGTTCCAAAAAGCACACTATGAATACCCGAAACCTGATCTCTGTCCTTTTCCTTCTTTCGATAGGTGTGCACCTGTGGGCTGTGGGCGTTGAAAACTCCGACCTGATCCACTGGACCAAGCCATTACTGATGCCCTTGTTGGCCGTTTATTTTTGGTTGAGTAGCAAGGCAGTTGACAAGTCGGTGAGGGTAGGCATCCTGGCGGCGCTGGTTTTTAGCTGGCTGGGTGATTCATTGCTTATGTATCAGGGAAAAGCGGAAATGTATTTCCTGCTTGGTCTGGGCGCTTTTCTTGTAGCACAGATCATGTATGGATTCAATTTTGCCCAGCTTAAAAACCCTTCAAAGAAAAAGATGGAATGGCGGACAAAATTCAGCGTGGGCCTGCTCGTCATCTTTTACTTTTTTATGCTCTATACCCTCTGGAATTTCCTCGGCAATCTTAAAGTTCCTGTGATCCTCTATGGTGCTTGCCTGGTGGGCATGCTGCTGATGGCAGTGATCAGAAAAAACAGAACCAACGAAACGAGCTTCTCATTGCTCTTCTTTGGGGCCATTGCCTTTCTCGTGTCCGATTCTATGCTGGCGGTAAGTAAGTTTGTCGGGCCGTTTCCCATGGCTGGGTTTTGGGTAATGGTTACGTATATTGCGGCGCAGGCGCTGATTGTCCAGGGAGTATTAGCACACTATCACGGTGAGCCTAGTCCGGCGAAGAAACCTGCGCCGAAGGGGCGTCGATGAGGTACTCGTGCACGGCGTTCTCCACAGTTTTGAGCTCTTTTACCTTTTTCTTGTAGCCAGGAAGCTCAACATACAACCAATAAGGGCTATCACATATTTCGTTGGTCAGTGTCAGAGCGAGATCATCATCCGGACACTTGTTTTGATACGTAATGATCTTGCTGAAGTAGTTCCATTTGATCTGCCGCTGTTTCGACCAGTCCCGGTTCAGGTCTTGCACCCTTTTGGTATCTGTAGTCAGCGAGTCGACCAGGTAGGAAGCCACGTCTTCCGACAGTTTGTACCTGATTTTCACTGCATAGCGGTCGATAAAGTAAGCCGTGATTTCATCTACGTTGGCATGGCCAATTTTGATCCCCGGATTCTTTCTGGTGTAGAAATGCAGCCTGCGAAAATGAAAACTGCCCAGATCTTTGTAGCCCGTAAGATCGATGACATCCCGGTAGGCATTTAGGGCAAGGGCCGTCTTGCGATTGGCGACAGGAAGTGATGAGGCCGCACCATTTACCGATGAAACAGTTTTATCAGTTGGGTCAATGGCAGATCGTTTTTGTCCGCAACCCAGCATAGCAGCTAAAATAAGGAAGGGGAGAAGTGGCCTCATTAGAACTAAGATAGCTATTTATTGTCTTGGAATGCTCTTTTTTGGCAAAATAGTAGCTGACTGTTGTAAGATTTATTGAAAATGAAATTGAATTAAGTCATTTTCAAAAGTTATTATTGCAGCCACGTTAACACGCCCCAAGGAATGGATAAAAAACCGGAGATTACTTATTCGCTAGGACGATTCGAACCCCAGGTATTCGTTAAGGTTTTTAGTCTGTTAATAGTTATTCTGGCAGGGTTGTCGCTTCTGGCGAGTTACTTAATGGATCAATCACTTGAAGGAATCATTGTCGGCCAGGGGCTCTACCGGTTTATTCTTCTACCCTTTTTTCTTGCCGGTGGGATTGCTTACATCACCAGACATTCAACGCTGAAAGTTACGCATGTCACCAAGAGAAAGCTTGGCAAGCTAGTCACTGAAGCGATGCGAAAAGAAGGCTATGAGTTGAGAAAAGATAAAGACCAGGTGATGGTTTTCGATCCAGAAATCAGTGGGATTGTCTCTCTGAATCAATGGATGGAAAATGTTACAGTTACTGTGAAGTTCAAAAACCACAATATGACTATTGTAGGGCCCAGGAGAATTATGAGGAACATGCACGACAGGGTGAAATTTGGACTCGATTTCAAGGAAGCCATGCGCCTGGAACCTGCTCAATAAAACTTAGCCACTTCCTCCAGCGGCTTTCTTGCCAGCTTAGGCACATATACCTCGTCGGCCGCATAACCCACTGGTAGTAACAAATAGGGCCTTTCGTTGTCGGGCCTGTCGAGTATTTTAGACAAAAAATTCATTGGACTTGGCGTATGAGTCAGTGTCACTAATCCAGCCATGTGCACCGCTGTAATGAACATCCCGCAGGCGATCCCCACCGATTCATTTACGTAGTAGTTGTTGATCTTTTCGCCTTCTTCATCCTTGTCATACACTTTTTTGAAGACCACAACGATCCAGGGAGCTGTTTCAAGAAAGGGTTTGTCCCAGTTGGTGCCTATAGGTGCGAGGTCTTTCAGCCAGCGTTCGCTCATGCGGCCATGGTAGCTCTCGTATTCTTCCTGTTCGGCTGCTATTCTTATTTGCTTTTTGATCGCTGGGTTTGAAATGGCACAGAATGTCCAGGGCTGCTTATGTGCTCCGGAAGGTGCGGTTGAGGCGGTTTTTATGATATTTTCGATCACTGCCCGATCAACCGGCTTGTCGGAGAATTCCCTGACGGTTCGCCGCAAGTCCATGTCCTGAAAGAAGTGCAGGCTCTTTTCCAAGGTGATTTCCGGGGTAAATGCCCTCGGATGATGGCGCACATGCTCGTATCCGTCTATAACTTTTATTGTCTCCTCAGTCATCTTTTTGGCCTTTATAAAAAAATGCAGTCTCTTGTCGGGCTTAATTTTTATACCTTCTCAAATCTATACAACCCATCGTAAACCTCAGAATTGATGTTAAAAAAAATAGCAGCGCCGTCCTTCCTATTGCTTTTCAGTTTCTTTGCATCGTATGCTCAACAACTAACAGTTTCCGGGCTGCAGGCTAAAGTAGAGGTATACCGTGACCCCTGGGGTATCAACCATATTTATGCTGAGAACGAGCACGACCTCTTTTTTACCCAGGGCTACATGGCTGCCAAAGATCGCCTTTTTCAGTTTGAGATTTGGCGAAGGCAGGCTACAGGCACAGTGGCTGAGCTGCTGGGAGAGCGGGAAATCAAAAGAGACATAGGTACGAGGCTCTTCAAGTTTCGGGGAAACATGAAAGAAGAAATGAACCACTATCATGAAAGAGGGGAGGAAATTATCACCGCTTTTGTAGATGGGGTAAATGCCTATATCGCCGAAGCTAATTCAGCTCCGGAGAAGCTGCCTGTCGAGTTTCAACTGTTGAAGACGAAGCCGCAGCCGTGGACGCCAGAAGTAGTTATTTCCAGGCATCAGGGATTATTGGGAAATATTGGCAACGAGCTAAAAGCTGCCCGGGCCGTGGCGGCGATTGGAGCCGAAAAGTTTAAGGAAATAGAGTACTATCATCCGTTCGATCCCGATTTGAATATGGATCCGGTTATCGACCAGTCGCTGCTGATCGAAGATATCCTGGAGCTTTACGATGCGTACCGAAAATCTGTCAAATTTCAACCCTCAGATGTGCAAGCCAGCGCCAGGGAAGGAATGGAAAAGTACAGCGAGCTGGCAGCCAAATGGGAAGAGGACTTTACGCTTGACAGGCAGGAACTCAGAAACGCCGTTGGCAGTAACAATTGGGTGGTGAGTGGCGAGCGTACTCAGAGCGGCTACCCCATGCTGGCCAACGACCCGCACCGTGGACTGGCGGCTCCCTCACTCCGGTATTGGTCGCACCTGGTAGCGCCGGGCTGGAATGTGATAGGGGCTGGTGAGCCTGAAATTCCCGGCATTTCCATTGGCCACAATGAGTATGGTGCCTGGGGGCTCACAGTGTTTACCAACGATAGCGAAGATTTGTATGTGTATGAAACAAACCCAGAAAACCCTGACCAATATAAATACAACGGCGGCTGGGAAGATATGAAAATCATCAACGAGACGATCAAAGTGAAAAACCGGCCCGACGTCACCGTTGAATTGAAGTACACCCGCCATGGCCCTGTAGTGTTTGAAAAAGCGGATAAACATGTTGCTTATGCTGTCCGCTGTGGGTGGCAGGAGGTGGGCGGTGCACCTTACCTGGCTAGTTTAAGGATGGATCAGGCTGAGACCTGGGAGGAGTTTCGGGAGGCTTGCAACTACAGTCATATTCCTGGAGAAAACATGATCTGGGCCGACCGGAAAGGAAACATCGGCTGGCAGGCTGTGGGTATAGCTCCCATTCGTAAAAACTTCAGCGGAATGGTGCCAGTGCCTGGCGACGGCCGCTACGAGTGGGGAGGCTACTTGCCGATCAAAGCCAAGCCTCACAGCTACAATCCGGTGGAAGGCTATGTGATTACCGCCAATGAGAACCTTACCAAAACCGATTATGAGTTTCCTGAGGTAATTACTTTTGATTGGGGGGATGGGTACAGGGGAGACAGGCTGAAGGAGATCATTGCTTCGGGTAGGGTGCTGAGCCTGGGCGACATGGCAGCCATGCAAACGGACTATTTGGCGCTTCCGGCAAGGGAAATCGTGCCTATGTTGAAAGATCTGTCTATTGCTGAAACAAAAATAAGTGCAGCGATAGACAAACTGCTGGCCTGGGACTTTGTGCTCGACAAGAATTCCACAACGGCCACCATTTATGCAGCCTGGGAAAAGGAGATTAATGCGAGAATGAAGGATCTGATGATTCCGGCGGAAGCGAGGCCGCACATTTCAGGGCTTTCCATGTTTAAAGTCATCGGCTGGTTACAGACACCGCCGCCGGTTTTTGGTAGCGATCCCATCAAAGGAAGAGATGATCTGCTGACTTCGTCGCTTGCTGCGGCCATTACTCAGCTTGAGCAAAAACTAGGGAGAGACCAGCGCAAGTGGCAATATGGCCAGGAAAAGAACCACCATGTGATAATTAAACACCCCATGAGTGAGGCGGTGTCGGCTGACATTCGGAAAAAATTGGATGTTGGTCCCGCACCACGTGGAGGCTACCACTTAACGCCCGGTGTGACGGGGTCAGGCGACAATCAAACCCATGGGGCCACCTTTCGGATCATCATGGACACGCAAAGCTGGGATCGCTCGATGGGTATCAACTCCCCTGGGCAGTCGGGTGATCCGGATAGTAAATACTATAAGAACCTCTTCGACCTTTGGGCGAATGACAAATACTTCCCCGTTTACTACTCAAAAGGGATGATCATGAAAGTGGCTGAAGAAAGCTACGAGATGAGCCCCAGGTAAAGCTATCTGCTCAGTTTGTACTCCAGCCCACTTTTTACAGTGGGCCATTCGGTATCAAGTATACTATAAACGGCGGTATCCCTCATGGTGCCGTTGGGCATAATATAGTGGTTTCGGAAGATGCCGTCGAGTTGAGCACCAAGCCGCTCGATGGCTGCCCTTGATGCTGCATTCATTCTGTGAGTTCGAAACTCCACAGCAATGCATTTCAGGTTTTCAAAAGCGTGTGTAAGGAGCAAATGCTTGCATTCGGTGTTAATCGCAGTGCGCTGCACAGACTTTGCATACCAGGTGGAACCTATTTCCAATCGATGTACGGCTTTCTCAATCCTTAGGAAACGGGTAGCGCCAACTATCTTTTGATGTGCCTTGCTGTAAATCACAAAAGGTAGACAGATTTGGCTGGCCTGCTCCTTAAAAGCTTTTTGCATCCAGGCTTCCATTGTTTCTGGCGAAGGCACCAGGGTATACCAAAGCTTCCACAGTTCACCGTCTTTGGCAACTTCGCAGAGGCTTGCGAGGTGCTCAGGAAGCATGGGCTGAACGATTACATGCTCACCCTCTAACGTTACCGGGAGTGGCGGGTATTCATAAGGGATTGAGTTCATCAAATCGATAGACTATATTAAAAAATGAAACGAGCCAAATGTAAGCCTTTTGCCAATGTTCATAAAAGTTATTCATGCGAAAGATTGCTATGATATTTTTCCAGTCAACCGTTTCGGAGTTAATTGAAAGCGTTTCTGATCGTATGCGGTGTCTGAAAAATGTCGAAAAGCTATAAAATATTACAGCACTACCGGTGCCCCACTATAAATACATAAATTGCAGCGTATTTTCGAGCGATGCGGAGCCTGGTCAAATTCTTTTGTTTGTTTGTTGTACTTTCTTTTGGGGCACAGGCCCGGGAAGCGGAGAGGGGTATTATTGACCTTAGGGCATTCGATTTTTCGCAGGGGAAAGCACAACTTGAGGGCGAGTGGGAGTTTTATTGGGAAAGATTGATAACGCCAGAGCAGTTCAAATACGCTGCTCCAGCACCTGATTACTTCATGTTCCCCAAGCTCTGGAACGATTCAAAAACTACTGGTGGTGTAGAACTGTCAAGTCAGGGCTTTGCCACCTACAGGGTCAAGTTGCTCTTACCCAAGCAAACTCCCCCTTTGTCTATTGCCATCAGTCACTTCTACAGTGACTACGATCTGTACGTCGACGGCCAACTGCTGGGGGAAAATGGTGTGGTTGGCGATACGAAAGAAACGTCTGAGCCTCATTGGATTCCCAAAACGCTCAGAATCCTTCCCAGCTCTGATACCCTGGAGTTAGTGCTCCATATCTCTAATTTTCATCACTCGAAAGGTGGAGCCCGGGAGCCTATTCTGTTGGGAGCCAGGGATAGAATTATGCACGACAGCCTGTTCAATATCAGCTACGACCTGTTGCTGTCGGGCTGCCTGATCATGGCTGGTCTTTTCTTCCTGGGACTTTATTTATTTGGGCAAAAGGAAAACTACATCATTGCTTTTGGCCTTTTTTGCCTGGTATTCAGCTACAGGTTTTTTGGCGCCGATAACTATGCGCTGCACATTCTGTATCCTGACATTCCCTGGACAGTAACCTTGCATTTTGAGTACCTGGCCCTGTTTTTAGCGCCCTCGCTTTTTGCCATCTACTCTTATACTCTTTTTCCAAAAGACGGCAGCCTCATTATTTTGGGTGGATTTGCAGGTCTCTCTGGCTTGCTGAGCCTGCTCACCCTTGTTTTGCCCAGCACCATTTTCACACTTTTTGTTGAGCCCTATCTATTCGTGATGGTGGCTGTCATTGCCTATGTTTCCTATGTGTATGCCGCCGCCGCCAGGTTCAAAAGAGATGGAGCCAATTATGCATTGGCAAGTACCATGGTGGTGCTGTTGGTGTTTATCTACAAAATATATGTCTACCTGGCGCTGGAGCCAGAAAACAGACTCCTGACGTTCATTGGGTTTATTTCATTCTTTTTCTTCCAGTCATTGAACATGTTCTTCAGAGTGACCAGGTCTTTGCGGGTGGCTAAGGAAGAGGCGGAGGAGGCATCGAGAACCAAGTCTGATTTCCTCTCGATGATGTCGCATGAAATCAGAACGCCAATGAACGCAGTAATAGGCCTGACCAATTATATGATTGGCGACAAGCCAAAAAAAGAACACAAAGAGGCACTCAACACACTGAAATTTTCTGCTGAGAACCTGCTTGTGATCCTCAACGATATCCTCGATCTCAATAAAATTGAAGCCAACAGGATTGAGTTTGAGAAAATGCCTGTTAATATCAGGCAGCTGACATCCCGCTTGAAACAGGTTTTTGAAAGAATAGCCGATGAGCGGGGGCTGTATATTAAGGTATCGGTTGATGAAACGATAACTCAGTCTATTGTCTGTGATTCGACACGTACAAGTCAAGTGTTGAGCAATTTGATCAGCAACGCCCTGAAATTCACCAAAGAAGGTGGTATTGAATTGATAGTGAATGAATTGGACAGAGATGAAGGCCATATAACGCTGCGGTTTGCAATAAAGGACACGGGCATAGGCATTTCTATGGCCGACCAGCAGAAAATATTTGACAGCTTCACTCAGGCAAGCACCTCAGTGACCAGAGAATATGGGGGCACCGGGCTCGGGCTAACAATTACCCGAAGGTTGCTTAACCTTCAGGGCGTACAACTCGGTCTCAACAGCGAGAAAGGCAAGGGTTCAGAATTTTATTTTATTCAGAGGTTCGAAACTGTGGATCATGCTGTAGAAGAAGATGAAGCGCTGGCGGATGCAGGTGAATCAGGGAATAAAGGAGCGAATATTCTTCTGGTTGAGGACAACAAAGTCAATGTGCTGGTAGCACAGAAGTTTTTGAAAAAATGGGAGTTTGGCATCGAAATAGCGGCCAATGGCGCTGAGGCTGTTGACAAAGTCAAGAACAAGAAGTATGACTTGATTTTGATGGACTTGCAAATGCCTGTCATGGATGGCTATGAAGCCTCCAGGCAAATAAGGGCGCTCGGGATTAACACGCCCATTATTGCCCTCACCGCTTCCACTATGATGGAAGACCGGGATAAGGTAAAACGGTTCGGTATGAACGACCATATCATAAAACCGTTTGATCCGGAGGATTTGAAAAGGAAAGTGAACAAATACATCACGAACAGCGTCATAGGCCAATAATTTTTTTTCACTCCATAGCTAACCATTTAGGTGAAAAACTGGTTATGATGCTATGGAAAAAGAAGCCAAGGCTCCCAAAGCAAAAGCTGGAGCCAGAAAACCTCAAAGTGCCGACATCAGGGCCAAATACAAAGAGCATGTGTTGGAAAATGGTGCAGTACCGTCTTCCTTTTTTTTGTTTGCTAAGTCGCTTAAACTGAAGGAAGAAGATTTGTATGAGTTTTACAATTCATTTGAGTCTATTGAAAAAGGCATTTGGCACGACTTTGTCAGCGCCACAATCCAGGCTATTGAATCAGAAAAAGTTTACGAAGAGTATTCTGTCAGGGAGAAACTTTTAGCGTTCTACTACACCCTGATTGAGGAACTGAAGCGAAACAGGAGCTATATTCTGTGGCAGATGCAAGCTGTGAAGCACCCCACCACAACGCCTTATTTTCTCAAGGCTTTTAAATCCGAATTTCTTTCCTGGGCTAATAATCTTGTGATTGAAGGAAAGGACACTGACGAAATTGCGAACCGTCCTTTTATCAGCGACAGATATGGTGAGGCCATGTGGGTACAGACCTTGTTTATTCTCAATTTTTGGCACAAAGACGAGAGCAAAGGCTTTGAAAAAACGGATGCTGCGATCGAAAAGGCAGTTAACCTGGCTTTTGACCTCATGGGGCGGGGGGCTGTGGATTCATTGCTTGACCTGGCCAAGTTTATCTATCAATCGAAGAAGGAAGCCTGATACATGAAAGAGCAATCCAGTATTCCCACTTCGAAAGTGGCGAGGGCCTCCAAGTTTGTAAGTACGGGCGCTAAGGTAGGGGGCAACTATGTAAAGCATTATGCCAAGCGCTTCATTACGGGTGATACTTCCCGTGAGAACCTTGATCAGGCAAACGCCGAAGATATTTACGGTTCGCTGAGCGAACTCAAAGGGAGTGCCCTGAAAGTGGCTCAGATGCTGGCCATGGATAAAAACATTCTCCCGACGGCTTACCAAAATCAGTTCTCCATGGCGCAGTATAGCGCTCCTCCGCTGTCTTATCCGCTGGTGGTGAAGACCTTCAAAGAGCAGCTTGGGAAGTCGCCTACAGAGGCTTTTGAGTCGTTTACCAAAAGTGCGGTGAATGCAGCCTCTATTGGGCAGGTGCACAAAGGAACCATCGGCGACAGGGAATATGCTGTAAAGGTGCAGTACCCGGGAGTGGCCGGCAGTGTGAGATCGGACTTGAAGCTGGTCAAGCCGTTTGCTCTCAGGCTCGTGAAGCTCAACGAGCAAGAACTGGATCACTACATGGAAGAAGTAGAGGAGCGACTGCTGGAGGAAACCGACTACAAGTTGGAGCTGCTTCGCTCACAACAAATTTCTGACGCTTGCGCCCATATTCCGAATCTGACCTTTCCTAAATACTATGCTGAATTGTCTTCAGAGAGGATTTTGACTATGGATTGGCTACAAGGTCTGCACTTAAAAGAATTTTTAAAAACCAACCCTTCACAGGAGCTGCGAAACCAGATAGGTCAGGCGATGTGGGATTTCTACAACCATCAGGTGCATAACCTCCTGCAGGTGCATGCAGATCCTCATCCGGGTAATTTCCTTATGATGGAGAATGGTATGCTGGGGGTAATTGACTTTGGCTGTGTAAAAGTGATTCCCGAAGATTTTTACAGAACCTATTTTCAACTGATGAGGGAAGACTTGCTCTGGAAAGAAGAGGAGCTGGTGGCGGCATTTCATGACCTGTGCTTTCTATATGAAGACGACCCGGCCGACTATAAAGTTCTTTACATCGACGTGTTCAAGCAAATGATGCAGCTACTGGGCGCTCCTTTTCATAAAGAGTCATTTGACTTTGCCAACGAGGAGTACTTCAAAAAGATCTTTGACCTGGGGGAAAGTATCTCGAAGCGCAAAGAGTTCAAGAACTCTAAGCATCCGAGAGGTTCGAGGCACGGGTTGTACATCAACAGGACGTATTTTGGGCTCTATAACTTGTTGCACGACCTTGGAGCGGAGGTGACTACTACCAAGCCAGAGTGGCTGATGACTTCTTTGGTAAAGTGAAGCACTCCGCTTTGTCACATTGAATTGATGGGGAAGTCAGCCTCATACAGTATTTTTCAATTGTATGTGGTTATATAAGTTAACTGGTTCAAATTTAGTACTCACCTATTTTTATTGAAATAATTATAGATTTACTACAAAGTGACCTTTTCCGGAAAATTTTTCTCTGGATTTGATTAGGCTCATTTATTTGGTGAGTGCCCCTAATATTTCGGCATGTGATAGGTGTTTTTATGTGATTCAAAATAATATATTGGCATATATTATTTTCTGAAGAGCTAATCGGTGAAAGTGCATTTTAAGGTTCAAGAATAATTTTTTTCTTGACCTAGAAATACTCCAAATTGAGTATTGACTATCCCGGTGACCTTCAACTACTTTTATAAGGTGTTTTATTTGCAACCAACAGATCACTTTATGAAAGCCCTTGTAACAACATTAGCAATCACCCTAATCTCATTTGCGGCCTTCTCGCAGAAGCTTCCCTTTCAGGGACAGCTGATTGAAAACGGGACACCTGTGACAGGTACCAGAGATTTTGTTTTCAATATACCAGACGAAGTTGGCGGATCTTTGTGGACAGAAACTCACATTGGTGTGCAGGTTCAGGATGGACTTTATTCACTTGTGTTAGGCGACGTTGCGACTCTGCCTGATCAGTTGTTTTCGGATGTGAGTGAAAGAACCCTGGAAATTACCGTAGGGGCGACAAGTTTATCTCCTATTACTCTCTATGCAGGTATTAAGGAGTGGAAGTTCACGAAGGAAATGGACGGAAGTACTGATCGACCTGCGATTTTGGGTGAAATATCGGGCCCAGCGAGTAATTGGGCAGCCATAGAGGGATATGCCAGCACCGATGGAGACAATTACGGTGTATACGGCCAGGGAGAGGGAACTGGAAAAGTAAACGCTGGCCTTTATGGTTATGGTCTTGGTGCGGGTGACGGGTCAGTTACCGACTTTCAAGGCACATTTGGCTCTTACAATTACGGAGCGATAGGAATAGCAAAAGACAACCTTAATGGAAATATTGGTGTTTGGGGAAGGGCTACCGGAAATGCAGGGGCGGCGGACAACATAGGCGTACTTGGCTGGAGTGAAATTTCAGGTGGGGTAGAGAATAGAGGAGTGCTCGGTTGGGCCAAGGGTACAGGAGTCAACAAAGGACTAGTAGGCATGGCAACTGGTGGTTCAGAAAATTGGGCAGGTTGGTTTGATGGCGATGTGAAGATTTCTGGTACTCTTCATGGACAAAATTTAGGGTCTATCAATCCCAATGGTGCTGGTCCGGGACAACCGGATTGGAGGGTTTTTGTTGCCCCCAACTATTACGACGGCAACTTCGACAATGGACTGGTAGCCATCTATGGTCCTCGTGATGATGGCGAAGGAAGAAGGGCCTCATTGGGTTCTTATGGGGCTAACTCTGCCAGCTCTTATGGCCAACTGGAACTCCACGGATACAACGGACAACCAAAAGCCATCCTTTCTGGAAGCAACCAGGCCGGCAATTTGAAAATGAAGGATGACGACGGAACAGAAACGGTTGTTTTGGACGCCGGAAATGGAAGCTTAACGCTTAGAAATGCCGATGGCAGTCAGTCGTACATGATCGATTACAATGGCGTGGCGGGAAATGGCCACTATTCAGTCGATCAGAACAGTTCGACAAGCGAAGAGATTACTGCCCTGAAGGCAGAAGTATCAGGAACGGGAGTTTGGGATGGGCAGGGTGCCGGAATTACAGAATACAGCGGAATATTAGGTATTGGTAGTGCTGCTGAAGGTGGAAATGCTGGTGTGAGAGGTATTGCCAATGTTTCAGCCAATTCCACTAGCTTCCATTATGGCGTTTATGGTATTTCCAGGTCTAATGAGGCGAATAGCACTGCTGTAATCTATGGGTTAAGAGGTGAGGCACTTGGTCAGTCGAGCTTTAGTGTTGGTGTTAGGGGGATTTCTAACAATTCAGCTGCTGGAGGAGCAAACTTGGGGGGTGATTTTTCAGCAAATGATAATCCCGGGCAAAATGTCGGCTTACGAGGAAGAGCCCAGGGTGACGGTGCTCAAACAAGCGAAAATATAGGCGTCTCAGGTGTTTCTACGTCCAGCAACTCAGCTACAAATATTGGTGTGTATGGCATCGCTTCCAATGCCGTAGGGCAAAACTGGGCCGGTAAGTTTGACGGCCCGGTGCAGATTAATGCCGACGCTATGTCGCTTGGTAAAAAAGATTGGGAGGCCAACCCAGAGCTCCCTTTTTTAGCATTAAGAGGCACTATTGAAGTCGCCGGCGACCCAGACCCTTACCGCCCCGACTTGATTTGGATGTCGGTAGATGATGACGGCGAAGGAAACGAAATAGGAGGTATTAATTTAAGAAGCTCCGATGGGAAGGACTTTAGAATTGATGCGAATGGATTGAATGCTTCTTCCATTGCCAGTGAAGCGGTCAATGTGGGGGAGAAGGATTGGGAGCCCGGCGTGCAGGGCATCGTTCATTTGTATGGCGATACGCCGGTAGATACTGATAACGCCAGGGTTAGAATGGAAGTAAACAGCAATGGAAATGCAGAAACTTGGGGTTCACTTTCACTAAACGGGCCCGTATTTAACGACCCCAATTGCACAAACTGTGCAAGAAGTTTTGTGTCGCTTAATGTAGACAATGACCCTGGCGGAAATGCTCCCACAGAATGGTCAGGTAGTCTTCAGCTAAGCGGGCAAGAGTCTCCTAATATTATTATTGGTGGCTCGAACTATCAGGACAGTGATTTGGGGCAAATATCACTTTTTGGAAATAAACCTGACGGAAACAGCTGGTTTTATAGCCACGCAGGCTTGCAGGTAAACCAGGATGGAAGCCAGCAGTGGGGCTCTTTGCGGCTAGACGCTAACGATGGAGTGAGCAACGTGGAAATAGGGGCGAAATCCTGGGAGGATCCCACGAATGGAGCGGGCAGACCTTACTTGCGCATGCGGGGTAATACGCCGGATCAGGACTTAGTTTGGATGGAAGTAGCCGACGACGGATTAGGCAATGAATTGGGTGCTGTCAACTTCCGAAGCACTGATGGAAAGGATGTGAGAATTGACGCCAACGGCATCAGCGGTAACATGAAAGACTTGCAGCTAGAAAGAGCTACCCTGCAAAGTCAGTGGGGAAATGATGGGCAGGGAGCACTCGAGTTGAGAGATGCCAATAATAATACTCAGATTCAGGCTTCAGTTGATGATGATGGATCTTCGAATTATTCAGGGACTATCAATTTGACAAATAGCGCTGATGGCAACTTCACTACACTTAGTGGACAATGGGGCATTCGTTCCTCATCAATGATTGCTGTGGCGCAAGGCAGCAATCAGGGAAATAACTCCATTGAAATGGGGGACAACGGAAATGCTGGATTTATGAATGTAAATGATGCCAACAATGCCAATATCATCACCCTGAACGGAGGCGACGGTAGTATTAACGTAAAAAATGGTCTGGTAAACATCAGAACTGATGAAAATAATGCCAATACTAGCGGCGATATAAATCTTACGGCGACTTCTGCTGGTCATGGCATTAGAATGTATGGTGGTTATGACTTTGATTCAGATGGCAATGTAAAAAGTCATATTGCTCTAGATGGTCCCGGGGGCGCATATGTCTATCTGTGGGGAGATGGAAATATTGGGGTGAAAAATACTGTGAGTGCTGAAGGTGAAATGTTTGCAACGGCCTTCAATCTGACATCTGATGGTAGACTAAAAACAGACATAAAACCTCTCGAAAACTCTCTCTCGAAAACCCTTCAACTTCGTGGCGTATCCTACAACTGGATTGACAAGGCCAAGTCGCAAAGCACTCAAATTGGTGTCATTGCTCAAGAGGTAGAAGAAGTGTACCCTGAATTTGTCCATACGAATGAAGAGGGCATGAAGTCTGTGAATTACTCTCAGATGGTAGCCGTGCTTATCGAAGCCATCAAAGAGCTGAATACTCAGATCGAAACACTGAAGACCGAGAATGCATCGCTAAAAACGGAGCTGGCGACAGCAAAGAATAACGAAAAACGAATAACCGAGCTGGAAGCCAGCGTCAAATCGCTAGTGAACCTGCTGCAGGCACCTTCCAAACAGTCGGATGAAAACAGCATATCACTAGGGAAACAAGAGTAGTCATTCAACTACCTAATCCACTCAATCAAGTTGGACTTAAAAACTGAATGACTATGAAACGAAACTTAAGATATTATTTACTGCTGGCGTGTACTGTTCTCCTTTACGAGGGAGCACAGGCCCAGCTGGTGCAGACGAGCCAAACAACGTCGAATGGCGGTGGCAGTTCAACTGGCACCAATATCCAGCATTTTGGGGTAGCAGGCCAGTCTGTAGCGGGTGGTGCTTCAGGTGGCAACTATCAAATGAATATTGGCTTTATTCATACCATTACCAATGACGCTTTTCCCCAGGCACCATCCGACTTTCTGGTATTGCCTTTGAGTGAGACGTCACTTTACATTAGCTGGATTGACAACGCAAGCAATGAAACTCACTATGCGCTGGAAAGATCAACTTCGGATGATTTCACGACTGATTTAGTAGGCATTCCTGTCGGTGCCAATGGCACTGAATACACTAATACTGGCCTCACTCCAGACACCTACTACTTTTACAGACTGAAAGCTGTGGGAGCCAGTGAAGAGTCGGATTATGTGTATGATGGTGCTGCCACATTCTCCGGCACGCTTGACAACCGGTGGGCCTGGGCAAGCAGCCTTTATTCACCCTCTTATGGCCGCACCGTTGCCAACGACAACAATGGCAATACCTATGTTGGGGGGCGTGTTGAGGCCGACTTGTATGTAGGTGTAGAAAGCTGGGTAGTGGCAGGAGGCAGCGATGGCTTTGTCATCAAATATGATGCGGACGGAAATATCGTGTGGGGCCGACAACTATTGTCCACTGGTAATGCATCGGTGGAGGAGGTAAAGGTTGATGCTAATGGCGTGTTGTACGTTAGTGGTTATTTTAGCGGAGCGCTTACCATTCCCAACGGTCCAACCTTCAACGCTCTGGGTAGCAATGACGGATTCTTGCTGAAAATGGATGCCGATGGGCAGTTGATCTGGGCGAAAGCTTTGGGAGGCTCGCTCGACGACCTCATCACCTCACATGCTTTTGATGGTAGCGGAAATATCCACCTGCTATACAGTTCAGCTAGCACAAACGGTACTTTTGGAGGTAGCGCTCTCAATGCTGGCCTTCATCTGGTGACAATATCACCCAATGGAAATTTTGTGCGTACCAAACCCGTGTCAGCAGATGCTGGCGTTACGGGCAACGACCTCGCCGTAGACACGCAGGGGAATGTGTACGTGGTCGGTAGCTTCTCAGCATCGCCCACAATTGGTGGCACATCATTGTCATCGACCGGACTAAGCGACATCTTCTATTCAAAATTCAATAATTCCGGGGATCCACTATGGGTCAAACACGCATCGACAGATCAGGCTGATCAGGCATACGCCGTAGCCACGAGCGGCAGCAGTGTATATGTCGGTGGCTTCTTCGATGGTGCAAGTTTATCTGTGCCTTCCGGGGCGGCTTCCAGCTCAGGAGGCCGGGAAGGGTTCCTTCTGGCGGTAGCATCGATTGATGGTGCCACTCAGTGGGTGCGTTCAATGGGCGGTGCAGGAAGCGATGGCGTTTTGGCCATGGCGACAGGCAGCTCCGGGCAGATCGTCGTCAGTGGTTTTATGGGGATTGATCAAATGTTATTCCCACCGTCGGCTGAGACTTTGAGTAGCGGTTTTGGATTCTTTGCTCACTACGATGCCTCTGGAGCAGTCCTTCGGGTAGACAAGGTGGAAGGTAAGTCTAATTATCTGGTGTCGAATCGTGCTGTTTCAGTTTTTGAGAACAACCTCTACGCCACCGGCCGCTTTTTGGGAGCTGCTGAGTTTGGCCAGCTTAGCACGTTGCAGGCTGGCACGGGAACATCGATGTTTGTTGGCAAATACAAGTATCAGGAAATATGTGATACGCCCGTATCGTTCACTGTTTCGAATGTTACTTCCACCACAGCTGACTTAAGCTGGAATATAGCTCAGTACCCTGCCGGAGATGCGCTCACTTATAAAATCCGTTACAAACCACTGGGTACGCTCACATGGGAAGAGGTAACTCAAGGGGGAACCTCCCTTCAACTTACTGCTCTTGAGCCTGGTGTGCAGTACCTTGTTCAAGTGAACATGACATGTACTGGGTCTGAGGTGCTGACGTCGGCTTATACGGATGTGGAATCGTTCACCACATTGGGTACACCTGCTTGTGAAGTGCCTGTGATAGCGAGCGATGTGAGCATCAGTGATACTGAGCAGGACATTACATGGAATAATACGGGGGCTGTGACCTACGATGTTCGTTACAGGCTAAAAGGAACTACTATCTGGACCACCACTACAGGGCTTGTTTCTGCGAGTGCGAGTCTCACTGGCCTGCAGGCTGGTATGGCGTATCAGATACAGGTAAGAGGAGTTTGTGCGGCTGTTCAGACCCTGTATTCATCCGTATATGAGTTTACTACTTCGGGAGCTGTAAGTTGCCCGGTGCCAGCGGGCATGTCGGTTTCGGGCATAACTGCTTCGTCTGCTACAGTTTCCTGGACAGACCAATCGGCTGAGTCATACGAAATCAGGTACAAGCCCAATGGTACAGCTATATGGACGACCGTCGGCACAGCTACAGCCAGCATTGATCTGACTGACCTGGAGCCAGGTACTGACTATGTGTACATGCTTAAGGCTGTCTGTAATTCGAGTGTAGGGCTGAGTTCAGTCTACACAACTGTCAATCAGTTTACTACCACCGGTACACCAAGTTGTGTGACTCCGGTTGGGTTGAGTGCTACAGTGACTACCAATACCGCAGATTTAAGCTGGACCGCCAGCACGGGAGCCGTCGCCTACGACATTCGTTACCGTGTGCAGGGCACTACTGTTTGGAATTATGTACAGAGCCCAGCAAACAGCAAGCAATTGACAGGGCTTAGCGGAGGTACTTCCTACCAGGTCCAGGCCAGATCGGTTTGTACCCTTGATGGTACGTTTGTGTCTGTTTATTCAACCACCTACATCTTCACCACCCAGGGTGCGGCTGCATGTATCTCTCCTGCAGGTTTGGCAGCTACTCCAGGCACAACCGATGCGAGTTTGACGTGGGCGACTCAGGGCGGCGCTTTCAGCTATCAGGTACGCTACAGGTTGGAGGGAACTACCACATGGAACTATCAAACCACCGCAACTAATTCCTTGAACATCAGTTCACTTGTAAGTGGAATGCCCTATATGTGGACCGTAAGAACCATTTGCAATGCGGAGGGTACCCTTGCTTCGCCTTTTGCTTCCACAGCGTTTTTTGAAACGACAGGAGTTGTTTCATGTGAAGTGCCGACCAGCCTCTCAGTATCAGCTATAACCGATCAGTCGGCCAGCCTGATCTGGAGCGATGTCGGTGCGACATCCTACCAAATTCGCTACCGAATCGCTGGGACACCCATATGGACGATGGTTCCGATTGTCAGTCCTTCCTACGTCCTCACCGGCCTTGAGTCAGGCATGCCTTATCAGGTGCAGGTCAAGGCAATTTGTGCCGTAGATGGAAGTGTTCAGAGCCTGTTTAGCTCATTGGTTTCATTCGAAACCTCTGGGGCCGTCAGCTGTGAGATTCCTGTTAACCTTGCTGCTTCCAATATTACGTCCAGCGCGGCCACGGTTTCATGGACCACTGTGGCAGAAGCGGCCAGTGGTTATGGGTTGAGGTATCGGGTGAAGGGAACCAGTTTGTGGACGCTCGTTACAACCGGAACAAATAGTTACAATCTTACAGGGCTCGAGCCAGGCATGCCTTATCAGTTCTCTGTGAAATCAAACTGTAGCACCAACCCTGTGCTGTCGTCGGTATACTCTGTGCCGGCAGAGTTCACCACCGATGGCTTACCAAGTTGCGATGTACCGTCCGGTTTTAACGTTAGTGCTGCTGATACAGATGCAGAGATAACCTGGGCTAACCTTGGCTCCTTGAGTTATGACGTCCGGTTCAGGGTGAGTGGCTCCACGATCTGGACAAACTTGAATGTTGGCACGAATGCCATCAGCCTCGGCTCGCTCCAAACCGGCACCAATTATCAATTCCAGGTGCGTTCTGTTTGTGCGGCCAATGGCTCGCTAAAATCGTTGTACTCCGGTGTGGAATTTTTCACTACCACCGGCACAGTGTCATGTGAATCACCAACCGGCCTCGCAGCGTCGGCCATCACCGACACGGGCGCTCAGGTTACCTGGACTGCTGCTTCGGGCGTAGATCAATATGACGTCCGTTATCGAGTAAAAGGTACTACCATTTGGACGCAGGTGCTTGCAGGTACCGCTTCGGTAAGCCTGTCTGGCTTGTCGTCGGGTATGCCATACCAGGTAAGGGTGAGAACACTTTGTGCTCCGGACAACAGTCTGGTGTCCCCGTATTCTTCCATAATGGAGTTTAGCACTACTGGTGCCACGGCATGTGCGGTTCCAACCGGTTTAACGGTCGGCGCCACCGAGCAGACCACCGCCGATTTGTCGTGGGGTGCTGCCAGCGGTGCCCTGAGCTATGAAGTTTTGTACCGCAAGCAGGGCGACATTATCTGGACGGCGGCAACTTCAGCCACTGCATCGATAAGCCTGTCAGGACTGACTTCGCTGACCACCTACCAGTGGAAAGTGCGCACAATTTGCTCAGGTGATAATTCGTTGCGCAGCCAGTTCTCGTCAGTGTCTACTTTCCAAACCATTGCCGAACCAGGTGCCAGGGTAGCTGAAGAAGATGATACTGAGATAGCCATGGGACTTGAAGAAGTTCTGGCAGCCTTCGAATTGGTGATTTATCCAAATCCATCACCTGATCAGGTGTTTTTCCGGCTTATACCACCGCAAAGTGACTACTTCTCTTTGTCGGTGTTTAACCTTGCCGGGCAGGAGGTACAACACCTGTTTGAAGGGTGGCTCGAAGGAGAAGAGCAGGCTGAGTTTGTCTGGCAGGGGAGGGATCAACCTTCTGGCATCTATGTCTTTAAGCTTTCGAATGGAAAAGGACTGGAAATTAGCAGGAGAATCATTCTGACCCACTAATCTAACCCAAACTACTACTACGATGAGTTCGATATACAAACCAAAGATATGGAGTACTCTTGCCTTTTTGCTGCTGCTGATTCCCTTTTTGGCCACATCCGCAGGCAATGAGATTACCCTGGAAAGTTATGTAACCACCGACACTGATGGGGATGGGCTGACGGATGATGATGAGATCAATGTATACAACACTGATCCTAACCTTGCCGACACCGATGACGATGGGTTGAATGACGGAGATGAGGTAAATCTTTACGGCTCTGACCCAACTTTGAAGGACACAGATGATGATGGGTTGGAAGATGGCGAGGAAATAAATACTTACGGTTCTGATCCTACTCTATCAGATTCCGACGGCGATGGCCTGAATGATTTTGAGGAGGTGAACACCTACGGTACCGACCCGACACTTTCAGATTCTGACGATGACGGCCTCAGTGATTACGACGAAATCAATTCCTATGGCAGTGACCCTACCCTCAAAGACTCCGATGATGACGGCCTTGAAGATGGCGATGAAGTGAACGTGTATGGTTCCGACCCGACGCTGAAGGATTCTGACGATGACGGTCTGGAGGATGGCGATGAAGTAAATACATATGGCAGTGACCCGACGCTTACCGATTCAGATGGAGACGAAATTAGTGACTATGATGAAGTCATTACATACGGTACTGATCCCACGCTTTCGGATAGCGATAATGATGGGTTAAATGATTATGAGGAACTAATCACTTATAGCACCGACCCTTTGCTATCCGATACCGATGGTGATGGCCTCAGCGACGGTGATGAAGTGAATGTTTATGGTACTGACCCACTGGTAAAGGACACTGATGAGGACAGCCTCGAAGATGGAGAAGAAGTGAACGATTATGAGTCCGATCCGAACTTGGCCGACACCGACGACGATGGCTGCGACGACGGACAGGAAGTGGCGCAGAACAGCAATATTCTGGTTGCTGACTCAGATGTGGATGGTGATGGCTACAAGAAGTGCGACGGAGATTGTGACGACAGCGACGGCACTATCAATCCAGCTACAGTTTGGTATGCCGATACCGATGGTGACGGCTATGGCACAGATACAGACACAAAAACGCAGTGTACGCAGCCCACCGGTTATGTGCGGGTAAGTGGCGACTGTAACGATACTGATGCTAACGTCAAACCAACCACCGTTTGGTACCAGGACAGCGATGGCGATGGCTACGGCAATTCAGCCGTTAGCCTTACACAATGTGCTGCCCCTGCTGGGTATGTGGCGAATGCTGACGACTGTGACGATACCAAAGAAACTATCAAACCAACAACTGTTTGGTATGCCGACGCCGACGGGGATGGTTATGGAGACGAAGGTGTGACGAAGACCCAATGTGCTCAGCCAGCAGGATACATCCTAACAGCAGGTGACTGCGACGACAGTCAGGAAGCTATTAACCCGACAACTGTTTGGTACGCTGATGCCGATGGTGATGGGTTCGGATTGGAAACCGATAAAAAGACACAGTGCACAAAACCTGAGGGATATGTGCTCGTGACAGGCGATTGCGACGACACCAGGGCGGATGTTAATCCCAATACAGTGTGGTACAAAGATGCCGATGGAGATGGATTTGGTGATGCAGCTACCACGTCAAAATCATGTAGTAAGCCGGAAGGATTTGTTGCTGACGCCACAGACTGCAACGACACTGACAAGGACGTTTATCCAAGTGCTCCCGCTTTGCCTGATGGCAAGGACAACAACTGCGACGGATCAATTGATAAGTTATCCCAAACGATTACAATTGCTGCGATAGATAATAAGACATTTGGCGATGCTGCTTTCGAAGTAACCGCCACGTCCAGCGCCGGACTGGCCGTAGCGCTTTCGGTCACCGGGCCCGCTACTATTTCGGAAAATGTGGTGACCATAACCGGGGCTGGCGAAATTATTATAGATGCAGTGCAGGCAGGGAATGATGGCTACACTGCAGCCGATGCGTCGGCCACGGTACAAGTAGCCAAGGCGAGTCAAACGATTAGCTTTACAGCGCTGCAAGATGTGAACCTGGAGGGGGGGACCCTTACCCTTGAGGCTTCGTCGTCCAGTGGGTTGCCAATCACTTTTTCTGTCGAAGGTGACGCAAGCCTTGAAGGTAATACCGTAACCCTGCTGGGTGCCGGTCCACTAACAATATCGGCCAGCCAGCCTGGCAATGGCAATTACAACGCCGCCACCGCTGCTACCCAGTCGATTTGTGTTAACCCTGCCTTGCCAGTGATTACTGTCGCTTCTAAAGGAAAAAGCTTATCAACCGCTTTGGTAACCGGCGCTACTTACACCTGGTTCAGAGATGGACAGGAATTGCCTACCGAAGGAAATACCCTTCCCAATCAGGAGAGTGGCGTATTTAAAGTGATGGTGGATGTGGGTGGATGTACCAGTACCTCGGCGGAAGTGAATGTGACGATAACGGGTATTAACCAGGCTTATCTCAGCAATATCATCGTTTATCCTAACCCTGCGACAGAACGGATTTCGCTGAAGTCACTGGACGAAGTATTCAGTTCGGTAAAAACGGTCCAAATATCGAATGTTTCCGGAAGCATGGTAAAGGAACTACAGCTGAAGGCTAATGAGAATACAATTGAATTGGCCGAATTACCTGCTGGCATTTATTATTTGCGGGTATTCGACAGCAAAGTTCGAAAAGACTTTAGGTTCATTAAACATTAGATTTCTGCAACAACGCAAAGGCCCGGGTTCGGGCCTTTTTTTTGTTTCACAAGCAAAATGTTCTTTGTCAAACCAGCATCCCAAACAGCTCGGGCTTGTTGTTGAGCAGTTGGTAGTTGATGTTATAGGCCTTCATTCTATCGAGCAGGCTTTGGAAGTCGTTCCGATCTTTTAGCTCTATTCCGATCATGGCCGGGCCGTTTTCACGGGCTGTCTTTTTGGTGTACTCGAAAAGTATGATGTCATCATTCGGCCCCAACACATTGACAAGGAATTCTTTAAGGGCACCGGCCCGCTGTGGAAATTTCACGATAAAATAGTGCCTCAACCCTTCGTACAGCATTGACCGTTCTTTGATCTCTGCCATCCGGATGATATCGTTATTGCCACCACTGACTATGGCAACGACGGTTTTTCCTTTGATTTGACCAGCTACTAAGTCGAGTGCTGCCGTGGTTAATGCACCTGCTGGTTCCACAATGATGCCTTCGTTGTTGTAAAGCTCCAGCAGGGTGGTACAAACTTTGCCTTCCGGTACCAGCACCACTTCACTTAACACCTCTTTGCAAATCTCCAGATTGCGCTTACCCACGCTTTGCACAGCGGCGCCATCCACAAACTTGTCTATACTTTCCAGTGTCACTACTTGTCCTGCTTCCAGTGACTTCTTCATGGCTGGTGCTCCCAGTGGCTCCGCACCAATAATTTTTGTCTTTGGGCTCAATGCTTTGAAATAGCTTCCCACACCGGCGGAAAGTCCGCCGCCGCCAATGGGAACAAGCAGGTAGTCGATGGGTTCTGAAATTTCGTCCAGTATTTCCGCCGCCACTGTGCCCTGGCCTTCTATTACTTTTTCGTCATCAAAGGGAGGAACAAAGGTGCCGCCAGCGGCTTCACAGTCTTTAACGGCCCGGGAATTGGCGTCGTCAAACGTGTCGCCGATCAAAATTACTTCGACGAACTCTTTTCCGAACATCCGCACCCTGTCGATCTTCTGACTGGTCGTGGGAGTGGGCATGTAAATCTTGCCATGAATCTTCTGGTGGAAGCACGCATAAGCAACGCCTTGTGCATGATTGCCAGCACTGGCACAGAAGATGCCATTGGCTCTTTGCTGATCCGACAGCGAAGCAATTTTGTTGAAGGCCCCTCTTATCTTATAAGAACGAACGATGTTAAGGTCTTCCCGCTTCAGGTAAATCCTGGCACCATATTTTTCAGAAAGCTGCTGATTGAATTGCAGCGGGGTGGGAGGGACAACGTCTTTGAGTGTGATTTTGGCCTGCAGTATTTTGTCTGCGGCAACGAGGGGAGATTGTGTGGAGGACATTGGGGGAGGTAAATGCATCAAGTAATCGGTAATCAGTAATCGGTGTCACCTGATTACTGATTACCATTTACTATTTACTGTTTCGGGCGGAGCTTGCGCACCTGAGCGCCTGCCTGCCACATTTCTGAATTGTGGAGTTCAGCTAGCTCTACTTCCAGCTTCGCACGGTAGTCTGGCTGACGGTTGGCCTCAATAGTAATACGGGCTTCGTTGCCTGTTGCTACGCTTTCATACAAATCGTCGAATACGGGAGCTACGGCGTCACGGAACCTGTTTTTCCAGTCAAGTGCACCACGTTGAGCAGTCGTAGAGCAGTTGGCGTACATCCAGTCCATACCGTTTTCGGCTACCAGCTTGATAAGAGACTCAGTCAGTTCTTCCACTGTCTCATTGAAAGATTCTGATGGTGAATGTCCTTTTTTGCGAAGCAGCGTATACTGTGCCTCCAAAATGCCAGCCAAAGCGCCCATAAGCGTGCCTCTTTCACCGGTAAGGTCGGAGAATACTTCTTTTCTGAAATCAGTTTCGAACAGGTAGCCTGATCCTACGCCAATACCAAGGGCAATAGCGTTTTCTCTTGCTTTGCCAGATGCGTTCTGATGAACAGCAAAGCTGGAGTTCAAGCCTTTTCCTTCAAGGAACAGACGGCGAAGGCTGGTGCCCGATCCTTTAGGTGCTACAAGGATCACATCAATGTCGGCGTCTGGAACAATGCCAGTCTGCTCCTTGTAAGTGATGCCGAAGCCATGAGAAAAATATAAAGTCTTGCCTTTTTTCAGATGCTTTTTCACTGTTGGCCAAAGCGCAATTTGTCCGGCATCAGAAAGTAAGAACTGAAGGATGGTGCCTTTTTCGCAGGCCTCTTCCAATTCAAATAGTGTCTTGCCAGGTACCCAGCCGTCTTTCACCGCTTTGTCCCATGTTTTCGAATCTTTACGCTGGCCAACGATAACGTTGAAACCATTGTCTCTCAGGTTGAGTGCCTGTCCAGGACCTTGTACTCCATATCCCAGTACGGCTATGGTTTCGTTTTTAAGGACTTCTCTGGCTTTTTCTAAAGGAAATTCTTCTCTGGTTACTACTTCCTCTTCTACGCCTCCAAAGTTGATCTTTGCCATTTTCTTGTGTTTTCTTATTAAAATTAGGATTTACATTATGACCGCTATTGTAACAATAGGTTGGTTTTTATTTCTTCCAATTCCTTGATAAAGGTTTCGGTTTTTCTTTTGCTCATCGAGATAGCCACACGGCCCGACCTCACAAACTCCAGAACACCATAGGGTTCCAGCTTCTTGAACAGGTCAGACGTTTCGTCTTTGTGGCCTGTTTTTTCGAGCACAATATAGTCTTCTTCTATGACAAGTATTCGTGCTCCGTTGTCTCTGACCAGTTTTTCAATTTTGTTACCTCCCATGAAAATCTTGGTGGGTACTTTGTACAGGGCAATTTCCTGATAATGCACCTGATCTTCTTCGTACAGGAATGCGCCAAGCACGTCGACCAGCTTTCTGATCTGTTTTACTACTTTCTCTGCCTGCTCCCTGGTGCTATGCACCACTATGGTGAAGCGGCTCACACCAGCTACCTCTGTCGTTGAGACGTTCAGGCTGCTGATATTGATCTTCCGGCGGGAAAATATGATGGTAATATGGTTGAGGAGTCCCGATTTGTCTTCTGTCAGGACTGACATGGTGAAGAGTCTTTCAGGATCCTGCCCGTTTTGTTCGTTATATAATGACTGTGACATAATACTGCTCTTTTACTCTAAACGAATGTTTGAAACTGAATCACCAGAAGGAACCATAGGGAACACGTTTTCTTCCTGCTCCACTACTACCTCCAGAAAGTACGGGCCATCGGTGCTCAGCATTTTGTCGATAGCAGCTGAAAGGTCGCCTCTGTCTACTACTTTTTGACATGGAATGCCATAGCCTTCAGCAATCAGCTGAAAATTAGGGTTCACCATTTCAGTAGATGAGTACCGCTTGCCATGGAACAACTGCTGCCACTGGCGCACCATGCCAAGGAAGTTGTTGTTGAGTACCACGATCTTCACGCCAATATTGTACTGGAAGATGGTGCCCAGTTCCTGGATGGTCATCTGGAAGCCCCCGTCACCAATCACTGCAATCACCGGCCTGTCTGGTTTGCCAAGCTTGGCGCCGATAGCGGCCGGAAGACAAAATCCCATGGTGCCCAATCCGCCCGATGTTACGTTGCTGTCGGTTTCGTTGAAGCCATAGTACCTGGTGGCGACCATCTGGTGCTGCCCAACGTCAGTAACCAAAATCGCCTTTCCCTTTGTTTTTTCGTTGAAAAGCCTGATTACTTCACCCATTTTCACTTCGCCGCTTGTTGGGTAAAGATCCTTTTGGATGACTTTTTCATGCTCCAATTTGTCGCATTCTTTGAATTCCGCAATCCAGCTTTTGTGCTCTGCCTTTTTGATCTTCGGAATCAATGATTTGATGGCCGCTTTTGCATCAGCATTGATGGCCACGGTGGTCTTCACATTTTTATCAATCTCTGAAGGATCGATTTCAATATGAATCACTTTGGCTTGCCGTGCATATTTTTTCAAGTCGCCTGTTACCCGGTCGTCGAACCTCATACCGATCGCAATCAGCACATCACACTCATTGGTTTTTATGTTGGGACCATAATTGCCATGCATGCCCAGGTATCCAACGTACTGCGGATGATCCGTAGAAAGTGCCGAAAGTCCCAGAAGAGTTGATGCAGCCGGGATATCACCTTTGATCAGGAATTCGCTAAGCGCTTCCTGTGCGTGTGAAATCAAAACACCATGGCCAACAAGGCAGAATGGCTTCTTCGCATTGTTGATGATTTCAGCGGCTTCTTCCACCTTGCTTTCATCCAATACAGGATAGGGATGATAGCTGCGGATTTTGGTGCACTTTTCGTAAGAGAAGTCCACCATCGCAAACTGTGCATCTTTGGTAATATCGATCAACACAGGGCCGGGCCTGCCAGTGTTGGCAATATAAAATGCCCGGGCAATAGCCCCCGGTATTTCCTCGGCTTTGGTTACCTGATAATTCCATTTTGTTACAGGCATAGAAATGCCAATCACATCGGTTTCCTGAAAAGCATCAGTTCCCAGCAAATGAGAAGGAACCTGGCCGGTGATACAGACCATAGGGGTTGAGTCAATCTGAGCATCGGCAATGCCGGTAATCAGATTGGTAGCTCCGGGCCCGGAAGTAGCGAAACAGACACCCGTTCTGCCAGTGACCCTGGCATAACCCTGGGCGGCATGGGCAGCTCCCTGCTCATGGCGGGTCAGGTAATGGGTGAGCTTGTCTTGGTAGCCATACAAAGCATCGTAGATCGGCATAATGGCTCCTCCGGGATATCCGAAAATGGAGTCAACGCCCTCTTCGAGCAGGCACATAAGCAATGCTTCTGAACCTGATACTCTGATGGTCTTTTTGGGTTGCTTTTTTTCAACCGCTAATGTCGAGGTGTTCATACTACGTTCATTAAAGGTCTGTAACACAGCCTTGTGAGGCTGAGCTTACTGAGTTAATATATTTCTTCAATATTCCTTTCGTGGCTTTGTAAGCAGGTTTTACCCATGACTTTCTTCTCGCTGCCAACTCTTCGTCCGAAAGTTTCACTTCCAGCAGATTATTCGTTGCGTCAATGCGGATAATGTCTCCGTTTTTGATCAGTGCCAAAGGCCCGCCTTCCTGCGATTCAGGAGTGATATGCCCCACTACAAATCCGTGCGATCCGCCTGAGAACCTTCCGTCGGTGATCAGCGCCACGTCTTTTCCCAGCCCGGCACCCATGACTGCACCCGTAGGTTTGAGCATCTCGGGCATGCCGGGTGCTCCTTTTGGTCCCGACTGACGAATAACGATTACCTCACCTTTTTTTACTTCTTTACCAATACCGTCGATGGCAGCAAACTCGTCTTCATAGATTCTTGCAGGGCCTTCGAAAACTTCACCTTCTTTACCGGTAATTTTTGCCACAGCGCCTTCGGGTGCCAGGTTGCCATACAAAATCTGCAGGTGCCCGGTCTTTTTAATGGGCTTATCAAAAGAATAGATAAGATCCTGTCCCGATTGAAGATCTGCTATTTCTTCCAGGTTCTCGGCAAGTGTCTTTCCTGTTACGGTCATACAGTCGCCATGGAGGTAACCTTCTCTCAAAAGTATTTTCAACACACCTGGCACGCCGCCTATCTTGTGGAGGTCTTCCATCAGGTATTTCCCACTCGGTTTCAGGTCGGCGAGGAATGGTGTCTTGTCACTGATCCTTTGGAAGTCGTCAAGTGAGAGCTCCACGTCTGCTGCTTTGGCCATGGCCAGCAGGTGAAGCACTGCATTCGTAGACCCGCCCAACACCATAACGGTGGTGATAGCATTTTCGAATGCATTCTTTGTCATGATATCTGACGGAAGAATATTCTTTTCCATCAGGTTACGAATAGCCGCACCCACTTTTTGAATCTCGTTTACCTTTGGGTTGCCTTCGGCAGGGTTGGATGAACTATAAGGTAGGCTCATACCCATTGCCTCGATAGCCGATGCCATGGTGTTGGCTGTGTACATACCGCCACAGGCACCAGGGCCGGGAATAGAGTTTTGAATAATGCCTTTGTAGTCCTCGTCTGACATATTGCCGCCGAGACGCTGACCATAAGCCTCAAATGCTGAGACGATGTTTAAGTCTTCGCCCTTCCATTTCCCGGGGCGAACCGAGCCTCCGTAAACCATGATACTGGGTCTGTTCAGTCGGGACATGCCCATAATGGCACCCGGCATATTTTTGTCGCAGCCTACCACCGCCACCAGAGCGTCGTAAAACTGAGCCTGACTAACTACCTCTATCGAATCTGCTATAACATCCCGGGAGATCAGCGAGTACTTCATGCCAGTTGTTCCATTGGACATGCCGTCACTCACACCTATTGTATTGAAGATGAGCCCTACAAGGTCGGCTTCTTTTACGCTTTTCTTTACCTGGTGGGCCAGAATATTGAGGTGCATGTTGCAGGGGTTGCCCTCAAAGCCAGTGCTCACGATACCCACCTGCGCTTTTTTCAAATCTTCCTCCGTAAGTCCAAGGGCGTAAAGCTGCGCCTGAGAGCCCGGCTGACTCGGATCCTGGGTGATTGTCTTGCTGTGTTTGTTTAATTCTTTTGACATGAGCTGAAACAATTAAAAAAGGGCCATTCTCTGTAATGAGAATGGCCCTTTTTGTGCTTAGTTTTAACGCTCCATTCTCACGACCGACATCCAACGATGACGACAATGACACGGACGTTAATGATAAGCGAGGATAACATAAATCTTTTCTTTCTGTTACTTGTGCCACAAACCTATGGCAGAAAATTTTATCTGGCAACAAAAAAGAAGAATTTTGTTTTTCGGCAGCGGGCTTAGCCCATTGTTAGTTTGGTTTTTTTCACAATATATTTCAAAATAGGAGGTGCTTAAAAGAATGAACATTATAAAATTTACATTTTCAGGAAGTTTTTTTGATAAATTATTAAAATTTGGCATTCTCATTGCCTTGATCGCTTTTATCACGTCGTGTGGTGCGGAAAGGAAGAAAAACGACAGAGACAGGTTCTTTCTGTTGGGCAATGAGGCACTGAAGGGGAACGACAATAAGGAGGCCATCCGGCTTTACACCGAAGCGCTGGCACTGGATAACGACTATGCCGATGCTTTCAACAACAGAGGCATTGCGCACATGAAAAGGGGAGACGCCGCTTCTGCTTTGCTCGATTTCAATCAGGCTATTCTCATTGATGCTGAAAACCTCTCCTATGTATGGAACAGGGCTGAGGCCTATGCCGGTGCCAACCGGTACGACAAGGCCATCAACGACATCACTGTAGTAAGAAAGGCCTTCCCTGATTCGGCCAGGGTTTATTTCTCGGAAGGAGTCATTCATTTTCAGTTCAAAGAGTACCAGCAGGCAGAAGCCGCCTTCACGGAGTCGCTGATGAGGGACAACAGCAACGGTGAGGCCTATATCAACCGGGGCACCGTCAGGTATTATTTAAACAAGCTCGATTCGGCACAATCAGATTTGGAACAAGGGCTCCTGTCTCACTCTGAGGAGGGCAATGCGTGGAACACCCTGGCGATGGTAGCGTCGGCGAAGGGCAACAATGCCAAGGGTCTTGACCTGATTAATAAAGCTATTGACATATCACCCAACGAGGCCTATTTTCTGAACAACCGGGGATATGTTTACTTACAGCTCGATAGTTTGGAAAAGGCGGTGGAGGATATTGACGCCAGCTTGCTGCGGGATCCGCAGAACGCCTGGGCTTACCGGAACAAGGGGATATACTACTACAAGGCAGGCAACTTTGAGGAGGCCCTTCGGTTGCTGACAAGGGCTGAGTCCATGGACAGCCAAATGACCGAAGTTCACCTGTGGCTGGGAAAAGCTTATTTGGCAGTAGGCAACAAAGTCAAGGCTTGCGAGGTGCTAAGTGAGGCCGGGCCAGCGCCCGAAGCCTTGAAACTGATAACTGACAACTGCTAACCAACAACTATTTCTTCAACTTCCTCACCAGTTTATTCATGGCAATGAGGTGGCTGAACAATACCGCAGGCACAATGAAAACAGGCAGCCAGATAAAAGGAAACTGAAGCAATCCAATATTGGGCTGGTCGAAGGAGAAAACCTGCGTAATGTACGGCGCCGACAGCACGCCTCTGATCACCACATTGAACAGGAGCCCTAAGGCTGCCAGGTTCCAAATAAAGATCACGAACCGGTGCCTGCCGACGGCGGGATTGAGGAAGTGAGCCACGAAGGGAGCGGTGATGCCTGACAGAATATCCCAGTTGCCACCTTCGAAGGTCATCATTTCAGGCACCAGCCCCTGCTTGTACAGCCACCAAAGCACGATCTCAACCGGGATTCGGATAATGTGCAGGTAGGTGAGGGTGAACAGCGGGATTCGAAAAAGAAAACGCCTGGAAACGCCAAAAGCCACCAGCCCGATCACAGTGATTAAGGGAGGCAGAACGCCAAAAATCATTCTGGGAGGCACTTCCTCGTAAGCCTGGAAAAAACCGGAGTAGGCGAGGTAGCCTGTGATCCCCAGCCAAACAGTTATGGTGAAGCCGGTCAGCCACTGGAGCCGAATTCTTTTGGAGTGGCGGCTAAACCCAATAGCAAAAAGGAGGAACAGAAAAAGGGAAAAAGTAGTTAGAAAAAATACGATATAAATCCTTAGCGGGAGGTCGGGGTCCATTTCATCGTTTGACGTTGACAAACGAATTTAGCAAATTCCTCGTAAAGCAAAATTCTATGATAGATTATCTTTGGGTATGTGGGAGTTGAATGAAGAGTTTCAGGCAAGGTTGTCGGACAGATTGAAGGCCCCTTTGCCGGGTGTCGACGCACAAATTCGGATGTCGCCCACGCCCATCAACCAGGAGCGGTTTGCGTTCAAAGAAAGGCCGGATGCGAAGGCGGGAGCCGTGCTGATCCTGTTTCATCCGGGAACGGGTGGTATTCACTTTCCGTTGATTCAGCGGCCTGAGTACCCCGGTGCGCACAGCGGTCAGGTGAGCTTTCCGGGCGGCAAGTACGAGAAAAGCGACAGAGACCTGCTGCATACCGCTTTGAGAGAAGCTGAAGAAGAAGTGGGAGCCAACCCCAGTGAAATTACAGTGCTGGGCACCATGTCCGAACTTTATATCCCCGCCAGCAACTTCAAAGTGCTGCCTGTGATTGGGATCAGTTTTTCAACGCCCCGGTTTGTGCCAGAGGAAAAAGAAGTCGCTCAAATACTATCAGCCGACGTAGGCAACTTGATGAAGCAGGAAATAGCGGTGAAGGACATGATCGTTGGCCCTAACATAAAAATCAGGTCGCCATTTTTTACTGTCGAAGACAAGGTAGTGTGGGGAGCTACCGCCATGATGCTGGGTGAGTTGCTTCAAATTTTGGAGGATATAAGGTAGCAGAATAGTTACCTGATCAACTGGGTGATTCGGTCTGCCACCACTCTGTACTTTTCGGGATTAAGACTGTAAAGAACGTCGCTGATCATTTCTGACTCAACGACAAAAATTTTGTGTATCCTGATGTAGCTCTTCAAAGGCAAGGCTTTCGTCAGGTCAGCGTCATTGATGGGTAAGCTTAATGAATCGCTTTTTTCTTTACTGCTGATTTGCACAACCGAGACATCCCCCGTTTTATGAATTGCCTCATTTGAAATGACTAGTGCCGGGCGGGGTTTAGTTCCAATTCCGTCAGAGAATGGAAAGTCAATTCTTACAATGTCTCCTTTTCTTACGGAGATCATTTTTTCAGTAATTCATCCCACCTGTTGTCTTCTTCACTAAGCCAATCCTTGGCTAAAGATGCCTCGGAAACGGAGAGCATCCCTTTTGATGTGGGCTTTGTTTCTTTTTGTTTCACCTCTATTGAGCCCACATTTTTTAAGCTTCTAAGAAGTTTGACCAAAAACGTAGTGTCCTTGTCGGTTTTTGGAGTAATGACAATTTCGTTCATGACCTGTTCTTTTTTGTAAATAAACGAAAAAATCCAGGTAGTTGGCGCAGAACGGGAATTGGCAATGGCTTCTTTTCTGAGTTGTGTCATTGTGTGTATTTCAACATATTGCCGTCCAAAGAATTAAAAATGGAAGAAACCACCGCACCTCTTATCACCAACGACGCAGTCGTATTCGGTATACTCATTGTGATACTGGCAGCCGTATTTGGTACGGCGTCCAGCAAGCGCACTGGCTGGCAGAAGTTCTACTCCATTGTGCCTACCGTACTCCTTTGTTATTTCATTCCATCCATACTCAATTCCATGGGCATCATATCGGGCGCTCACAGCAAGCTGTACTTCGTGGCTTCCCGTTACCTGCTTCCCGCTAGTTTAGTCTTGCTCACCGTGTCGGTAGACCTCAAAGAGATCATGAAGCTGGGGCCAAAGGCGTTGATTATGTTTTTTGCAGGCACGGTCGGTATTGTGCTTGGCGGGCCGCTGGCCATTCTGCTATTTTCGGTTGTTGCACCTGATGTGGTGACTGGCACTCCTGGCCAGGAAGTGTGGAGAGGCATGACGGCCATAGCAGGCAGCTGGATTGGCGGTGGAGCGAACCAAACGGCCATGAGAGAAGTGTTTGGCGTGGGAGGAGAGATGTTTTCCACCATGGTGACTGTCGATATATTGATTGGCAACCTGTGGCTGGCTTTTCTGCTGTATGGAACAGGAAGAGCTGAAAAGATAGATAAGTTTCTTAAATCAGACACCTCAGCCATTGAAGAGGTAAAAAAGAAAATAGAGACATACAGACTCAGCATCATGCGGGTGCCCAACATGTCGGACACACTGATGATACTGGCCGTAGGTTTTGGGGTGACAGGCCTGTCTCACTTCGGCGCCGACATCATTGCGCCGTGGATAGGGGAGAACTTTCCTGGGCTGGAGGAGTACAGCCTTACCTCGGGCTTCTTCTGGATAGTGGTGATTGCTACCACACTGGGGCTGCTGCTGTCGTTCACCAAGGCACGAAATCTTGAAGGAGCCGGTGCTTCCAGGCTTGGTAGCGTCTTTCTTTACATTCTGGTAGCCACTATTGGCATGGAAATGAACCTGCTGGCCATTTTCGAAAACCCGGGACTATTTCTGGTAGGCTTTGTCTGGATATTGTTCCACATCACCATCATGCTGGTGGTGGCCAAGCTGATCAAAGCCCCATTCTTCTTTGTGGCAGTGGGCAGCCAGGCCAATGTGGGTGGTGCCGCCTCAGCGCCCATTGTGGCTTCAGCGTTTAATCCCTCGCTGGCGCCGGTGGGCGTGCTGCTGGCCGTGCTGGGCTATGCGGCAGGCACTTACGGGGCTTACTTGTGCGGGCTGATGATGCAGGCGGTGGCGCCTTAAGTTCTTGCCCAATTTTTATTGGCACGCAAAGGCGCTAAGTCGCAAAGGGAAGAGAAGGCTGGACGCACGGCGACGAAGCTAACAAACTATATGTGGGTGTTACGGCCTCGCAGATATTTTGAGGTACATTTCTGAGCCCAGTAGACGGAGGGTTCTTCAGTAATATTAAAATAAAGGTCGTATTTTTGAATAAAAAGACCCCGGCCATGAAAAATGTAACGATACCTGTAGAAATTCCTTCTGATATTATGTTGGCGCTGAACGAATCTGAGGAAGAGTTGAAAGACCATTTACAGGTGGCCGTGGCAATCATGCTTTTTCATGAAGGAAAGTTGACCATCGGAAAAGCTATTCAATTGTCGGGCTTAACTCGTTACGAGTTTGAAAAATCCCTCGCTAAAAGCAATTTGCCTGTCTCGAATCCAAGTATTGAGCAAGTGATGGCAGATCTTGAGACGATCAAAAAGCTGTAGCCAGTGAAAGTAGTTGTGGCAGATACCGGGGCCATCATTTCTCTTGTGCATGCTTGATCCGTTTTTAATTAGTGTAACTGACTACGTCTCCAAAAAGTGATGAATTCAATGCGAATTAGCTTTTTATTCTTACCAGACTGGAGGTCGTTTCCCATTGAGGCTTCAATGGAGTACTGCGCAGGGTTCAGCGAACAACGGTACTGCCTTCCGCTGCGGTTCGCCGAAGCTTTCACCGAAATAGAGAAGTCCATGAGTAAACTTGTGAGGAGAGACACCTGTTTTTTTTGTCATCGCTTTTGGTGCTAGCTTCTTTTTAGTCTTTATCATCTGAAAATATAAGGTGTATATAAAGAGTAGGTTGGGTATATCCGGCTATATTGTAGGTATAAACCGGGGTGTTGGGTTTATATAATTGTTGTATGCCATTATTTCGTGACGTTATATGCTGGACGAGCTGGACTTTCATAAGTTTCTAGGTAAGGTTAGGTCGGAGCTTGTGGATGACGACTGCGGGATTGAATTGTCCCGAATAGGCCCAATATCATACAGCAGACAACATACAATCAGCCTTGATGGGAATAAATTAATTGACGTTCAGACTCTATCGGATGACTGGGGACCGATCGGCGATTTTTTAAAAGGCCAGTTTGAAAAGAATGAATCTACGCTTGTCTGGTTGAAGATTAATGTCATCGACCAAGCAATCAATGATTACGTTGGCATTGGGATGATAGGCCGACATACAGATTGGTTGCGATTCATTACATCATACCTTTCAGCCGACAGGGCTGATCAAAGTGGCGACTCAATAATTGTCTTGTTTGATCGCCGACTGAGTTGGGCAATCAGCTTTACCATTAGTCAAGACCACTCAACATTGACCATGGAAAAATTCGGATAGTAAAGGCATACAACACAAACCTATGACGTCATGGGGCTTTACTTGTAAGGAAATGGCCGTGGGGATTGCAGTCCCCGCCACTTTGTGTATTTTTATTCATCGGCGTGGCTATTTGCGGACGGCAACGGTATATCTTACCAATCCCCACGCCGCATAGCTAGTCGTTATGCTTAAGAATACAAGATGTTGGACATCAGCACTTTTGAATTTAAATGTTCCTGTTGTGACGAAATTCACGTAGGGATTCCGAGCTTAGGAAGCAAAGCTCCAAACTACTACTTCTCAATACCTGAAGAAGAAATTGAGGAAAGAGTTTTTCTAACTTCTGACACTTGCGTAATTGATGATGAGCATTTTTTTATCAGGGGGTGCTTGGAACTCCCGCTAATTGGACGGGATGATTTCTTCAGCTTTGGAGCTTGGGTGTCTTTAAGCGAGGAAAATTTTGAAAAATTTGAATCCCTTTTTGACAACCAACAGCGGAACCATACTAAACCTATGTACGGTTGGTTTTCTTCATGGGTTTGGCCTTTTTACGAAGGCTCAGAAAATATTAGATCCAGAATTCACCTACGAAATAGCGGCATCAGACCATTAATCGAACTTGAGCGGACAGAACATCCTCTTTCTCGGGCACAAACCGAAGGCATTTCTACAGAGCAAGTAATTGAGATGTATGAACACTACGTCCATGGGAAGAAAAAAGCATAACACAAAGCTAAGACATCATGGGGTCTTAGCCGCAAGGAAATCGCAGTGGGGATTGCAGTCCCCGCCACTTTGTGTATTTTTATCATCGGCGTGGCTAAGTACGTACGGCGGCGGAATCTCTTAACAATCCCCACGCTGCTTAGCTAGTCGTTATAGGGCATAATCTTCAAGCATGAATAACCACAACGACGCTTTGAACCGATTCATGCGGTATGAATCTGCCATAAACCGCCGGTTTCAAGATGGCATACCAACTGAATTTAATTCAGAGTTAAAGCTCCTCTTTTCAGAAAATACAGACGGTTACAGCTTTTATCGAAACAAGCTTTATTATGAATTGAAACGAATAAAAAACGAACACCACTTAATTGATGATTTTCATAAACTTATCAGTACAACCAAAAAATTATATCCGGAAAAATTCAAATATCTCTTTAACAAGATATCAAATGATGAACTACTAGACGAGTATGACGTCTCTAGGTTTAACATGATTGAGATATGTGATGAATTAAAAACACTAGAGAAGATAACACAACAATCTTGCTTTCTATATCAGTCAATATATGAGATAAATACTCTTTACATAGTCCTTGGCTCTATTTCAGAGCTTCGAAAAAATGGAAATATAAATTTCACTTTGGATAATCTAAGAGATAGGGCGGGTCATCTAAAAAAGGGTACAACTATTGACTATATCGCATCAAGAATTTCTGACCTACCACACTTATTTAATTCATTCACTAAGACATTTCACTCCAAATTACGAAATACCATCGGCCATAACAGCTATGTCAGAAAAGATCAAGAAATCTGTTCAAGAGATGGTCAAACTAAAGTTTCAAGAAACGAATTTATTGAAGCCTTGTATAATTTTCAGGAGATGGATAATGCACTTATTAACGCATTATCCTCTGAAGGTCTGTTAGACTCTTGCAGTGAATTGGCAAAATGTGGATTATTAGCAATCGCCTTTGCTGGAAGACACAATAAAAAAGTACTGGTGGTATTTCAACTGTGGTGCTTTTACGATTTAAGAAAAGACCAACCTTGGTTGAAAGAGGTGACTTTTAAATTATCTTCCGAGGATGTCGAAACCACCTTAGGAGCTTCTTTAAATCAAAAAGGTAAAAACTCAAAAACGCTAAGATGCTGGTTTAAAGAGCTTAATGAACAAGACCCTTTAAAAGTTGAGATTATTACGATTCCAGTCACACCGGTTTATCAATCCGGTGATGAAGTATTAACTCTAGACGCTGGTAAATTCAAAGAATTAGAATCCCAAAAAACTAAGTCTGTTGGCTATCAAATTGAAAGAGCCCTATAACACAACGGTAAAATGAATGTGGGCTTCACAGGTTATCAAAGGTTAGTTGGCTTGGATTGCCCGCCACAATTTATAATTTTATCATTGGCGTGGCTAAGATGTAGTGGAAGCGGAGCTGCATAAAACTCCCACACTCATTTTACCGAGGCGTAGCCTCAAGAAACTTGCTCGATGAAATATTGCTTGCTTTTAATGCTCTCTCTAATTGTAAGTGGGTGTTCCGCTGACGGTGCATTTAGGACACGGCAGGGCATCACAAACCGACACCGTATCTACATAATTCCAATGAGAGCACCATTCAATGAAATGGATAAATACAATAAGCTAATCATTGAGAAGCCGATAGTAATCTCAAATACTGATGCAATACGTGGGATTGTAAGGGAATGGGGAGGTTCGCCAACAAACGACTTGGGCGTTCCGACATACAATGTTTTTTTAACTGACGGACCAACAGTCATTGAAAAGATCATGGTAAATGAATCTCTGACATCGCTTATCACCCGGCAAGGAAATTATGCTTTCGACCAAAACCTTCTATTTAAGCACCAGTCTTTCATTGACGAATTGGAATGGGTCTCTATCGAGATGCCTGACGTGACTGAAGCTAAAAAACTACTCCTAAACCTCCGAGTCAACAACTTCTTTTTGCCAGAATTTATCAGACCAAACAGCGCTTTCACGGACTACTCAGGCGAAATGACAATAGAAACCAAAAGACTTGACGACATTGATCAGTTGGAATCTCGAATTGCCTCGGACTTCGGAATCAAATCGGTTTTTGTTCATTCAACTAATCAGATTGGTGAAGACAGTGTTTCAGTCAACTTATGGACAGCAGTAAATCCAAGCGTTGGTGTCTCCAACAACTACAAAGTGAGCTCAGCATGGAAAGAATTTACCGACGTTGAGTTTAACATTGGAGGTTGTACAGCAGATTCGGTACAGTCAACAATTATGAGACTTGGCCTTAATGCCATTGTGAGATAAATGTGGCTAACACAGCGGTAAAATGAATGTGGGCTTCACCAGTTATCATAGGTTAGCTGGCTTGGAATGTCCGCCACAAAGTATAATTTTATCATCGGCGTGGCTAAGATGTAGTGGAAGCGGAGCTGCATAAAACTCCCACACTCATTTTACAGAGGTTGGGTGCAATTATGGCTGGACAAAGATGAGACTTCTAATAACAATATTTGCACTGACTTTACTGCCTACAATTGTACTGGGACAACAACGAACAATTAAAGGCCGACTTGTTAGTGTTGACGACAGGACTCCAATACCAGGATGGAATGTTTTAGAACCAGGAACCAAAAACGGGACGGTGACTGACGTCAATGGTGAGTTCACATTGACACTAAATTCACAGCCGACAATTATTTGGTTCCCTCAATGCTTTACTCAGTTGTATGTGGAGTATGAGGAGAATATTGACTTCAAAGAAATAGTACTTGGGACAGATATTAGAGACCAGATTTATAAGGACAGTAAAAAGATTGAACGAAAACTAACAAGGGCACAGCCGACAAGAAATTTATGGGGAGAAATAATTCATAAGAAAACTAAAGACCCAGTTGACAGCTGTGAAATCAGAATAAAAGGAACTATGGAGGTAGTTTATTCAAACGCCAAAGGTGGCTTCATGATAACCGTCCCTAACAATAAGACTATTCAACTTGAGATAAACAAAGGAGGATTATCTCAATTGGTTACATACGACGTTGACACAGACTTTAAAAGAATGAAACTAAAATATAAGTAAGCCATAACAGCACCCAACAATGCGCATAATGCATGACGGCTTCATCGGTTTCCAATCATTTGCTGGCTTGGAATCTACGCCACAAAGTATAATTTTATTCATCTGCGTGGCTAAGTGCCGGTGGAAGCGGAAGTGCATTGTAAAACCCCTCTCGCCATAGCCAGGTTAGTCGTAATGGTAAAATAAAAATGGCAAAAGACTGGAAACAACTACTATTAAAATCTGGACTCCCATTTGAATATGCAGTTGCTGAGCATTTCGTTAAATCAGGTTGCCTAGTATGGGGAGAGTATCAATACTCAAGGCCAGACGAGACTGGTAAGGAAAAAGATTTTTCGTATGATATAGATGCAAACTACTGGAATGGCTGCAGCATTGACTTAATGGTTGAATGTAAATACAAGACTCAGCCAACCAAATGGTTCTTTTTACCAGACGCATACGGATATCAGAATGAAGCAGATCCTGATGGATTTTTTCATGTTGGCGACCAATTTGTTCATAAGAAATTTCAATTTGCCAGGGGACAGTTGCTTGACAAAAAGTACCTTGCTCCTTTATGTCTGAAAGGTGTTGAAATTTTCGAAAATGATTATCTTGAAACGAACATTTTTAAAGCAATCAATCAACTGTCATATGCCTTTGTTGACAAACTGATAGGCTCGTTTAATGAGCAATTACATACTGAGACTTTTTATGATACGGCTTTCGTACATGTGCCAGTTATTGTAACGAATGCAGATCTTTACCTGATAAATAAAAGAACAACGATAAGCCAAATTGAGAATGCATCTGATATAACTGAAGTGGCAGAAAAGCATCCTTTTTTGGTGTTTAGAAACAAAGCAAACGGAGACTTAAAGAGGTACAATGGCAAGAAACTCAATGATTACTTTGAATCAATTGATAAACAAAGAGCTATTCAGTATTTGAACTATCATTTTCAATTTGAACAGTTTTTGGAAGACATGTCCGAACTCCCGGGATATATTCTTGTAATGAACCATTCTGAGTCATCAAACAATTACGAAATTCTGCTTAACTACATTAGACAATTAATTGCTGAAAAACATCCTGAAGCAATAAAGAGAAGAAGCCCGCCAGCAAATTACATTACTGAATTGGACAACCAATTAAAAGAAATCCTCAAAAGAAAGGGTGATCAAAAAAACCGCTAACAAGAATCCAAACAATGAATGGTGGCTTCCTCAGTTTTCAAGCATTTGCTGGCTTGGGCATCTCCGCCATAAAGTATAATTTTATCATCGGCGTGGCTAAGTACGGACGGCAGCGGTAACTCTTGATCAAGCGGAAAATCTGGGGGGATTGCCCTTTAAACCCAATATCCCAAGTGGTCATAAAAAAGCAAAAGGTTCAAGCCTGTCCGACTGGAGAAGCCCGGCCGGGCGAGACGCATTGAACCAGTTTTGCTTTTTTATTTAGCCACAAACGAAACATTCGATCCCCCAGAAATACATATTGATCCGTAACTCTTACCAATCCCCACGCTGCATTTGCGTTGAACTCCGTTACGGGTGCGCACTCACCCACTCCTCACCCCCCTCAAAAATCTCTTTTTTCCAGATGGGAACAGTTTGCTTCAGTGTGTCAATAATGAATTCACAGGCCTGGAAGGAGGCCTTGCGGTGGGGGGTTGAAACGGCAATCACTACTGCTGCCTCGCCAATCTCCAAATGCCCTTTGCGATGCACCACCACCGCTTTGATCACGGGCCATTTGGCTTTGGCCTGGTCCACAATCTTCTGGATTTCTTTTTCAGCCATGGGGTCGTAGGCTTCGAAGTCGAGGGACAGCACCTGCTTTTCCTGGGTTTTGTTGCGCACCGTGCCAATGAATACGTTCACCGCACCGGCGCCTTCTGCCTGGGCTGCCTCAATGGCTTCGTGGATGTCGATGGGTTGGTCTGTAAGTTTGATCATAGTTGAGGAAGTTGGGAGACGGAAGACGGAAGACGGAAGACGGAAGTTAGAAGACCGGAGACAGAAGACCGGAGGGGGAAGTCGCCAGCAATTTCAAAATCTTCAAATCCGCCATTCTTAAATCTTTAAATCAACAAATTCTCCGAATCATCAGTTGCTCATCCTCCGCTTACCGGTGGCACGAGCACTATCGTATCAGCCGGGCTGAGTACTGCTTCCTTTTCTGCATACTCTTCATTCAGCGCTACCGCCAGCGACGTCAGCTTTTGAAACGCCGGGTACTCTTTGTTCAGTAGCGCCAGCAAATCAGCTACCGTAGCTCCATCATTCATGCTCAGCATGGTCTTCCTGTCGCCAAGTATATCCTTCGCTATGCCAAATGCCTGAATCGTTAATTCCATACAGTAAAGTAAATCAATTTGCGACCTCTTCTCAACACAACAACCAATTATGGGGAATAATCCCCTCTTTCCACCAAACAATTTCTAAATCAGCTTAAACTTTACCAACTTGAATTCGTGTTGTAACACTAACTATGCAGGGAAAACAGTTTTTTGATAATCACGGAAGGCCCATAGAGTATGTGCGGCTGGCTGTTACCGACAGGTGCAACCTGCGCTGCTTTTACTGTATGCCGGAAGAAGGCATCAGGTACCTGCCCAAAAAGGAGCTGCTCACCTACGAGGAAATGCTGCGTCTTGTAGGGATCATGGCTGGGTTTGGGGTGAAAAAGGTGAGGCTTACCGGTGGAGAACCTTTTGTGCGAAAAGACTTGATGTACTTTATCAAAAAGCTCAACGAAATTCCAGGCATCGAAGGCATTCATATCACTACCAACGGCGTTCTGACATTGCCTCATATTGAAGAGTTCAAGGCGGCAGGTATCAAATCGGTTAATTTGAGCATGGATACGCTGGATCGTGAGCGCTTTCACTCTATTACCCGCCGGGACGAGCTGCCAGCAGTGATGGAGACTTTTCATGCGCTGCTCGACCAGGGAATTGAAACCAAGATCAATGTCGTGGTGATGGACGGACAGAACACGGACGATATTGTGCCGCTGGCCATGCTGGCAAAAGCACACAAAGTGGACGTGAGATTCATAGAAGAAATGCCTTTCAACGGCGAGGGCTCGCATTACCCTGTGCTGGTGTGGACGCATGCGAAGATTCACCAGGAGCTGGTCAGGGCATTCCCATCGCTCAGTCGAAGAGTAGACGAAGCCGCCTCAACGTCAGCAACGTATGGCATAGATGGGTTCAAAGGCTCTGTAGGGATCATTGCAGCTTTTACGAGGAGCTTTTGCGGCACCTGCAACCGAATCAGGATGACCGCTCAGGGCACGCTGAAAACCTGCCTGTACGATGACGGTGTGCTTGATTTGAGAGCTTTGCTAAGAAATGGCGCCAATGACGCAGAAATTAGCGCCGCTTTGCTGAAGGCATTTGGGCAAAGAGCAAAAAACGGGTTTGAAGCGGAGGCAAGAAGAGCAAAAGGACATGCCGTGTCGGAAAGCATGTCAACCATAGGTGGTTAAGCCGCCATTTTTGGTGTTATTGCCTGCTAGTACCCGGGGAAGTTTTGGAAAGCTAGTTGGAAGTAAAGGTTGGTTGTAGATTTTTTCAGGAAGAATTGAGTTGGGTGATGGTAAATAGAGATATAGCTACAAGAATACATATTACTATTTTTTTGATGCTGCTGTGCTGCTCAATGATGGCGCAGTCGATAAAAGTGGCAGTGGCCTCCAATCTTTTGCTACCAATGCAGGCCATTGAAAAGAAATTTGAGAGCAAGTACCCCTACGAAGTGGAACTCATTCCAGGAGCTTCCGGCACTCTCACCTCGCAGATCATCAACGGCGCTCCATATGAGATTTTCGTTTCCGCCGACGATAAATACATTGATGAGGTAATTGACAAAGACAAGGCGCATGGTGGGCCACAAATTATTTGCTTTGGGACTGTGTATCTGTGGGTGAAAAGCGGCATTGCCGGAGACGATCCGGCGGCTATTCTCAAACAGGAGAAGGTGAAATCCATCGGTCTGGCACACCCTGACCTGGCGCCATACGGCAAGCTGTCCAGAGATTGGCTGGAAGTGAAGCAGCTGGGGGTGTTAGTGCACGACAAGATCGTGTATGGCACCAGTATCGGTCAGGTCAACCAGTACATTGCGGCCGGTTCTGTCGATGCGGCTTTTACGTCTAACTCTCTTAAGTTCAGTCAGAAGAAAGGCGAGGGCAAGTTTATTAAAATTGAGGAGATTTGGATGGATCCCATACCACAAACGATGCTTATTTTAAAGACTGACGGCCCCGGGCTTTTCGTTGCTACGCTTTTCAAGGATTTTCTTCTGGGCAAAGAGTCCCGCCGGATATTTCAAGATTTTGGTTACGAACTCCCTGTGGCAGAGTAACCATGGAGCAGTTCATGGCCCCCTTGTGGTTGAGCCTGAAATTGGCCGTGTTTACGACGCTAATTCTTGCGTTGGTCGGGGTCGTTTCGGGCTACGTGCTCCACATGTTTTCTTTCAGGGGAAAAAGCCTCATCAGGGCCATTATCGCCCTCCCTTTGGTGTTGCCCCCAACAGTTCTCGGCTACTACCTGCTGGTGGCCATGCAGCCCGATAGCTTCGCTGGCGGCGTATTTGAAAAGCTCTTTGGTGTTCGGATGGTATTTTCTTTCTACGGCATTTTGCTTGGCAGCATTGTTTTTAGCCTTCCGTTCATGGTAAGTCCCATTTTATCGGGGTTAGACGCACTGCCAAAATCGTTAAGGGAGGCGTCGTTTACCCTCGGAAAAACAAGGCTTCAGACCTTTTTTAAGGTGCTTGTTCCCAATATCAAATCGTCGTTGTTCGCAGCGTTCATCATGACCTTTGCCCATACTATTGGCGAATTTGGTGTGGTGCTGATGATTGGCGGCAACATACCCGGCCAAACGAGGGTGGCATCGATTGCTATCTTTCACGAAATGGAGGCCATGAACTACGATGTCGCCAACCAGTACGCCCTGGTGCTGCTGGTTTTTTCACTTGTCATCATTTTCCTTGTTCAGTGGCTTCAAAAGCGGATAGCACTATGGTAGAAGCAGCTTATTCACTGGATTGTAAAAAGAAGTACGCCGACAGGGGCCGATCCTTTTCGCTGGAAGCGGAGCTGACACTCAGCAAGGGTTCTTTCACGGCACTGATGGGCCCGAGTGGTGCCGGCAAAACCACCCTGCTGCGGCTGCTGGCCGGTTTAGAAAAGCCAGATAGCGGCGTCATTAGTGCGTCGGAATTTGTGTGGTCATCGCCTTCATCTTTTGTTGCTCCCCAACGCAGGCATATAGGCTACGTATTTCAGGACTATGCGCTATTCCCTCACCTGAATGTGAAAGCGAACATCCAATACGGATTCAGGGAAGAAGTGGACAATACCTGGTTGGAGCAACTGCTCACAGTGTTCAAAATACAAGACCTGGTCAACGACCGGCCCGCCTCACTCTCTGGTGGGCAACAACAGCGGGTGGCTTTGGCGAGGGCTTTGGCGGCAAAGCCAGCACTGCTGCTGCTCGATGAACCCATGGCGGCGCTCGACTTCAGCCTTCGGAACGAGATAAGGGGTGAGCTCAAGCAAATGCTTGGCCTGCTCAATACCACAGCAGTGATGGCAACGCACGACCTGCTGGAGGCGACCATTTTGGCCGATCATGTGGTATGGTTGGAAGATGGGAAAGTGCTGAGAGAAGGAGCGCCCAGAGAGGTGCTGAAAGCTGAGCTGCTCAGGTTAAAAGAACAAACCAGGGATATCTGATACTTTATCCGCCAATCGACACCGGTTTCGTTTTATTTCTGATTTCGTAAGGTTAACTTTCTGGTGTCATCTTACAAAAATCAGATCATGAACACCCGCCGAAGTTTCCTCAAAAAATCATTTCTAGGCAGCCAGGCACTGGTTTGGGGCGTGCCGGTAGTCTACGGCAGCGTGGTGCCGGAAAAGTACCCGTTTGTCGGTAAATGGCTGGCTGATCCGGAGATGCTTCCGGGTAAAAACGCTGGTTTGAAGGTGCTTGGCGAAAGACCCTGGAACATTGAAACGCCGCCACACTTACTTGACGACAAGGTGACACCTGCCGATAAAATGTTTGTGCGTAACAATGGCCTGATGCCTGAGGCTATCGATGTGGCTAACTGGTCGCTAACGATCAACGGAGAGGCTGCCAAAACGACGAAATCCTATTCTATCGCTGAGCTTAAAAGCAAATTTAAAACTTACACCTACCAGCTTACTATTGAGTGCGGCGGTAATGGCAGGGCGGAGTTCAACCCACCAGCCAAAGGCAATCAGTGGGAAGTTGGTGCGGTTTCGTGCGCCAAATGGACAGGCGTGAGGCTGAAAGACATTTTGATGGATGTGGGCATAAAAGATGATGCAGTGTATATCGGCTACTACGGCAAGGATGTGCACCTGAGCAACGACCCTGAAAAAGTAGTGATATCGAGAGGAGTGCCCATTAGCAAAGCGCTCGAAGACGAAACCCTGGTGGCCTGGGCAATGAATGGCGAGGATATTCCCTTGGCCAACGGACATCCTTTAAGACTTGTGGTGGGAGGATGGCCAGGCTCTACTTCCGGAAAATGGTTGAGTGCTATTTCCGTGAGAAATGTAGTGCACGATGGTGAGAAAATGGGCGGTGACAGCTATCGTGTTCCCTGCGAAGCGGTAGCACCCGGTGAGGTGGTGCCCGATGAAAACATGTGCATCATAGAAGGCATGCCTGTGAAGTCGATCATTACCTACCCGAAAACAGGGGCCATGATCAAAGCGGGTCAAACGCTTCCTGTCCGTGGGCATGCCTGGGTGGGGGATAAGAGTGTGAAAGAGGTGCACGTGTCGTCCGATTTTGGTGCCACCTGGCAGGCTGCCAGTCTGGAGCGACCTGCCAACCGACAGGCCTGGCAGCATTTTAGCGCTGAATTAAAGCTGCCTGCCACGGGCTACTACGAAATATGGGCCAAGGCAAAAGATAGCGACGGAAAGAGCCAGCCCATGGTGGTGCCCGGATGGAACCCCAAAGGCTATCTGAATAATGCGTGCCATAGAATAGCCGTGAAAGTAAGATGATGGAGAAGAAAAACGATTTACTGGAGGTGCTGCAAAAAGCCACAGGTGCCTTAATAGGGATTTTAAGCCTGGCCTTAATTCTTTCTCTGGGGGCTTCTTACCTGTTCTTTTTCTACAAGCCATCGCCGAAGCCGGTACTTGCTCAGCAGGAAACAGCAACGCCTGTAGCTAAAGTTGAGGCCGTTGCTCCAAAGGCCGAAAACGGCACTATAGATGAAGAAACAGGCTTTATCATCGATGCTGGGTGGGAGCTGGCCAAAACCAACTGCACCAACTGCCACGCAGCCACCCTTGTGACGCAAAACAGGGCCACAAGAGAGGGATGGGAAGGTATGATACGCTGGATGCAGCGGACACAGAAGCTGTGGGACCTGGGCGAGAACGAAGCGGCCATTCTTGACTACCTGGCTAAAAACTATGCGCCTGAGAACAAAGGCAGAAGACCCAACCTGACAGACGTGGAATGGTATGAGCTGGAAGGGACTAAATAGCAGACTACAAAAGTTTCGGAGCGGACGTTGCTATGCGACGTCAGAGGTTGTCGGAATGTCCACATACCCTTCTTCCCGCCGCTAAACTTTTGTAGTCTGGTCTATCAACTATGCATTCAGTGTGTGTTCAACGGAAATAGCAGCAGTCAATGACTTGGAGATGGGGCAGTTTTTTTCCGCATCTTTCACGCACTCCGCAAATTTTGAGTCGCTTATTCCTTTCACCTTTGCTTTGAGCGTCAGATGGGATTTGGTGATAGCTCCATCTTCAAGCGTAACCTTGCAGGTAACATCAAGGGTGTCGGGCACAAAACCTGCCTCAGTCAAGCTGAAGCTCAGCTTCATAGCGAAGCAGCCCGAATGAGCGGCAGCTATCAGCTCTTCCGGATTGGTGCCAACTCCCTCTTCAAACCTCGAGGAAAAGGAGTACTGAGTTTTATTAAGTACCGTACTTTGTGTGGTCAGGTGTCCTTTGCCTTCTTTTCCACTTCCTTGCCAAACGGCTGTTGCTGATCTTTTCATATGAATGGGATTTTTTGATTGAACAATGATATTTGTGAGTTAAATCGATGATGAAATGCTCGCATCCAAGTTAGTATTTATTAACTTGACTAGTAACTAAGCCTCGTATTAAGTTAATGAGAAAGCATTTTTTATCGTCAGCGGGTATACTGCTTATTTTCTGGATGCTCTTTGCTGCGTGTACCAAAGAGCAGGAAACGATTTATAGCGTTCCCGACGAGTTGCAGTCTTTTGTTGACACGCTTGTGTCGAAAGCCGCCCAGCGTGGTGTTAGGCTTGAGCTGTCAAACAACCTGATCATTGAATACGGCCTGAACACTGAGGGCATTTTGTGCGGCTCCTGTGTATTCGTTGGCAAACAGCTGAAAATTGAGATCAATCAGCAAAACAAATGCTGGAGCGATAAGATTACACAGGAAGCCTTGATGTTGCATATGCTGGGCCACTGCGCTTTGCGAAGAATTGATCACGATGATGCCCTGCTACCCAATGGAGATGCAAAAAGTCTAATGAATGGTGAATTCATTGACCAATACGCTTGTATTTTCGACCTCAGCGGCGAAAACAATTGCAACAATCTGTACAAGAGAGACTACTATTTGGATGAGCTATTTGACCCGGACACTCCAGCGCCAGATTGGGCGAAATAGGGAAAATGAAACGCACAGAGCACTAAGCCGCCGCTATTTGCTCGTCACCAGTTATTCGAACTGATAAACCCGCACATAGTCCACCTCCATCGTCGATGGGAAAATGTTGTCATCCACTCCTTGTAAACCTCCCCAATTGCCACCAACGGCGATGTTCAGCAAAAAGAAGAACGGCTTGTCAAACGGCCAGTTGTCCTGCGTGGGTACGGTGGGTTTGTTGAATGTCAGTTTTACGTTGTCGATATCGTCCAGATAGAATTTGACGTATCGCTCCGTCCAAAGAATACCATAGTTGTGGAACTCCTCTTCAATGGTTTCCAGCTTCATGGGTCCAGTGGTAATTTGGGTTCCCTGCACATGGTTATTGGCCTTGCTGTGGATAGTGAAGTGGACTTCATTGGGAGCATAGCTCACATATTCCATGATGTCGATTTCGCCGCAGTCGGGCCAGCCAACCTGACTGATATTGTCGCCCAGCATCCAGATCGCAGGCCAAACGCCCTTGCCTTTCCATTCGGGTATTTTGGCCCTCACCTCCATGCGTCCGTAGGTGAACGTCTCCTTACTCAGCATGCGTGACGATGTATAGTCGCCCACTTTCTGACCGGGTCCTGTCTTTTTGGCGGTAATCTTCAGCAACCCGTCTGAGACCGTAGAGTTTGGGCCGCTGGTATAGTTTTGCCATTCATTGTTGCCCCAGCCATTGGCCCCGGTTTCGAACTTCCATTTCTCCGTGTCCACCGCTTCCCCGTCAAATTCGTCAGACCAGGCCAGGGTGGCTTCGTCCCAGTCGACTTCCGCTACCGGTTCGCCGGGCTCAGGCACCTCTGGTTTTTGCTGTTCATCTTTGCTTTGTTCCTTGCAGGGCAGCAGTAGGAAGAGCGCAAAAAATATGGATAGAGATATCTTCATGGCTTTGTATGGTTAGCTGGAAAGAATGGCTTTGGCCTGATATAAAATTAGGCAACTTTGCGGTAAAACTGACGTCAAATACAGCCTTTGTAAAATACTGTGGCCGGTTGCACCTCCAGCTTGTAGGTTTTTTCGTCCACCGACACATCGGGTGCAAACAATTTCTTTGCTTCCTCGAGGCTTTTGGCCTTGAACAAAATGATGCTTTTGTCGGCGATCTTTATACCGGCCGTAATCACTCCTGATTGTTTCAACCGGAACAGGAAAGCAGAATGATCCATAAAGTAGGGCTGCTCCGCCGGAGTTTTGCCAGCCTCCCATTTTTCACCGTTGGAATAAACAGCCGCAAATTCCAAAAGTGGCTCCGGGTCTGAGCTGTTTTGTGCTAACAGACTTTGCGACAGCGCCAGGAATAGCATGGCAACGAGGAAGCTTGATGTTTTTGTCATAAATAGGGTTTTACAAACGGCGTTTTTTTTTGACTACTTCTTAATGGTTCATTTTTTCAAATGTAGGAAATTTACGTCTTGATTAATGCGTTGTTATTCACGTAAAGCTGCCCAAGTATAATTTGCCCGGTACTTTTACAGCACGCACTTTCACTTTACCTTCACGTTTCAAAAAAAAATCAGGTTTTGCAGCGACACGTCTCCTTTTCTTTTTCAGCTCCTTATTACACACTCAACAATGTAACGCCTGCCACCAAATACATATGGGTGGTGTGTCATGGTTATGCGCAACTGGCAGAGTTTTTTGTTCAAAAGTTCGATTTTTTGGATCCGAGCAAGCATTTTGTCATTGCGCCGCAAGGGCTTAGTCGCTTGTATCTCGATCAGACCTATGGAAGGGTGGGGGCAAGCTGGATGACAAAAGAGGACAGGGAAACTGAGCTGGCCAATCAAAGGGCCTACTTCGATGCGGTTTTTGATCCTATTTTTGAAGACATCGACTTTGACCACTACAAGCTGATTTTGTTTGGCTTTTCGCAAGGCGTATCGGCCGTGGCGAGGTTAGCTGCACACAAGAAGTGGCCCTTTCACAAAATGGTGCTGTGGGCAGGTGGGTTCCCAAAAGAACTGACGCCGGCAGATTTCGAATTTGCGTCGCCAAAAGCAGAGGTGATTGGCTGCATTGGCAGGCAAGATATTTATTATAGCGAGCAGCTGCTGGCTCAGGAAAAGGTAAGACTCAAAGAGCTGTTTGGCAAGAACACCAGAAGCCTGGTGTTTGAGGGGAAACATGAAGTGAACAGAGAGGAACTGATGCGACTGGCATCGAAATTTTAAAGGGAGGATGCCGACGGCGCCCTCCCTCAAAATATTTACTTAAAAGCAAATCGCAGGGAAAGAGCGAATTCATCTCCCCAAAATCCACTGTAGCCGACAAGGTTAAAACCTGGTTTCCAGTCCAAACTCAGGTTGACTGGTGAGCCCGGTATGGTATATTCCATACCAAGAATAAGGTCTACACCTATTACGCTGTGGTTGTCATTGTCATCAAACCAGGGATTCTTGTTGCCATCCCAAAAGCCGACATGGCCACCTGCGCCATAGTACCAGCGAAGGCCTGGCTCGTCAAAAGCTATGTCGTGTACTTCGTATAAACCTGTGATGTTTACACCACCCCAGCGGGATGAAACGAGACCTTCCAGGGCACCTTTTTGACTAAGAAAATGCTTGACTGTAAGACCGGCTGATAAACCAGCCCTGAGTCCCACGGCTGTTTTATAATCTGTGTTCTGTGCGTTGGCTGCCGAAGCAATAATTAAACTGGTTGTTACTAATAAAAACAGTTTTTTCATAAAATGACTTGTTGTTTTAGTTTGTTGTAACGTTAAAATATTCAATAAGTTATTCGATTAATTATATTTTACGTACCCATTTAGCTTTTGATGCTTCATTTGCCCAAATGTCAGAGAAGCATCGATCTGGGTGCAAAAATGAAAACAGTTGCGCACAAAATCACTATTGTGTTGCTAATTATCTTCGCAGCCTGCGAACGGTGCTACATGCAGAAGCTAGGCTCCGGTAAAAGTGTTGCTAGCCAGCGAAAATTGGCTCTGTTGCATTAGGCTGTCAATGGCATCGGAAACCTCTTTCGAGGATTCTTCCTGAACGAAATGTCCGGCGTCAAAAGTTCGGACAGTAGCCTGTGGGAGCGCTTCCTTCCATTTATCCAGAAATGCTGGTTTTATAAATTGATCTTCTGTGCCCCAAAGGATCAAAGCGGTTTTATGCTGCCATTTATGTAGTTGTTTAAACTGCTCTTCGTACCAATCGGAAGACCCAAGAAGGGATTGTGCCAGCCGTAAAAGCCCCCACCGGGACGCCTTGTTGGGAAACGGTCTGGTATAGTGAAGGTGTATGGCCTTTGTTAGTTTCGATTTGTCGTGGAAAGATTTTTCCATCAGAATGGATGGGGAAAAATTTGTGTGCAGATAAATTAACTTGCCCAACCTGCTGTTTACCACCTTGTCAACCTTTTGCACATCGGGGTTATCGCTGGTTTTCCAGAGCCAGGTGTTTAGTATCACCAGGTTCCTCACCTTTTCTGGATGCGAGAGGGCGAATGAAAGGCCTATCGGCCCGCCGAAGTCATGGACAACAAGGGTGATATTGGTGAGGCCGAGCTTTTCTACAAACAGGGCAAGGTTGGCTGAGTGGGCTTGAGGAGTGCCGTCGAAATCTTCCGGCTTATCTGACAGCCCGAAACCAATATGATCGACGGCAATGCATCGGTACTTTGTGCGCAGTGTTTTTATTTGCTCTCTGTAAAGGAATGACCATGCAGGCGTGCCATGCACAAACAAAAGTACGTCGCCCCGACCTTCATCCACATAGTGCATTCTGCCAGAGGGAAGGTCGATGTAACGGTGTGAAAAGGGGTAGAGGCTTTCGTCAAGCCAAAGAGGAGTTTGCTGCTTCATTGCTGTTTTATTTTTTAGCAAAGGAATCGAGCGGCAAAGGAATGACTCTTGGTATATACCAAGATTTCAGATTTTCACCCGTGCCAGCAGCTTACTGAAGTTGGTGGCATTAATGCCGAGGTAAGAGGCCAGGTCTTTGTGGGGGATGAGGTTGAGTAATTTTGGACTTCGTTTGACGAAAGCTGTAAACCTTTCTTCAATATCAAAGGCCAGCAGCTCATGATGGCGCTGGATCAGCCCTGCCAGCACAACTTCCGTTGCTTTCTGCATCATCCGTTCCAAATGGCGGTCTTCGCTTAGTAACGACTGGAGCTGATCGTAGGAAAGCCGGAGCAGTTTGCTGGGCGTGATGGTGTCCAGAAAATATTTTGAGGGAGTTTGTGTAAGAAACGACTCAGGGATACCCGAAAAAGAGGGGGCATAAGTGAATGCAATGACGTGTTCATTTCCATCCTTGATATAGTAAGATTTCTGGATGCCCTCCTGAACAAAATAGAGGTACTTCTCAACATGCCCTTCCCAGGTTATTACCTCCTTTCTTTTGAACTCCACCGGTTTCAGACAATCCTCCAGCTTTTGCATGCTCGATGCCGGCAGGTCATAGATGGATTTGAGGAATTTCTGCAACTCACTCATATTCAAAGCAAATTAGTCTTAAGAAAGAGGCTTTATGTCCTAACTTCGTTTTCGAAAAAGGATGACAGGTGTAAAAAGTTTGAGTAAATGAAGATAACCGTAATCAGAGGCCTTTACAAATCGCTTCAGTTATTTGTTTTAACCGGGGCAATCAGCTGGTTAGCGGGTAGTGAGTTGCTGGCACAAGGCATTTCTTTCTCCTACCTGGTGCCAAAAAACGGCTATGTGTCGGCTCCGGTCAGCCCGTTTTCCGTCAGAGGGCTGGGCTATTATTTTGGGCCTGTGGGAATTGAGACAGGCGGCTCCATTTATTCTATGTCAGGGCTTGCGATGGATAAACTACCCTTTGAGGCAGACAAGCCGCTGACAGGCCCGCACTTTTCTATGCTGGTGCCTGTGGAGCTGGCTTTCAAGATAGATACCAAAATTGTGACCTGGTGGATCAGGGGAGGAGCTGCTGGCATCTGGCACATCAACCCAAGGCTGAACGAAGGCAACTTCGACAGGGTACTAAGAGATTATGAAGGCTGGGACGTTGCCAATACTGATGCTACAATTAAAACTAAAATTGGCCTGGGCTGGATAGCCGGCACCTCTTTTGAATGGCACATAGCCAAAGAATTTTCGGTGTCAACCGAGGTCAGCTATTTGTCCGTTGCGTCAGCTGCCACCCTCAACGGCGACTATATTGGCGGCGTGCAGGGGGGCAGCCTGGAAACCAAAGCCATCGATTTTCCTGATGCGAGAGTGAATCTTGAGGGATTTGAAATTTCCCTCGGGGTTACTTTGCGAAGGTAGCTCAAGTCGGCTACCTATTTCCCTCTTGCCTAAAAAGAACCTTCCAGTCAAACTTCCATGCTTTTTCCTGCTCATTTGTCTAATATTGTTGACGAAGGAGTACGATATACGATGAAGCGAATAAAATGGGTGATTGGGGCTGGTGCCATCATTTCTGTGGCCTGCCTGCTTGACGGATGTGTTGGAAATATTGATAAACCTGCGGCTACTTACAAAACTTACTGCGGTGGCTGCCACAACCTGCCGGACCCGGCACAACTAACCAAAGGTGTGTGGGAAAGGCTTGTACTTCCTGAGATGGGCGCAAGGTTGGGTGTAAAGATAGAGGGATATGACCCTTACCGAAGGGTGGACATGAACGAGAAAATGCTTTTGCAGTCCAACAATGTCTACCCTGAAAAACCGATGATTTCTGACAGCGACTGGGAGGCCGTAACGAAATACATTTTGGAAAACGCCCCAGATTCTATGCCTGCCGATCTCGCCAGGGTTGAGAGAAGTAGCGTGCTGACCCAGTTTTCTCCCACTTTTATCAAGACTGAGGACTTCAAGGGGTCTTTGGTAACGCATTTCAGACACGTTGACGACGAAAAGGGAGTGTATGGCGCTAATGCCAACGGGCAAATATGGAAGTGGGAGCCCGGCGACTCCGCACGGATCGAAGAGACATTCAAAACCTCTGTTGTTTCGTTTAACAGGAGCATGGGACGGGAGTTCGTTGTTGAAATGGGACAGATGCACCCAACGGAGCAGTCGTTGGGAACGTTGTGGGAGGTAACGCCGGATCAGCCCCAAAGAAAGGTAGCTGAGTTTTTGCAACGGCCGGTGTTTAGCCTGGTCGAGGATTTTGATGGTGATGGCACCGACGAGATACTTGTCTGTGAGTTTGGCAACCTGATTGGCCAGCTGACTTTGATTTCCGACATAGACGGCCGCAGGGAAAAAACACAGCTGTTGCCCTACGCCGGTTGCATCAAGGTAGAGGTGCACGACATGGACAACGATGGACTGAAGGATCTTGTGGTGCTTGTTTCGCAGGGCAACGAAGGCGCCTATATTTTGTATCAGGGCAAAGGACTGACTTTCGCTGCAAGGCAGATTCTACGCCTCAATCCGCTTTACGGCTCCAGCGACCTTGAGCTTTTTGACTACGATGGCGATGGCGACATGGACATCGCCGTGGCGCATGGCGACAACGCCGACTACTCGCCCATTTTGAAGCCTTACCATGGCATGAGGCTCTTCCTCAATGATGGTAAGAATAATTTCGAAGAGGCGTTCTTCTTCCCGGCTTACGGCGCCACTCAGGTGGAAGCCGTCGACTTTGATCAGGATGGTGACGTGGACTTTGCCATTTCCTGCTTCTTTCCCGATTTCGACAACAACCCCAAAGAATCATTTATCTACCTTGAGAACACTTCTTCGGCCGACTTCAGCTTCCAACCACATACCCTGGCGAATGCCGACGACGGACGATGGATCGTGATGGAGTCCGGTGATATTGACCTCGATGGTGACACGGATCTTATTTTAGGCTCATTTACTTACTCCCCGGCGTTTACACCTAAGTCATTTATCGATAAGTGGAATGCGTCAACAACTGATGTGCTCTATCTTGAGAATAAATTAAAGTAAGCATACTGGCATTGAGGAATTCTTAACGGGCGAAGAATAATTTGTGCATTTTTTAGCATATTGATCAGGCTAACCAACACCTGAACAATTGAAAATAAGTGGTAAGAGAATCGGCCTTATTGTAGGTCTGCTCATTTTCTCTGCGTTGATCTTTTTACCAACGCCGGAGGGCCTTTCTCACCAGGCCATGAGAGCAGCGGCAGTAGCGCTGCTCATGACGTCACTCTGGGTTTCTGAAGCCATACCCATTGCAGCCACGGCGCTGCTCCCATTAGCCTTGTTTCCACTTCTGGGCATTCTCGATGCTGAAACTACGGCCGCCAACTACGGCCACAACTATGTGCTGATGCTGCTGGCTGGCTTCATTATTTCCAAGGCCATTGAGGTTCATCATTTGCACCGACGCATTGCACTTTCCATTATGAACCTCATAGGTAGTAGCCGCCGGATGCTGCTGCTTAGCTTTATGGTGGCTTCGGCCCTCCTGTCGATGTGGATTGCGAACGTAGCAGTAGCTCTGCTCATGCTGCCTATTGCAATGGCTATTATCAGCAGGGAAAATGAAGCTTCGGGGCACAACAAAGACTTCGGAATTGCCCTGATGCTGGCCATCGCCTACGCCTGTAGTATTGGAGGAACAGGCACCCTCATTGGCACCCCGCCCAACATGGTCTTTGCGGGCATGGTTCAAAAGCTTTACCCGGATGCTCCTGAGATTCCATTCTTCCAGTGGATGCTGCTGGGGGTGCCGCTCATTGTCATCTTCCTTCCGCTGATTTGGTTCTACCTCGTCAGGTATTTTAAGATCAAAGGGAAGTTTGAAGGGGGTAAGGAGATTGTGGAGAAAGAACTGAAAGGACTCGGCACGATGAAACCGGCCGAGAAGATGGTACTTGGGATATTCATTTTCACGGCACTCGCCTGGGTTTTCCGCAGGGATATTGTGGTTGATGACTTTGTGCTCCCAGGGTGGGCCAGCTTGCTTGGCGTGTCCGATTGGGTGCATGATTCTACCGTGGCGGTTTTTTCTTGCCTGCTCCTGTTCTTTTTGCCCGACAAAAGCGAGTCCGGCAAGAGACTGATCACCTGGAAGCAAGCCGAGGCCATTCCCTGGGGCACGGTGATGATAGTTGGCGGAGGCTATGCCATCGCTGAGAGCTTCGGAACCACTGGCCTGGCGGCGTGGCTGGGCACAGAGCTTCAGTTTATAGCCAACTGGTCGCCGCTACTGGTGCTACTGAGTGTGATCACGCTGATGACTTTTCTGACGGAGATCAACTCCAATACAGCTACGGCCAATATCTTCCTGCCAGTGCTGGCTACCATGGCTGTGAGCAGCGGCACACATCCTTACATGCTGATGATACCAGCCACCATTGCCTGTTCATTTGCCTTTATGCTGCCGTCGGGTACGGGCACCAACACGGTCATTTTTGGCAGTGAGCTGGTGACCATTCCGCAAATGGCCCGGGCGGGGTTCTGGCTGAACCTGATCAGCATTCTGTTGTTGACGATTGTTCTTTACCTCGTGGCTGTGCCGGTGTTTGATATGGGGGGAGCAGTGCCGGCTTGGGCGAAGTGAGGTGGCGTGTGAAGACACAAGGCCACAACGACATTGAGTCATGAAGACAGAAAACCACACACGATTTGTAGCTTTTGTTATGGTTTCGTGTCTTCACAAACCATCGCAAAAGCGGTTTGTGGGAACGCTAAGTCTGACGGCAGTGATTTTTGGTAGATAAAGATCCACGAGCGAAGAAGTGGCTTGTGAAGACACAAGGCCACAACGACAGGTGGGTGAAGTGAGGTGGCTTGTGGAGACCCAAGGCCACAACCAATGTCACGAGTGAAGAAGTGGCTTGTGAGGACACAAGGCCACGACAACAACAACAACAACAACAACAACAACAACAAGCGAAGCAATGCCTGGTTGGGCGAAATAAAGTGGTTTTTGAGAATACTATCCCTTCTTTCTAGATAGCAGGCTTACCCCAAACAACACAATCGCCGTACCAGCCCATTGCCAGAGGCCGATGACTTCGTGGAGGAAAATCATGGACAGGATAATGGTGGAGATGGGGCCGATGTTTCCGGTAATGGCTACCTCCGAAGAGCCTATGCGCTTGATGGCCTCCGATATCAGGAAGGATGGAATCACCGTTGAGATGAGGGCAATCATCAATGCCAGGGTATAGATTTGCCAGGGGAAGTCAAGCAAGGCCAATTGCCCATTGGCGATGAGGTTGTGGAAGATGACAGCGATGCAAGCCACTATCATTGACAATGAGGTGAAGCGAACCGTACCAAACTTCGGGATCAACCTTCCGCTGCCAATCAGGTAAATGGCATAGGTAAGCGCACTCACAAAAATGAGACTGCCTCCAATCAGCGTTTCGTGTACCCCACCTATTTTGATTTTGTCGAAAAAGGCAAGGAGCATGCCGGAGTAGGTAATGCCAATGGCCAGCACTTCCCACTTCGTTACTTTCTTTTTGGTGAAAATGGCAGACAATATCACCACCAGCGTTGGATAAATGAACAGGATAAGCCGCTCCATGCTGGCACTCACATATTCCAGTCCCCAAAAGTCGAAATAGCTGGCGATGTAGTAACCCATGATGCCATACAGGACAATGCGCCATATGTCCTTGCGGGTAATGACCATCGGTTCTTTCTTTCTATTGGTCCACCACAAAATGCCTGCGTAGAAAGGCAGGGCCATGAGCATTCGCAGTGACATAAGGTCGATGGATGAAATATCGAACTGATAGGCCAGCTTAATGAACACAGCTTTGGCACTGAACATAGTGGAACCGAGAGCAGCTAGGCCCAGCGCTGCCCATTTTTCTTTTCCCGTTAAAGTAATGGCTTGCATAGAGCGACGAAGGTAGATGAAAAGTGGTTCTCAATAGCCTTTTTTGGCAACGGATGTTCATTTAATGAGATATATCTGTCCTGGCGCAGGTAATCAAATTTATCTGTTCTAAAGCAGATAAAGTGTATTATCTGTCTATAAGCAGATAATAACTAATCATTGGAAGCGGAACTAGAATAACACCTCAACAGCTACTTTTGAGCAATCAGGTAGCTCATTCTGTTGTGGACACCCTCGCTTATCACATTCAATCCGCTTTTCTCGATCATTGCGCTGACCATGTCGGAGGTTAGGCGGAGCTTGGTGTACGAACTCACCTGCTGCTGCCAAATATCGCCTTGTTTTTCGTGTAGCAGGTCAGTCACTCTCACTGTATTGTCGAAGTACTCAAGCAAGCACGTGTGTATTCTGTTACTATCACTGTTAACAGGGATGAACCGCTGCGTGTCTTCTAGCGCCTGGCTATAGTCACGAAAGGAATAGATAAGCTTTCCTTCTCTGGTCAGCAGATTCGATAGTGTGAGGGTAAGGGTTTCGACCTGTTCGAAGCTTTCCAAATGGCTGATGGTGTCGCCCATACAAACGACAAGCTCTGGTTTGAGGGATCCGTGCCAGTATGTGTCAGTTATATCGGCTTCGATAGTCGAAATGTCCAGGTGGCCTTTGCGCTCCTCAAGCTCTTTGAGGAGCACAGCGCTGAAGTCGATAGCAGTAACACTAAAGCCCAGTCTCGCCAGCGGTATTGCCTGAAGCCCGTGGCCGGCACCAAGGTCAATGGCCAGACCAAACGACTCAGGAATGATGCCGTTTTTCTCAAAGAATGTTTGCTGCTCTGCCGCCTTCTGCTCGAAGTCGCCAACCATCCAGCTGTAAAAATGTGACAGGTGTTGGTCGTAGTGATTTTTCGTGTTCACAAGCAAGCAACACGTAGAAACCCGAGAGAATGTTCCGGCTTTTATTTCTTTGCAACGAAATTATAATTACCACTTCCCACCTCAAAAACAGCGTAGCCTTCTTCCATGCCTTTAAAATTGACGCTGGCAGAATTTTCGGTTTTTTCACCGCCTTCGGTCACTGCCTCTTTTTCACTCGCAGGAATATAGACGGTTGCAGTGCTTCCTACAGGAACGGTAACGTCCATTTGAAAGTCATTTGGTTGGTTTTTCCAGGTAATTCCAGCTTGCCCATATATGGTTTTGTTGGAATAAGTGACAAAGTCAAGCTCATCAACAGGCTGTGGTCTGAAGATGATGTGCTTATAGCCAGGGTTGGTAATATCGGTTTGCATACCCGCCAGGTTCTTGTAAAGCCATACAAGGCCACCGCCAAACATCGGGTGGTTGAATGAACCATCTTCGCTCCAGTGCTCCCGGGTGGTGGTAGAGCCCAGCTCCAGCCAATGCCCAAAGCTGGGTTCGTCAGTTTTGTTCAATGCCTCATAGGCCAGGTCATTGAGCCCATTGCTGGCCAACACCTCAAAGAAGAATCTTGTGCCGAAAATGCCTATGTCGAGATGTCCGTTATCCGCTTTTATGTCTGCTATCAGGGCAGCTTTCACCTGGTCGTATTGCCCGGGTGGCACGCCCATTCTCAGGGCCAGGATATTGCCGCCACCCTTGCCATAGCTTCCAGTTTCAGGGTTGTAGAATTTTTTCATAAAAGCGTGACGGGTCGTTTCCGCCAATGATTCATAGGCTTCGGCTTCTCCCTTTTTACCCAATATCCGGGCGGTTTTCGACGCAATTTCAACACAGTGCCAGAAGTAGAAAGTGTGTACCATGTCATCAGGTATTAACTCACCCGGCGATACCCATTCGCCCAGGTTGAACCACTTGAGGATTTCGCCAGAGCCATTTCTCCGTTGGGAGAACATGATGCCGTCCTCATCTACCCACGTTTGCATGTAGCGGATATAGCCTTGCATACCATCATAGTTGTCTTCCAGCATATCCAGCGCTCCATATTGCGTGTAAAACTCCCATGGCATGATGCAGATAGCTGCCCCCCAGGCCACACCACCGCCGCAACCTGGCTGCCAGGGAGCACCGTTGGGTACGTAGCCCGTTTCTACGTTTTGAGCTTCATACATGTCTTGTATCCACTTGTAGTAGAAGTTCTTTGTGTCGAAGTTGTGCATGACCATGGAGCAGGCTACCTGGCCATCGCCGGTGTATCCAGAACGCTCCCGGTGCGGGCAGTCGCTGGCAATGCCGCCGTGCATATTGTCAGTTTGACTGCGACGCCAGATCTTGTTGATGTCATTGAATAGCTGATTGGAGGTTTCAAAAACCGCTGATTCTTCCACGTAGGTATTGACTGCTTCCGCTGTGAGATGTTCTTTTTTTAACTCTCCCGGCCAGTTTTTTATTTCGATGCCGCTAAACACAAACCAGTTGAACCTGGGTGCATAGGAGGTGGGGCCTTTTCCGTTAAAAATGTAGGTATTGTCGCCAGAGTAGAGGTTGCCATTGAATGAGATGTCGATCTGATGGCCTTCCGGCCCTTCTACATTATTGAATCGCACCCAGCCTGATATTTCGACCCCAAAGTCGACTTTGTAGTTGCCGTTGTCCAGCTTCTCTATGGAAACGGGCTCCAGTCTTTCGGTAACTTTATCAGGGTAAGCAGTGTGTGCCACCAGCTCACCCTCAGGCGCTTTTCTCTTTGCCACAGGCTCCCAGGAAGACTGGTCAAAGTCGGCAGTACTCCAGCCTGGTTGTTCTTTCCTGGCATCATATACTTCTCCGTAATACACCATATCCATGAGAATAGGGCTTTGTGAGGCTTTCCAGCTCTCATCACTAACGATCACATCCTCTGTTCCGTCTGTGTAGGTAATATGTACCTGCCCCAGGAAACGGGTCGAGCCGTAGCCCTCCGTCCAGAACTTAGCAGGGTTGTAAAAGCCGTTGCCCAATATGCTGCCGATAGCATTTTTGCCCTGCTTTAAGTGCTCTTTGACATCATAGGCCAGATACATCACTTTGTACCGTCTAAAATCGTCCTGCACGTTGATATAAGAAGTATTCAGTCCGGGGCGCTTGCCGTAGTTGGTCTGGTTAGGCACCAGCACATCGTCGCCTACTTTTTTACCATTGGCATAGAATTCAAAGTAACCCAGGCCAGTCACATAGGCCACGGCCTTGTCAATCTCTTTTGTGATTTCAAACTCTTTGCGAAGCATGGGGGCAGGGCCAGCAAATTCCTTTGGTCTTCCATCAGGTCCTCCGCCAGGTTTTGGCAGCGCCTCTTCGCCCTGCCAGGGTGCGCCAATCCATTGCGCTTTCCAGTCGGATGCCTCCAGCAAACCCATTCTCCATTTACCTGGCTCGCTCCAGTCCGAAGGGTTGCCGTTTTTGTCCCATACCCGCACCTGCCACCAGCATTCGGTCCTGCTGGTGAGTGTCTTGCCCTGGTATTCGACCCGATCCGATTGCTCAGAATCAACTTTCTTGCTGTCCCAAAGGTCTGGCTTTTCAAGGCCTTCCTGGCTGCTTGCCACCCGTACTTGCCATGCGGTTTGCCTTTGCCCTCTTTCGTTGCCGATGGAAGTGTTGATCCAGGCTAGCCGGGGGTGGGCCACGTCAACTACTGAGGGGTTTTCGAGGTACTCGCAGGTGAGGTCGACTGGAGATATTTTACCAGGTTCGTTGCCATTCGTAGTGCAGCTCGCCAGAATAGCCAGCGAAAGTAGGAGTAGTAGTCTCATAGGTATCGGTTAAGCATTGATGCCAAGGTAAATATGTGAATAGGCAAAGTCATTTCCATACTGTGGTGTCCTGTTAGTCGATCGTTTTGCTTCCCCACCAGTCGGCATTGGGCGACCAGCCGGGAGTAAGCATGTCTTTTCTCTGCTGCTCCAGCCTTGGCCAGAGATTGTTTACAATGTCTTCGTGTCGCTGTAACGCCTTAGCAGGGTCGTATTCCGGGTCGGGCACTGGAATTTTAGCATTGACTTCTTTCAACCAACCCAGCAACTGTTTACTAAGTTTTTCTTTTGTCTCAATTTCCTGTGAAGCCACGTTGTTTCTTTCAGCCTCATCATTTTTCAGGTTGTAGAGCTCCTCTCTGCCATCCTCCCAGTAGTGGATGAGCTTCCAATTGCCCAGCCGGATTACAGAAGACGGTTCGCCGCCCTGGTTGCCGTAGTGTGGGTAGTGCCAGTACAGCGGCCGCTCAGCAATTGATTTTCCTTCCAGCAGTGGCACAAGGCTCACGCCGTCAATGTGCTCGCTGGGCTTCAGCGGTATTTTCGCCAGCTCCAACAGGGTGGGGTAGAAGTCGGTATTGATAACAGGTACATTGCTTTTGGCTCCGTTGCTGTTCAGCCAGGGCACTTTGATGAAAAAGGGTTCTCTCGTTCCGCCTTCCCATTGGTAGCCTTTGCCACCCCGCAGCGGAAGATTGGAAGTTGAGAAATTGTCGCCGGAGGAAACACCGCCGTTGTCGGAGGTGAACACTATGATCGTATTTTCGTCCAGGCCAAGTGCTTTGAGTTTGTCGAGCACAATACCGACGGCCTCATCCATGGTTTCGACGAGTCCGGCGTACACCGGATTATCCTGCGTTACCCGAATAGGAAGCACGCTTTCCATTTCGAAGCCATTTTCGACAAGCCCCATTTGTTCCGCTTTGGTGCGGTATTTTGTCCACTTTTCTTCGTTCGTTTGAATGGGGCCATGCACGGCATAAAATGACAGAAAGGCAAAGAAGGTGGAGTCTTTGTGGCTTTCAATGAAACTGGCTGTTTCCTGTGCCAGGCGGATGGACAGGTTCTCGCCTTTAGGGCCATCCGAAATCTTCGGGTTTTCGTATGGCGAGAAGTAGCCACCCATCGGGCTTCCTTTGTCCCAACCCGCCACATTGATATCGAAGCCATGGTTTTCGGGATAAGATCCCCTGTCGCCCAGGTGCCATTTGCCTGCAAAGAAGGTTTTGTACCCGTTTTCTTTCAGAGTTTCCGGCAACGTTACGTATTCATGAGGGAGGTAGTGTGTGTAGTCGGCAGGCAACAGTTTGTCGAACCTGTTCAGCGACCTCCAGTCTTCGCCATATTTGGCTCCAATCCAGTCGGTGATACCATGGCGTGCTGTAAACCGACCCGAAATGATGCTGGCTCTTGACGGACTACACACCCGGCTGGCTGCGTATCCCTGAGTAAACATCATGCCCTCAGCAGCAATCTTGTCGATATTGGGCGTTTCGTAGAATTGGCTGCCCGTGGAGCTTAGGTCTTTGTGTCCAAGGTCATCGACGAGAATGAATAATATATTGGGTTTCCTTGCAGCTTTTTGCTCGCAGCCAATACACAGGATACAAAGCAAAAAGAAGGCGGTCAAATATTGGCTCATCTTATTTTGATATGGGATTGCCCTGCTCGTCAAAATTCTTCTTCAGATGCGCCTCAACAGCCGGAATAGTGGCCAGCAGAAGGACAACCAAAACGCCGCTGGACCAACCGACGTAGGCGGCGAAGCCTATGCCTGTGGCGTAGAAAATGCCCTGAGCCAGGCAAGTGGCAAAACCAACTCCCACCATCAGGTTGGCGCTTAGTTTGTTAGCTGCGTGCCAAGCGGCGTCTGATTTCATCGACCGTGTGGTGCGGTAGCCGTACAGGTAATTGATGCTCTTAGGAGGGAATGCTTTGAAAAGGAAAGCGATAACAAGAAAGAAGGGTCCAAGAATAAAATGCATCCAAAACAGATTCTCCATAGGTAGTGTTTTGCTAGTCAGTTTACAAAATTCCCTATAGACAAACCAACATTTCCGAAGGTTTAGAAGTAGGTTGGCCGCTGAATTTTATCAGCGATCATTTCCATATGGTAGAGGTCGAAACCTTTGGCCCAAAAGTCCTTTTCCACCCTGTGAACATTGAAGCCAAACTTGGCATAGAACTGATAGGACTGTTGTGACGTCCACACTTCCAGTCGTTTTACATGTTTTTTGCTTCTGATTTCGTCGAGTGAATGGTTGATCAGCTTGCGGCCCCAGCCTTTGCCTTGCACTTCCGGTCGGAAGAAGTCCCACGACAGCCGACCGACGCCAGGTAGTGGATAATGATGGCCGCCGGCGCCAATTATTTCTCCTTTGACTTCAATTACGTAATAACTGTCACCGTGCTCTTTCAGGTAGTCAGTTAAATCAGCTTCTTCTTCACTGGCAAAAAACTGAGGTATATTCAGCCTGAACACTTCCATTACTTTGGCGTAGTCGTCGGGTAAGTAGTTTCTTATCATCTAAAAAAAGTCTGCTGCTTATGTTTAAACAATCGACTCCCATTGTCCCATTAATATACTGTAATATGGGAAATAAAAAACATCATTGTATGTGTTTTCTTGACACACAACGGCTTTGCCTAAATCAGCTTGTTTCCTCTGAGGAAGTCCATAGCAGCCTTCATGTCATTGAAGAGTTTGTCGGCATGTTGCAGCCGGGGGTGTTCCCGCACGTCGTGTTGTACGGCAAAACAGGTGAGGCCGGCGTTTTTGGCTGACAGCGCACCGTTTGGCGTGTCTTCAAACACGAGGTAGTCTGCCTTGGGAAAACCGAGGAAGTCGACACACTTCTGGTAGCTTTCCGGGTGGGGCTTGCTGACTTTTACGTCGTCTCTGGTTACGGTGATTTTGAAATACTTCGCCAAATCCATTCGCTCCATCAGCAGGTCGACGTCGGGCCGGGGGCTGCCTGTGGCGAGGGCCATTGGGTAGCCTTTGTCGAAAAAGAAGTCCAGTGTTTCTCTGGCATGAGGCATCATTTTGAAGGTGCCGGTTTTCATCCGCTCCAGAGCCAGGTTTTCTCTCTTCTCCAGTAACGCCTGCTGGGATATAGATAAATTGTGTTTTTCGACCAGCATTTGTGCATTGACGGGAGTGGGTACGCCGGCAAATACGTCGAGGTATTCTTCATAGCTGACGATGATATTGTACTCAGAAAGAATTTCATTCCAGATATGGAAGTGAAAGGTTTCGGTGTCGAGAAGTGTGCCGTCGAAATCGAAAATAATGGCTTTGTATGTGGGCATTAAAGTTTTGTTGGTTGAATAGTGGCAAGGTAAAAAGAAATGTCAGTCTGAGCTTGTCGAAGCATATTTGCAACAACCCGTCTTCGACAGGCTCAGACTGACATTTGATCTGAATTTACGTTATTCTTTAAAAGGCGAGAAGTTGATTGCGCCAGCCTTTTCCTTATAGGCCTTCCATTCGGTGTTAAAGAAAGCATCAACGTTGGCTACACCCTCATCCGTTGCCTTTTCTGCATGGGCAATTGCCCATTCCTGATTGGTGTTGAGACTGTTGTAGGGATTGCCCACCTGGTACATGGCCATGAACAGACGACTGGAAGCTACAGTGGGGTCATCGTAAATACCCTGCACATCCTCTTTCGACTTCAGCCGCTCTTTTAGTTCAGTGATCTTCTTCTCCAGTTCGGCCCCTTGCTTCTTGAGTGCCTCCTTGCCTTCGATGGGGCTGTCTTCCATCGCAGCATTCACTTTGGCGATGGTGGCTTTGGCATCGTTGAGTTTATCCACCGCAGCTGTTGCCTTTTCCATGATGGCATTGACACGATCAAAGCGCTGGCTCATTTGTACCGCAGCCGACTGGTTGAATGTAAACCGTGGGTCGGCTTTTACCTCAACTTTCGTTGTAGCTTCTTTACCTGCATAAGTATACTTTACTGTGTAGGTGCCCGGCAATACGCTAAAGCCACTTGGCTCGGCGGCGCCTGCTTTAGGCTTGGCACTCTCAGGGCTGCGAACGCCTTTTTTATCAAGACCCCAAATGATACGCTGCAGACCGGGCTTTTCCACCACCTGAAACAGGTTGCGGATGACGGTGCCGCTGGCATCTGATATTTGCAGTCTCGCAGTGTCCGACTTGATGGTGGTGTCCTGCTTCGAGGTCGCTTTTACAGAGTAGGAAAGCAGCGCTCCGGGTTCCCTGTCGTCACCTCTGAAAATAGCATCGCCGTGGAAACGGGTGCCTGCCGCTTCTTTGTAGGCAAAAAGGTAGGCGTCAGGCGCAGGGTAAGCATAGAGCGGCTGCGCAATGACCTGAGCGCCCTTGCTGGCCATTTCTCTCAATGGTCTGATGTCGTCCATTACCCAAAGTGCCCGCCCGAAAGTACCAATTACAAGGTCATGCTCCCTCGGGTGAATCTTCAGGTCGTAAGTAGATACTGTTGGGTAATCGTTCGTCCATTTGGTGAAGTTTTGACCGGCGTCGATAGAAACGTAAAGACCGAATTCGGTACCTACGAATATGAGCTTTGGTTCGACGGGATCCTGCACCATGGAAAGCACATACCCATATACCTTCTGCTCGCTGACCAGATTGACCCATGTTTTACCGAAGTCTTTGGTTTGGTAGACCATCGGTGCCCAGTTGCCCCGGCGGTAGTCGTTCACTACTACAAAGGCCTCACCGGCATTGTAGGTGGAAGCATTGATTTGCGGTATCCAGGCACCTTTTGGCATGCCTTTGATGTTGGCGGACAGATTGATCCACGTTTTGCCGCCATCTCTGGTTAGCTGCACATTGCCGTCATCGGTGCCAGCCCAGATGATGTTTTTGTCCAGTGGACTTGGAGCAATGGCAAGAATGGTGCAGTGATTTTCGGCACCAGTAGCATCAAAAGTAAGCCCGCCAGTTTCCAATTTGGTCTTTTCAGGGTCGTTGGTGGTGAGATCGCTGGAGATCAAGCTCCAGTTTTGTCCCCTGTCGGAGCTTTTGTGAATAAACTGGCTACCGTAGTAAATCGTGTTGGCGTCAAACGGATCCTGGGCAATGCCAGCATTCCAGTTGAAGCGAAGAAACACGTTGTCGGGGTGGTTGGGTTTGATGAACTGGCTGAAGCCGGTTTCAAAGTCGAGGTAAGAAAGGAAACCGCCCTGCGACATGCCATAGCCATAGCGCAGATCGCCTGGAACAGGCACCACGTCAAAACCATCACCAAAGGCAATTTCATCCCAATAACCATTGCGGATGCCGCCGTTGTGCAGCGACTGGCTCGGGCCTCTCCAGCTACCGTTGTCCTGCATGCCGCCCATTACATTGTAGGGCGTTGCCATGTCCACATTTACGTGGTAGAACTGGCCAACTGGCAGGTTTTCTACAAAGCGCCAGGTTTTGCCTCTGTCACGGGAGATGTAGGCACCGCCATCGTTGCCATCCAGCATCAAAGAGGCGTCGGTAGGCAGCACATAAAACATGTGGTGATCCACGTGCACCTTGTCGCCACCAGCCAGTGTCTCGAAGGTCTTACCACCGTCGATACTCACTTTTACTATGCCGTAGACGTTGTACAATGTGTTCTCGTTCCTGGGATCTACACGAAGATCCCAGTAGTAAAATGGCCTGTCGCCTACATCCTGGTCTTGCACTTTGCTCCATTTTTTGCCGCCATCTACCGACTTGTAAAGGGCGTTTTTCTTGGTTTCAACAAGTGCGTAAACCACGTCAGGGTTGGACGGAGCAATAGCGATAGCGGTTTTTCCTATTTCACATTCAGGTAAGCCATCGTCGGAGGTTCTCCTTGCCCAGTTTTCACCGCCATCGACCGACACGTAGATGCCTGATCCTTCGCCGCCCGACTTGAAGAACCAAGGCCAGCGGCGGTATTCCCACATACCTGCGATCAACTTGTTGGGGTTGGTAGGATCAATTGTCAGATCGGCGATGCCTGTGCGGTTATTGACAAACAACACTTTTTTCCATGTTTTGCCGCCGTCGGTGGTTTTGAACACACCTCTGTCGGGGCTATCGGCCCAGGCGTTGCCTTGCGCACCTACCCACACCGTGTTGGGGTCGTCAGGATGCACGAAAATGCGGTGGATCGTACGGGTATTTTCCAGCCCCATGTGCTGCCAGGTTTGGCCGGCGTCGAGACTGCGGTACACGCCATTGCCCATGCTTTGGCTGTTGCGGGGGTTGCCCTCGCCGGTTCCCACCCAAATGATATCGGGCGATTTCTGATAGATGGCAATGGAGCCAATGGACGCTGCCTTTTCTTTTTCGAAGATGGGTTTCCAACTGGTGCCGCCGCCAGTCGACTTCCAAAGGCCGCCCGATGCCGTGCCCAGGTAGATGATGTCGGGGTTGCTTTGCACCACGTCGGCGGCTGTAACCCGGCCGCTCATGCCTGCCGGGCCAATATTACGTGGTTTGATGCCTTTGAGTAGCTCCATGTCGAGCACCTGGCCCATAGAAAGGAAGCTCGTGAAAAGGAGCAAGAAAGCCATGCTCCACAGTCTGTTGGGTAAATGTTGCATTGTTCAGATTAGTTTTTTTGGGAAGCTACACAGCCGGTTAATTATATCAAACACATATGTAACCAGTGAAATGAATTATCCTGCAAACAGGGGGATAGAGATGACATATGCTTTTTTGAAATTGAAGTTGGACGTTTTGAGGTATGCTACTACACCATTGAAGATAGCCCTGACTGTGGTATGATCCGGCATTGAGACTGTGTGTCTCGCCGCTTTGTGCGTTGCCGGGATTCGCCATCAGGCTTAACTATTTCTACTATTAAACTAAAGACACTGTGGAAGCCACTCCAAGACCTGCCTGTCGTGCGTTTTTTGCCGCACTTTTTTTGACCGTGCATGCCTGTACTCCAGAATTGGAAGCCGATCAGCCACCGATGCCGGATGACTATAAGGATGTTTCTCTGCGATCAGAAGCTTATATGACAGCCATGCCAGAGCTTGTTGGCCAGGTAGTTGATGCTGCGGTGAAGTGGGCCGTTGACGGGCCGAAACAGGAGGAGCCGTGGTTAAAGGGCGCTATGGTAGCCCACGACAAAAAACACCAAATTATCAGTGTTGATTTTGGAAATGGAGGTGCCTGGGCGGGGGATGTGTGGCGGAGTGGGTTACTGCTGATCACCTACACAGACCTGCGACTGGTTGATGAAGCGACGTACCGTATTTCTTTTGTTAATTTCAAAATAGATCATGTATTAGTAGAAGGCGATTTCTCATTCACCTATAGATCAAAGGGAGCGCTAACGGAAAGAAAATATGAAGTGAGGTGGGGGCAGGGAAGGTTTACCTGGCCTGATGGCACCTACGCCACCCGTCAATTGAACCAAATAAGAACCATTCGCCTTGCACACCTCCCAATGCACAACGAATACAGCTGGGAAGGCGTAGCCTCCGGCGTCAACCGACATGGTTATGAATATTCCAGTATAGTAACCGAGAAGTTGAGCTTCAGGCGAACCTGCCTGGTGGTAGGCAAAGTTTTTCCTTCGTACGGAAAGGTCGAGAGTACCATGAAAGGAGTCAGCTTTATTGTTGACTACGGTGAAGGAGAATGTGATAACGATGTGAGATCCACGATAAATGGAGAGATTTCGACAATGCGGGTCAGTAGTAATTTTTAATCTATTTCAATATTTTTTAGAATTTTTTCAATCCCACATTAAACCTTTTCCACCCGACCTCATCAAAGCAGCAAACAAACTTCTATTAGATATGAATTTGCTAAAGAGATTGATGATGATGACAATGGTGGGAGGAACTATGGTGTGGTTGGCTTCCTGCAACAACGAAGAGGATGGTTTGAATGATGATGCTATTGCGTCGGCTTTCGAAGATGTCGCAGTAGACACTGAAGCATCGATGGATGTTGCTTTTGAGGATGTAGACAATGTGGTGGAAGCAGGTATTAGCTATGACGAGGCATCCGGAGGAAGAATTATGCGTGATGCTTTGATCGAATGTGCCGTGGTAACCCACGATCATGAGAATAACACCGTGACGATTGACTACGGAGATGGATGTGAGGGTGATGGCCGAACCAGGCGAGGAAAAATTATTGTCACCTACAGTGACGAAAGATGGTTTAAACCAGGTGCTTCACGCAGTGTGACATTCGAAGATTTTTATATCGACAGTGTAAAAGTGGAAGGAGTTCGTACCATTACGAATATCACAGCAGATGAGTCAAGCGCTCCTCAATTCAGAACTGAGGTGGTAGGTGGAAAGCTTTCATGGAACGACGGCACCTTTGCAACTCGTGATTCTGAGCACACCCGCACCTGGTCGAGGGCAGAGAACCCTGCTCAGGACGAATCGTTTGTGGAGGGATCCGCTGAAGGAGTCAACAGAGACGGTGAGAATTATAGCAGCACCATCACCGAGCGCCTTGTCTTCAAAAGACGCTGTGGAGCCCAGGGCTATTTCTTCCCGGTATCTGGAGTGATTGAAACTGTGGCGCCCAGTGCAACTATTGTCATCGACTATGGCGATGGCGAGTGCGATAACCTGGCAGAGGTAACCATCAACGGTGAAACTCAGATAATAGAGTTGGATGTAAAGGCGAGAAAACATGTTGTAAGAAGAAGGTTGAGGGGATAAGTTTGAAGCTGCGAAGACAAAAAGGGGCTTGCTTTTGATAGCGGCCCCATTATTTTTTTAGTGAAAAAAGTAAATCCAATCGAATAGCGGCGGCCTTGGGTTAACTAGCCAATCGTTTACCTATTGATCTGTCATTTGAATAAAATCGTTGTAATTCGTGATGAGCTCATTTAGCGGTTGTGGATGCTGCTTTTTCAAAAGCGATGCGGGTTTGATAGGCGCCACAGCGAGGAAGTTCCAAACCTTTTTCATTTCAAGCTCGGTGTTTTCGGTAAGATCCTCATAGAATATAGTCACGTATCTTTTTCCGGTGAGGTGATCCTGAATTTGGGAATCTGTTTCCCCCATCTTTGCTACGTATTCAGCAAATTCAGATGGGGAGAGCTTCAATGGGCTGCCGTTTAAACTGGTTCTCACTGCCGACCACTCTCCCGTGTTTTCGGCAATTTTCAGCGAAACCCATTGCCTCAATTTATTCCTTCGTCTCAACCATATAATCTTCACGCTTTCATTTTTACTGTGTTGACTCAACATTTCTTTTACTGGCAGCCTACTACTTGAGTCATAAAAAGCTTTGAATCCAACTGCTTTAATAAATTTTGGGTAAGCTTTCCAGCGTTTTGCCGGCAAATCTCCATTCTGTGGTTCGCCGAGCGAAAGGACATTGAGGTGATAGTTTAAAAAAGTATGAAGAAGTGTCGAGCCGGTTCTGGGGGTAGTAAGTATGATGAATTTGGTGTATGTAAGATGCTTGCTTGCCAGGGGAATGTGAATGGCGAGTCGCTTAACGTTTATTTTGAAAAGCGTTTTCAAATACAGGGGGAAGTCTGATGCCGGAATCAAAAATATTACTCGTTTAATTTAAAGCATTCTTTTCTTCAAAAAAGTCAGAACCGTGTAGTTAGATACATTTTGTTTCAGCACTTTCCAAACTTGTGGAGCCGCTTTCATCCGAAGTAAACAATACGTTCTCAGAAAGGTCAATTTGCATGTTCGACTTGGTTCGTCCGTTTATGCAAATTTCCCGGGCGTGATTCTGAATGCCAGGTTGTGACTCAGACTACTTGAGTAAGGAGGTCAAACTAACCTTGTAGGTGTGCATTGGTTTCATTTGGATAAGTTTTCGATATATAAACTACAATCAAGGTAAAAATAATTTGACGCTTGTTTGAAGTATAAATTATAATAACTACGTTTAAGGTAAATATTAGAAACTATGGGAAAATATCAACTGGGCGAGTTTGAAGAAGTAGTCCTTTTGACGGTTGCTGTGCTGTACGGAGAAGCTTACGGGATAGCCATCATAGAAGAGATGGAAAAAAGGCTCAACAGGAAGGTAAGCATCGGTTCATTGCAAACCGTGCTTAGACGGTTGGAGAAGAAAGGTTTTCTGTCTTCAGAGTTTGGAGAGGCCACACAGGTAAGAGGGGGGAAGCGCAAAAGGTATTTCACTGTAACGCAATATGGACAAAAGGCGATGGAAGAGTTGAAAGAACAACGACTGGGGCTGTGGAATGCGATACCTGAGGTGGCGTTTAAATGATGCATAATCGGGATTTAAAAGAACGCATTTTTACCTCAGCCCTAGAGGGGGAATGCGTTCTTTTAAATCCAAAATCATCTATGAATTTTCAACCTCCGCTCCCTTTGGGCAGGGGTTAACGGAGGTTGAAACTTTGAAGCAAGTCTGGTTCATGAAAGAATTATCGCTGAAAATATTGTCTTCTGTAAAAAGTACCATTTTACCCCAACCCTGAAGGGAGCTGGCCCTTTTCCAGAAATGACGATTGTTTAAAAGAGAACGCAAATGGGTGATAGCGGAAATATGTTTTACAATGCTTCTTCGACGATTTTTAAAAATGCAAAGAAGCTTCGTGCTAATCAGACTTTAGCGGAAAAGTTGCTATGGGAAGAGCTTCGTGCCAACAAGCTGTTGGGACTTCGATTTAAAAGGCAGCATCCTATCGGCACTTTCGTTGCCGACTTTTATTCCCACCCCGTGAGGCTAGTAATTGAAATTGGCGGAGGGTATCATGACTTGGCTGAACAGATGGAATACGACGCTGGACGGACAGAAGAAATTGAGCAATTTGAAGTCAATGTTATTCGATCTACTAATGCAGAAGTTGAAGGTAATATTAAGTCAGTGATCGAACAGATAAAGACTATTTGCATTGAAAGACAAGTAAGATGAGTAACCACCATCCACCCAAACTCCCTCTCCGTTTTTTCCGCTGGTTCTGCCATCCGGATTACCGGGAGGATATTGAAGGTGATTTGGTGGAGCGGTTTAAAGGTAAAGCGAAAGAAAGAGGAGCAAAAAGAGCCAGTTGGTTTTTTGCCGTTGAGGTGCTGAAGCTTTTCAGGCCTTCGCTCATGAAGAATTTTATAGGTCAAACTCAATTAAACAATTACGGTATGTTCAGGAATTATTTCAAAATCGCCTGGCGGAATATGATCAGGCAAAAAATGTATTCTGCTATCAAAGTGGGTGGGCTGTCCATTGGTATTGCAGCCTGTTTACTCATAGCCGTTTTTATCCACTATGAACTCAGCTACGACCAGCAGTACCCAGACAAAAACAGGATTTACAGGGTAATCGCCGAGTACAATGTAAGCTTTGGTTCCGGGCATTTTTTTAGCTCTTATTTTCAGCATCCATTTGCCAGAACGATCCAGGAAGAATTCCCGGAAATTGAAAAAGCAGGAAGGGTGAATCAATCATCTCTTTTTGGTGCAGGAGGTAATCAAATCAGACCTGCTGGCGCCAAGCAAAACACTTACGAAGAGCACGTTGCTTACTTTGATCAGCAATTGCTGGAGATACTGCAACCAAAAATGGTGGAGGGTTCCGTTACATCTGCGCTAGCCGAGCCCAATTCTATTGTGCTTTCGGCAACCAAAGCAAAACAGTTCTTTCCTGATGGAAACGCTGTGGGGCAGACGATGATTTTCAATGAGCGAGCAGACAATCCTTATATCGTGGGCGGAGTGATGGAAGACTTTCCGCAGAACAGCTCCATGGAGTTTGATATTCTGATCTCGTTGACTGACAAAGAGTTTTGGAAGGGAGAAAGAACCAGCTGGCTCAACACCAATTACCCTACTTATATCAAAGTAAAACCTGGTGCTGACATTAAGGCACTGGAATCCAAACTAAGTCTGATCACAGAAAAGTTTCACGCACAGGCCCTTGCCGATGGCGGGTATGCCACTAGGGAAGAAATCATCAACGGCCTTACTTACCACCTGCAACCCATCACAGATATTCACCTCAACAAAGGACAGCTTGGCGAGGACGCATTCTTTGAAAGTGGCATTGGACAGGTAAGGCTGTTTGGCCTTATTGCTGTCTTTATTCTATTGCTGGCATGTGTTAATTTCGTCAATTTGTCAACTGCCAAATCGGCTAACAGGGCCAAGGAAATTGGGCTTCGGAAAACACTTGGTTCTTCAAAGGCCCATCTGGTTCAGCAGTTCTTAATCGAATCTACTCTTTTCAGTCTCCTGGCCTTTGTGGCAGGCACTTTGCTGGCATGGCTTTCCCTGCCTTATTTGGGGGAGCTTTCTGGCAAGAACTTGACATTTCCGGCAACAGCCTGGTGGCTTTTCCCGGCACTCTTGCTATCCGCTGGTTTTATAGGCGTTTTGGCGGGCATTTACCCCTCTTTATACCTTTCCAGGTTTCGCCCGGTCGCCGTATTGAAAGGAGGAGTTAGCAAAGGGGCTAAGAACGCATTGTTGCGAAATGTACTGGTGGTCTTCCAGTTTACCACGGCCATCGCCATTATCACAGGCACAGTTGTCATCAACTCTCAAATGGATTATATCCTTACCAAGCCGCTAGGTTTTGACAAGGAGCAGGTAATTCTCCTTCAGGGAACAAACACGCTAGGGGACAAAACCCAGGCCTTAAAAAATGAATTAATAGCGCTTTCAGTGGTTGAGAATGTGTCGGTGAGTGACTACCTGCCAGTTTATGGGCCCGATTCTAAAAGAAATGGTGACATGGTAAAGGTGGTAGGGAGAGGAGACGACCAGGGAGTTTCCATTCAGGACTGGCAGGTGGATGAGGACTACCTGGGGACGATGGGGATGAAGCTTACCAGAGGCAGAGACTTCGCTGACGCCAAGGGAAGTAACCAGAACAAAGCGATCATCAATGAAACCCTCGTGAGGAAACTCGGGCTCGATGACCCTATTGGCCAGAAGATAAATAATGGGAACGAGTACGAAATAATAGGCGTGGTAGAAGACTTCCACTTCGACACTTTCGCAGAGGAGATTCAGGGTGTCATCCTGCACCAGGGGCAGGACAATTACTCGGTCATTTCTGTCAAAGCTAATACGGATGATGTGGCCACTCTTTTGGCATCAATCGAAACGGTTTGGAACAAATTTGCACCAGGCCAGCCTATGCGCTACGACTTTATGGACGCTCGCTTCGATAGAATGTATGAGGGAGTGGCGCAATATGGAGACATATTGAACTGCTTCTCAGTACTCGCTCTGGTAGTGGCATGCCTTGGCCTGTTTGGGTTGTCGGCCTTCATGGCGGAGCAGCGTAGCAAGGAGATCAGTATCAGAAAAGTGCTTGGGGCATCAGTCAGTAGGATATTTAAAATGTTGACTGGCAATTTCCTGAAGCTGGTGCTGATATCATTTGTGCTGGCGGTGCCCATTGCCTGGTACTTTATGCAATCGTGGCTGGACAGCTTCAGCTACAGGATCGACATGTCGTGGTGGTACTTTGGACTTGCTGGCGTAGCTGTGACTGTGGTGGCACTGATAACCGTAAGCAGCCAGGCGCTGAAAGTGGCTCATTCAAATCCAGTGGACTCGCTACGGAATGAATAAATCTACCCAACCCCCAAAACTCCCCCTTCTCTTCTTCCGCTGGTTCTGCCATCCGGATTACCGGGAGGATATTGAGGGGGATCTGACTGAACGGTTCGAGATGAGGGTGGAGGAGAAAGGAGCATTTGCTGCCAAAGCCCTTTTTTGGCTGGAGGTTTTGAAATTATTGAGGCCGGACATTGTACGGCCATTTGAAGGCGCAAAACGATTGGATCATTACGGCATGCTAAAAAACCACATCAAGATCACACTGAGGTACCTGAAAAGCCATAAGGCATTTACCTTCATTAATTTGGTCGGGCTAACGACTGGTATTTTGGTCTGTTTTTTTGCCCTGCTGTTTGTGGAGTTTGAATTGAGTTACGACAAATACCACGAAAATAGTGAGCACATCTACAGGCTCGTTACTGATGTGCAAACGCCGAACGGAGCCAGACTCGAAAGCTCAGCACCGCCGATGGCACCTGCTGTAACTGCTAATTTTCCAGCGGTGACGGACTATGCCAGGGTGTTTCTGGATTACATGATTGTGCAGTCTGATCCAGAGACTTTCATGCGGGAAGACCTGGCTTATGCTGATGCTTCTGTTTTCTCTGTATTCACACTGCCACTGGTAGCCAGTAATTCGGCAACGGTACTGGATGCACCTTACGACGCTGTGCTTTCGGAAACTGCCGCCGTCAAGTACTTCGGCACCACCGACTGCCTGGGCAAGCAGCTTACCCTCGATGGAAGCACGAATGTGTATGTGGTGGGTGTTATGAAAGACATGCCTTACAATTCCCATTTCAGGACAGATATATTTCTTTCTATGAAGTTGCTGACAGAGGTTTGGAATCCTGGCATCAAGAGCAATTGGCATGCCTTTGGTACCTACACCTACCTGCTCCTTCAAAACAAGCCGAACATTGCCAGCCTCAACAAAGAGCTCACCAGCTTTGTCGCCCAGCATGTCGATGCTGAAAAGGGAAGTTATAGCATTTCCATTGAGCCCCTGACTGAACTCTACCTGCATGCCGAGGCACGTGGTTTCAGGACAGGCTCGTCCGTCACAGGAAGCATCAATAATGTTTATATTTTGGCAATAGTGGCGCTGCTGGTATTGTCTATCGCAGGATTCAATTTTGTGAACCTGTCAACGGCACTTTCGCTCAACCGGGCCAAAGAAATCAGCGTCCGAAAGGTGCTTGGCGCAGCCAAACGGCAATTGCTATTTCAGTTTCTGGCAGACGCTGTGTTTCTTTCTCTTGTGGCTTTCACACTTGCCCTGGCGATGTTTGTGCTGTTTTCCCCTTTCTTCAACCAACTGGTGGGCAAGCCTATCAGCACCAACATATTTAACCACCTCGGCTTTGTTGGCAGCCTGCTCGCCTTGACAATGGGCGTGGGCCTTCTAGCAGGTATTTACCCCGCATTTTTTCTGTCCGGGTTCGACCCGGTCAGCGGACTGAAGGGAAAAGTGAAGTCCGGTAGCCACGGTCACTCGATCAGAAAGTCACTGGTGGTTGCTCAGTTTTTCTTTTCTGTCATGCTGATAGCATCCACACTGGGCGTTTACCGGCAGCTTCACTTTATGCAAAACAAAGACCTTGGCTATTCGAAAGACCAGAAGCTGGTGCTTGATTTCTATTTTGACGAGAACATCAGGGACAATGAGAAAACAGTCAAGCAAGAGCTGCTAGCCGTGCCGGGTGTTACGGCCGTCAGCATGTCTTCCTGTGTGCCTGGCAATATTGACCGCCGGTACAACCTGCTCATTCCCGGAGCCGATGGTAACATCACCAGCTATGTCTCCGATTTTTATCGTGTCGACTTTGATTTTATCAATCAGTATAAAATGGAAATAGTGGCAGGCAGGGGCTTTCAGGAAGAGCTACAGTCGGACATAACTGGTGCGGTAATTCTCAATGAAACTGCTGCCAGAACGCTGGGTTATTCTAGTCCGGCCGAGGTAGTAGGAAAGTCATTCGAGCAACAAAACCGGTATAAGGGCACAGTGATTGGTGTAGTAAAGGACTTTCATTTCAAATCATTGAAAGAAAAGATAACACCTTTGGCCCTGCAGATTGACCCTTCCCGATACACCCTGCTTACCCTGGATGTATCAGGCAACAATATGCACGATGTCGTGGACCGGCTGGAGGACAAGTGGGTAGATTTTGGTCCCAAGCGGCCTTTCAGCTATTATTTCGCCGACCAGGCCTATCAGGCCCAGTACCAGGCAGAGGATCATTTTGGTAAACTTGTGCTGATTTTTGCGTCCATTGCCTTGATGCTGTCAGTACTTGGGTTGCTCGGTTTGTCGGCGCTTGATACTCAACAGAGAGCCAAAGAAATAGGCATCAGAAAAATTCTGGGCGCTTCACCTTCCAGCTTGCTGGGGCTTTTGTCGAAGGATTTTCTCCTTCTGGTGCTGGTGGCTTCGGCGCTGGCGGTACCAGTCTCATTCTTTGGGCTGAGTAGCTGGCTGGAAGGCTTTGCCTACCGGATCGATGTGGCCTGGTGGCTCTTCGCTATTGCTACCTCTGTAGTGGTTATTTTATCTGTTGTGATCATTGCCAGCCAGGTGGTGAAAGCGGCACTTGCGAACCCTATCCATGCGCTGAGAGATGAATAAGCACCACCCACCAAAACTCCCCCTCCGTTTCTTCCGCTGGTTCTGCCACCCGGATTACCGGGAGGATATTGAAGGGGATTTGGGGGAGCGATTTGAGAAGAGGGTGGAGGAGAAAGGAAAAAGGAAAGCCAGGTGGCTTTTTGTGTGGGATGTCTTGCAATTATTAAAACCTACGCTCATGAAACCAATATCAGGAATGCGGCAGATTTACGACGGAATGTTTTCTAACCATTTGAAACTCGCCTTCAGAGGCATGAAAAAGAACAAAGCTTTCTCAACGCTGAGCGTGCTGGGGCTAGGACTGGGGCTCGCCTGCACTGTTGGTATTTTTCTTTGGGTGGCCAATGAGTTGAGCTTTGACAGGTTTCATACCAAAGCCGACAGGATATTCCAGGTCGAACTTATTCTTCGGCAATATGAGAAAAGCGTAGTAACGCCCGGACCACTGGGCGAAGCATTAAAACAGGAATATCCGGAAGTAGTGAACGCCTCCCGATATACTTTCCGCAGCGAGCCGGAAGCTATTAAAACAGGAGAGAAACAAATCAATGGGAGAGGAGCAAAAACAGACGCTGCTTTTTTTAGCATGTTTGATTTCCCATTTGCATATGGTAATAGCTCAGGGTTTTCTGGCAATTCTGTGATTTTGACTCAAGCTCTGGCCGACAAATTATTCGACGGTGCTGAGGCCATCGGAGAGTTGGTGACGGTTGGAAACTCCGATACCTACCAGGTATCAGCGGTCTTAGCCGATCTGCCACAAAATTCATCCTTTCAATTCGATTTTATCCTTCCGTTTGAGCAAGTCGCCAGTCAGGATGAGAGCAGGGCCTGGGGTGCCTGGTTTTGTGCCACTTTTATTGAGCTGGATGGCCAAGCCACTGCATCGTCCCTGCTTTCGAAATCAAACGGGCTCAAAACGCTCTACGACAAGATCGAAAAGCCGCATTGGTCCAGTGAGCTGATCGCACTGCCCGACATCTACTTTCACGACAGGATGACTCCCTTTTTCCCCAGGAGCGGCGACATTCGGTATGTTTGGATATTTTCTATTGCAGGGCTGCTCATCTTTACTCTCACCTGCGTGAACTACATAAGTCTCACCACCTCCCGGTTTATCTCGCAGTTTCGGCAGGCAGGGTTAGAAAGAATACTCGGCGCCAATCCATGGCACACCATGCACAGGTATTTTGTCGAGGGACTTTTGAACATGATCCTTGGGAGCGTTGCGGCCATTATTTTACTGAGCCTGTTGGGAAGCTATTTTGGCATACCAATCTCAATTGTGGGATCCGTCATTAGCCACCAGGAAGTAGTCGCACTCATGGTGGCATTTATTGTAACCCTGCTTCTTATCATCTCGATTGTTCCTGCCTTGCTAATCAACTCGTCGAAGCCACTGGCAATGATCAAGAAAAAAGGGAGCGAGAGCTCAGGCGGATTTTCAGCGAGAAAATCGCTGGTGGTGTTTCAATTCTGCGTTAGCATTGCCATGGTCACCGGCACACTGATCTTCCAAAACCAGCTGACTTTTATTCGTGAAAGGGATCCTGGCTACACCAAGGAAGACCTGGTGGCTGTAAAAATAGACGATGAGGCCAGAGACAATGTTGAAGCCTTGAAAAATGTATTGGATCAGTCCCCCGACATAACCGCTATGTCTCGTTCGACATTTGAATATATCTATTTTGATATGCAGATAGGCGACTGGGAGGGAAAAGAGGTGGAAGGCACCCTAACCGTCAGACCAATGAATGCTGACAGTGAGTTTGTTGAAACATTTGGGATAGCAATGGCCGAAGGCAGGTTTTATGAAAAGGGCTATGCCGATGAGCAGTCGGTAGTGATCAATCAGGAGGCGGTAGAAAAAATGGGACTGACTTCGCCAATTGGTAAAACTGTGAAATTGCCCAGAGGTCAGGAACTGAAGATCATAGGTGTAGTGAAGAACTTCAATTACTGGGGCCTCACCAAAGCCATTGAGCCTCTGTTCATCTTCAACGGAAACTCCGGAGACCTGTATATCAGACTGACCGGTAACGATAATGCCCGGGCTTTGGCTTTCATCGAAGCATCTTTTGAGCGGGTGAATCCAGCCAGTTTGTTCAACTACGAGTTTTTAACTGATCGGTACGCTGCGCAACATGCCGCTCATGCCAGGACGGGGGAGGTTTTTGCCAGCTTTGGAGTAATTGCCCTGGTGATGTCGTGTTTTGGTCTGCTGGCCATCATCACATTTACGATTGAGCGGAAGACGAAGGAAATTGGTATCAGAAAAGTGCATGGTGCGGCACCCCGGCACATTGTCGGTTTGCTGATGAAAGACCTCGCCGTTTACGTATCTGTTGCCTTCCTGGTGGCTGCTCCGCTGACCTGGCTGGGCATGGACCAGTGGCTCCAGATCTTTTCGTACAGGATTACCCTTTCTGTTTGGCAGCTCCTGCCCGGAGGTGTTCTGGTGGCCTTGATAGCGGCGCTTGCTATTACTTATCAGGCGGTGGTAGCCGCACTGAGGAACCCTATTCATGCTTTGAGAGATGAATAGACCCATTACTCCACCGAAATTTCCCCTCCGTTTCTTCCGCTGGTTCTGCCACCCGGAGTATCGGGAGGATATTGAGGGGGATTTGGTAGAAAGGTTTGAGAAGAGGGTGGAGGAGCGAGGGAAAACCAAAGCAAATTGGATTTTCACATTAGAGGTACTCAGGCTGTGCAGGCCAGGTATTTTCAGGCCATTCAAGCCGATTAACAAATTAAGTAAACAAGCTATGCTCTATCATTACTCGAAAGTCACCTACCGGAATTTTCTACGTAACAAGGCTTTTTCGGCCATTAACATATCAGGGCTTGTCATTGGCATGGTGGCGGCTTTGATACTCGCCAAATATGTGGGCTTTTCCCTCAGGTATGATCAATTTCATCAACACAAGGATAACATAGCAGAGATTGATCAGGCAGAAACAAAAGATGGCGTTGCAACCAGCTATCAACACAGCACCTATTGGGAAACGGCGGCAAAAGTAAAAGAACAATACCCTGAGGTGCGGATGGCGAGCCTCTACAGCAGAGACGTTGAGAAACAGGTAACTGTGGTGGATGAAAGCGGATCACTGGTGAAGTTTAATGAGCGAAATATGTTCTCGGCCGACCCCGATTTCACCCAAATGTTCTCTTTTCAATTTATTGAAGGAGATTCCACAACCGCTTTATCTCAACCCAATTCCGTTGTGATTACCAGATCGGTTGCGAAAAAATATTTTGGCGATGCGAAGGCATTCGGAAAGGCAATGAAGACGACCACAGCCTGGGGTGCGGAGAATACGCTACATGTTACCGGAGTTGTTGAAGAGGTGCCTGTCTATTCCAGGTTCAGGTTTGATTTTCTGAAATCTACCATCGGTTTCAGCAATTATGATCAATGGGGTTTTGCAAATTATCCGACTTATCTTCTCCTCACTGAGGAGGCCAATACAGCAGTGTTGGCGTCCAAAATAGCAACGGACATAAACGATGTGGAACAAATAAAGGCCGATGGAAGGGAGGTTGAACTCGCATTGATTCCTTTGAGTGACGTTCGACTTTCCGAAATGGAAATCATGCTGTTGCTGGTAGGTGTTTTTATTCTTTTGATCACCTGGATCAATTTTATTAACCTCACAAGCGCCCAATCTATGAGTCGGCACAAAGAAACGGGTATTAGAAAGGTGCTGGGTTCTGAGAAACGTGAGATTGTTCGCAAGTTTATTTTTGAGGGCATGACCATCAACTTGCTGGCATTGGCCGCTGCCGTGCTAATCGTTTGGCTGCTCTATCCATTCATTGAGACTTATACTAATGGGAAACTGTTGCCCCTTTTCGGTGACCCTACGCCGATGAACTGGTTGTTCCTTTTATTATTCCTTTTGGGAGCGTTGGTCGCCTCTTCCTATCCGGCACTTATTTTATCCAGCCTTGAGCCGATACGGTCTATCAAAGGACGGGTGATTGATAACACAAAGGGCGCTGGCTTTCGGAAAGTACTGGTCGTGCTACAATTCAGTATTTCGATTATTCTTATCACTGGAATATTTGTGATTTCAGACCAGATGCGTTTCCTGAAAAATCAACCGCTGGGAATCACCCTTGACCAAACCTTGATTGTGAAGTCGGCGAAAGACGGAGCGGATGACAAAGTGAAAAGACATCAGTCATTCAAGGAAGGTGTAGCTAACCTTTCTTTTACCCGTGGTGTGACGTCTTCCACACAAGTGCCAGGAGGAGGCAATGGGCAGGATATCTACTTCAACATAGAAGGAAAGAACATCACTGTTAGTGCTAACCTCATTGGCGTTGACGCCAGCTATATGGCTTACTACGGGGCAAAAATCATCGCCGGGGAAGACTTTTCAAAAGACAAGTTTTGGGCCAGCAGGCGAAGTATACTTATCAACCGGTCAACGGCCCTGGCGATGGGATGCTCGAGTCCTGAGGAGGCTATCGGACAAACGATCATTATACCCGAAAACGAAGACAGGACATTCAAAGTACTCGGTGTAGTGGAAGACTTTCATCAAAATTCACTCAAGGAGAAGATTCAGCCCATGACCTTCGAATTCAACCCGTTCCGGGGGCATGCGTCCATTAAAATCGACTCTGGCTCCTATTCCAATTATAAGGAATTAGCGGCGTGCCTGGCTCAAATAGAGCGCATTTGGGACGAGGTGCACCCCGACCAGGTGTTCGAATACTATTTTCTGGACGAACAATTCAATAGCAACTATCAAGAGGATATTAGGTTCAGCCAGCTATTTAGCGTTTTTACCGGTATCTCCGTTTTCGTAGCCTCCCTCGGGCTTTTCGGTATGTCTATGTTCGTTGCGAGGAAAAAGAAAAGAGAAGTGGGCATCAGAAAGGTATTTGGCGCATCTGTGGCCAGCATTGTCAACCTCTTTTGCAGGGGCTATGTAGGGCAGCTTTCCGTTGCTGTGCTAATAGGATCGCCTGTGGCCTATCTGCTGATGCACAAGTGGCTTGAAGGTTATATTTTGAGAACGTCGGTCAGTCTCACTGCTATCGTAGCACCTGTCGCCCTGTTATTGGTCATCTCTTTTGTAAGTATCAGTACGCAGGTAATGAAGGCGGCCACCGCCAATCCAATCAATGCTTTGAGAGATGAATAAGCACCATCCACCCAAACTGCCCCTCCGCTTCTTCCGCTGGTTCTGCCATCCGGATTACCAGGAGGATATTGAAGGTGATTTGTTTGAGCGATTTGACGACAGGTGCTTAGAGAAAGGTCAATCAAAAGCCAAATGGCTCTTTACACTTGACGTAATCAAACTTTTCAGGCCAACAATTATTAAACCCATTGGAGGGAGTTATCGCATGAATCAGTTCGGGATGTTCAAAAACTATGTGAAGGTTGGCTGGCGCAGTATGCTGCGTCAAAAGCTCTACGCAGCCATTAATGTTGGCGGATTGGCACTTAGCCTCACCGCCTTTATTCTAATTTTTTTGTATGTCAGGCACGAGCTGTCGTTTGACAGGTTTTATCCTGACTCAAAAAGAATATACCGGACTTATCAACAACAAACATTCAACCCTTTTATGGGTAGCGATTACTTTGCCGTAATGCCAGCTGGGTTCGCTGAAACACTCATGAGTGATTTTCCGGAGGTGGAAGCGGCTACTTCGCTACAGGCACCAACCCGAATTATCACAATGGGAGAGGTTAGCTACCTGGAAAAGGGAATCTCTGCGGATCCTCAATTTTTTAAGGTGTTTGACTTCAACTTTTTAAGAGGTGATGCGGAGAGCGCACTCTTGACTCCAGAAAGCATAGTGCTGACCGAGTCGCTGGCCCAAAAGCTTTTTGGAACCGATGATGTGATGGGAACGTCGTTAACTTTGGATGGCCGAAAGGTTCAGGTGACCGCCATTATTCAGGATCCGCCTCTCAACTCCACGTTACAGTTTACGCATGTTTGGAGCCTTGAGGCAGATCAGTACTATCTGGACGATAAAGCAAAGGAAAAGTGGGAGGGAAATGCATTTTACTCTTTTCTGAAGGTGAAAGAAGGTGCCGATGCTGTTGGACTGCAGGCAAAGATGCCGGAGCTTCTGAAACAACGATGGGCCTACGACGACTACCCGACTTACTTGATCCAGCCAATCACGGAATGGCATTTGCAAACGGCGGTCAACTTCGATCTTGGCCCCAGAGGAAACCCTGCGCAGCTGGCACTTTTTTCAATGATAGCTGCATTGATCCTGATACTTGCGTGCGTCAACTATATGAACCTGGCCATTGCCCGATCTATTGGCAGAGCAAAGGAAGTGGGGTTGCGGAAGGTAATTGGCGCTCACAAATGGCAGCTGGTGATGCAATTCCTTGGTGAGTCTGTATTTGTCACTTTCGTTGCATTGGCAGTGGCCGCACTATTGCTACCGGCCTCTTTGCCATACTTCGGGCAGATGGTCGACAGGACGCTGGTGTTCAACATGGGTGACTTTATTATACTAGCCCCCGGTTTGTTGCTGTTGGTTATCATTGTAGGTATACTATCCGGCAGTTACCCAGCCTTATTTATGTCGTCGCTTGTGCCAGTAAAGGTGCTGAAAGGGAAAATGAATGCGTCTGATTCTGGAATTCGTCTGCAAAAAGGTTTGATCATTGGGCAGTATGCTATTTCTGTTGCCATGATTATCTGTAGCTTTGTGGCTTATGCTCAGTTCAAGTTCATTAGCGAAAAGGAACTTGGATTTGAAAAAGAGCATGTTTTTACAATCCGGTCTTATGATGGTAATGTAAGAGACAGCTTTGAGGCCATAAAAGCAGAATGGCTGGCAAACCCGAAAGTGGTGGCCGTCACTATTTCTCAAAACCTTCCTACTAATGTAGAGCAGAGTAACGTGGTTAGCCTGAAGGAGGAAGGGAAAGAGACTGATTATGACCATACCATTTATCAGCTGAGAACCGACGAAAACTACCTCGAAGTATTCGGCATGGAGCTGATTGCAGGAAGGACGTTGTCACCTGAGTATGCACTTGATCAATCCTCCAAAAATATTGTTGTGAACGAAGCGGCCTGCCGGGAGTTTGGGTGGTCTGTCGACGAAGCGGTGGGAAAGACCTTTACGTCTGGCTGGGAGGGTGACAAGACCATTGTGGGTGTGATCAAAGATTTTCATATGCATTCGATGCACATGACGATTGCGCCACTACTGGTAGAACTGAGGGAGAATTTCCGCTACATTTCTGTAAAGGTTAAGCCAGGAGACCTTCCTGCAACCGTGGTTTCTCTGGAGGAAACATTTCGTAAATACTCTTCACTTCCCTTCGACTACGAATTCCTGGACGATAATTTTGATAAACTTTATAAGGCAGATATTCGACAGGGCGAAATATTTGGCTTTTTTACCGTTATAGCGCTTTTGATAGCCTGCCTCGGACTGTTTGGCCTCGCAGCCTTCAGCACACAGCAACGTGCCAAAGAAGTGGGTATTCGAAAGGTGCTGGGCGCTTCTGTCGGCCACATTGTTGCTTTGTTCGCTTCAAGGTTTATCAAAATGGTTGCTATCGGCTACCTCATCGCTCTGCCCGTAGGCTGGTGGTTGGTGGATCAATGGTTGCAAGAATTTGCTTACAGGGTGGCAGTGCAGTGGTGGATGCTTGCACTTCCTGGCTTGGCGGCGGTTATAGTGGCGTTTTTGACGATCAGCTCGCAATCAACGAGAGCAGCGCTGGCCAATCCCGTGGATAGCCTGAGGAATGAGTAGGAAAGTGCTCAGATAAAACTAAGGCCCTCGTTGGAAAGCTTCTCATATTTTTCCTGATCGAACACATAGAAGAAGGCTCCTTTTCTGGAGCTGCTTTTTTCCTTTTCGGCCAGTTTTTTCAATATGCCCAATGACAGCATTTTCCGGCTGAAGTTTCGCTTGTCGATAGGCGCATCGTAAATAGCCTCGTACAAGCTCAGGAGCTGTGGGAGTGTAAATTTTTCAGGCAGCAAGGCAAAACCAATCGGGTGATTGGCTACCTTTTGGCGAAGGCGCTGGTGGGCGTCCTGCACCATTTGCTTATGGTCGAAAATCAAATCCGGCAGTTCGTTGAGAGGCACCCAGCGGGCATCGTGTTCGTCGAGCACTTGTTCTTCGTAGTCTTCAATATTGATCAAAGCAAAATAGGCGACAGAAATCACTCTGCCGCCTATATCCCGGTGCACCGCTCCATAGCTATGGAGCTGCTCCATATAAATATTATCAAGCCCTGTAAGGGAGTGCAAAATCCTTACGGCTGCCTCGTCCAGACTTTCGTCGATTTTAACAAAGCCGCCCATCAGCGACCACACCCCAAGTCCCGGATCCATCTTCCTGTGGATCAAAAGTGCTTTTAACTCCTGTCCATCGAAGCCAAAGATGATACAATCTACGGCAACATGAATACGGTCTTCGGTACTATATTTAATGGGCTTCAACGATGTGCTAACTATTCGGCGAAGCTAATCATTACAAACGCTACAATGGCTATAACAAGAAGAGAAAAAACGATATCCCAAACATTGTAGCTGGCACGGTTGGCTGTTTTTTGCTCTTCGGATAACGTAGAGAATGTGAGCCCCTGAAGTTGTGCCTCTGATGGTGCAGGGCTTAGCAAGCTGGAGCCAATGCACAACAGAATAGAGAACAGGAAGAACCAGGAAGAGAATGTCAGGAAGTTCATTGTCCCAAAAGTATGAAGCAGGCTGCCCGGATCCAGCGAGTCTCTGCCCAACTCCAAACCAAGACGCAAAAATACGACAGCCAGGCCTACCACCAGCGTAGTCATAGCACCCCGGCTGTTGATTCGTTTGTAAGAAATACCCAACAAGAATACGGCGGCGATAGGTGGCGCAATGTACGACTGCACCGATTGCAGGTACTCATACAACACACCCGAAATATTTTGCATAATGGGAATCCAAATAATGCCAAGTACCACCACAAAACCCGTGGCGATACGGCCGGTTCTCAGCAGCTTTTTCTCGGAAGCTTCCGGCCTTAATTTTTTGTAGATATCCACGGTGAAAAGCGTGGAACAAGAGTTAAAAACTGATGCCAGCGAACTCATGAGTGCTGCCAGCAAACCGGCCGCCACAAGCCCTTTCAGACCTGTTGGCATTCTGTTCATTAGCAAGGCCGCAAAAGCCTGGTCGGGGGTATCCCACGAAAGCTCGCCTCTGTTTTTTAGTGCCAAAGCCACTACACCTGGAATCAGGAAAAGGAAAACTGGAAGCAACTTCAACAGACCGCCGAAGATAGTACCTCGACGTCCCTCTTTGATGTTTTTAGCCGCCAAAACTCTTTGCACAATATATTGATCGGTACACCAGTACCAGATACCAACAATGGTGCTGGCAATCACCAAACTAGGCCATGGGAAATCCGGATCAGAAGGTGGACGCCACATGTTGAGGTAGCCCGGCTCCAGCGACTCACGCATACCACTCCAGCCACCTACGGCGTCGAGTCCGATGAAAGTAAGGGTTCCTGCGCCGATGATCAGCACAATGGTCTGTAGTGCTTCTGTATACACAACAGCTTTCATGCCGCCAAGAATAGTATAAATACCGGTAAGAATGACGGTAGCCAAAGCGCCAAACCAGAAGTCGATTTGCAGAATAGAAGAGATCACAATGCCGCCCGCATAAACGGTTACCGATACCTTGGTGAGCACATATGCCAAAAGTGAAAACACGCTGAGAAACCAACGGGTGCTGGAGTTAAAGCGCCGCTCAAGAAACTCTGGCATGGTGAAGACCCCACTTCGGATGTAGAAGGGGAGAAATACCCACCCCATGGTAATGACCAGCCAGGCGTGCAGCTCATAGATCAGCATGGGCATTTTGCCACCGGCACCGGCACCAGCTAAACCGACCACGTGCTCCGACCCGATATTGGAAGCAAATATGGAAGCACCCACGATGAACCAACCAATATTGCGGCCTGCCAGGAAATAGTCCTCGGTGTTGTTTTGTTTTTGTAAAATCACCCAGATAGCGAGTCCGGCGATGACTAAAAAATAGCCAATGATGACTGCCCAGTCCAGCGTTGCGAAACTATTCATGTGTAAGTAGGTAAAGGTTAAAGTATATCTATAATTCAGAATAGAAGTTTATTGAAAACATTGTTCACTCCAGCGCAATTCATTTCTAAATTGCCTTAATTCGGTATTTTTATCGATTAAAGTAAATTCTACCCCAGCAATATCTGCAAAGTCACCCAATTGTTCAGCACTTAAATTCTGACTATAGCAGGTGTGGTGGGCGCCTCCGGCGTAAATCCAGGCAGCACAGCCGGTATTCAGGTTGGGGAGGGGTTTCCATAGCACCCTGGCGACAGGCAGCTTAGGCAACGCCTCCTTTGGAGCAACGGCTTCAACTTCATTTACGAGCAGTCTGAAGCGGTTGCCCATGTCAATCATGGAAGCGTTGAGTGCCGGGCCACCTGCCGAGTTGAACACCAGGCGAACGGGATCGGCTTTGCCGCCAATGCCCAGTGGGTGTACTTCACAGGATGGCTTTCCATCAGCGATAGAAGGACAAATCTCCAGCATATGAGAGCCGAGCACTAAGGGATTGGAAGGGTCGAAATGGTAGGTATAGTCCTCCATAAACGAATTTCCACCTTTCAGGCCACTTCCCATTACCTTCATGGCACGCACCAGGGCAGCTGTTTTCCAGTCGCCCTCGGCACCAAACCCATAGCCATCTGCCATCAGTCGCTGCGCCGCAATACCCGGCAGCTGCACCAGCCCATGTAGGTCTTCAAAAGTATCGGTAAAGCCTTTGAAAGAGCCGGCTTCCAGAAACTGACGCAAACCAATTTCAATCCTGGCGGCTTCTCGCAATGAACTGTGTTGAGCTCCGCTTTTTTTCAAAGTGGCTGCTAAAGCATATTGTTGTTCGTACTCGCCACACAGCACATCAATCGCACTGTCCGACACCTGGTTAATAACAGCCACCACATCCCCTACACCATAGCCATTAACAGAGTAACCAAACTTGATTTCAGCTTCTACCTTGTCGCCCTCGGTGACGGCTACCTGACGCATATTGTCACCAATGCGGCAGAATTTCGCTCCCTGCCAGTCGTGCCAGCCGCAAGCTACTCTAAGCCAATCGCTCAACTGCGTGACTACTTTAGCGTCCTGCCAGTGCCCTACCACCACTTTACGATTGAGGCGCATGCGGCTCATGATAAAGCCAAACTCTCTGTCCCCATGGGCGCTCTGATTCAGGTTCATGAAGTCCATGTCGATGGTAGACCATGGAATGTCCCGGTTGAATTGCGTATGAAGGTGAAGCATGGGCTTCTTCAATGCCTTCAGGCCGTTGATCCACATCTTGGCAGGGGAGAAGGTATGCATCCAGGCCACTACTGCGACGCAATTGTCGGCTTCGTTGGCTTCCTTACAAATTTTGTAAATCTCTTCAGGCGTCGTTGCAACAGATTTATACACAATACGGACAGGCACGCCGTTGGCTGCATCCAGTGCTCCTGCAATTTCCTTTGAGTGGGCAGCAACCGTTTTGAGGGTTTCTTCACCGTACAGGTGCTGACTGCCGGTAATGAACCACGCTTCTAATGTTTTCAGGTTAATCATCTATCGATTTCTTATTGTCCGTAATAGGAGTTGGGGCCATGTTTTCTCTCAAAATGTTTTTTAATCAGTGCGTCTTTTAACCGAGGCGCTTTTGGATTGATTTGCTCGGTCAGTAGTGCCATTTGAGCAACCGATTCGAGCACTGCACTGTTATATACCGCTTTAGCAGCATCTTTTCCCCAGGTAAAAGGAGCGTGGTTGCCCACCAGCACCATTTCTACTTCTTCGTAATCCAATTTATTCTCTTTGAAACAGTTAAGGATTTGAAAGCCGGTTTGGTATTCATAATCACCCCGGATCATGTCGTCACTCATGGGGGGGGCACATGGGATGTCGACGGTATTGTGATCAGCATGCGTTGTGCCAAATATTGGTATGTCACGCTGACTTTGTGCCCATGAGGTGGCGTAAGTAGAATGCGTGTGGGTAATGCCGCCAACTTTTTCCCAGTGTTTGTATAGCACAGCATGGGTAAGTGTATCGGAAGAGGGCCGGAGGCTGCCGTCGATGGTTTTCCCATCAAAATCTACAATCACCATTTTCCCGGGACTGAGTTGCTCGTAAGGCACACCGCTTGGTTTAATGGCAAAGACACCCAGAGAGCGATCGGCTGCACTTACGTTACCGAATGTAAACAACACCAGTCCCAATTTTGGTAGCTGCATATTGGCTTCGAAGGCTTCCTCTCTAATGTGATCGTACTTGCTCATCAATTGTTAACCGTCATTTTTGTTTCAATAAAGTGGCCCAGCGCTTTGAACTTCTCGTAACGCTCCTGGTGTATCGTATGCTTTTTATGGTCTGGATGGTATTCAGCATCAAAACCCTGGCCCATCGCTTCCATGGCTTCTTCTACCATAGGGTAAAGACCGGCGGCAGTCGCTGCAAACATAGCGGCACCTCTGGCACAAGTTTGTTCCGATTTATGAATTTTAATGGGCATTCCCATCACATCAGCCATGGTTTGCATGATGTAAGGCGATTTCTTGGCCACACCGCCCAATCCTATCAAGCCCTTTACCGGCACACCCTGTGCCACAAACCGGTCGACAATGGCTTTCGCTCCAAAGCAGGTAGCTTCTACCAGACTTTTGAAGATGCGGGGCGCATCGGATGCCAGATTGAGTCCTGCAATACCTGCTTTCAGCAACTGATTGGCATCGGGTGTGCGACGTCCATTCAACCAATCGATTGCTATCTCGTCTGTAGCTTGCAATGATAGTTTGGCCGCTTCGAGGCTCAGTTTTTCTATCATTTGGCCTTCAAGCTCTTCTTTTAACTTGTCGGCAGTAGCTTTGTCGATGATTTTTGACTCGCTGAGCAGGTTTTCCAGTGGCCAGCTAAGCAGGTTTTTGAACCATGCATAGGTGTCTCCAAATGCCGACTGACCTGCCTCCAAACCATACATGCCAGGAATGATCGATCCGTCTACTTGTCCGCATATACCTGCCACCAGTTTACCATCCATTTGCTTTTTTGGAGCCACCAGCATATCACAGGTAGAAGTGCCCATTACTTTGCTAAGATAGTAGGGTTCAATCTCACCGCCTACAGCGCCCATGTGGGCATCGAAGGCACCTACGGCTACTACTACGTCTGTTGTCAGTCCTAATTTATTGGCCCAGTCTTTGGACAGTTGCCCTGCGGGTTTGTCGGAGGTGTAGGTGTCAGTAAAAAGCCTGCTTCTAAATCCAGTCAGGAGCGGATCCAGCTCAGTAAAGAACTCTTCAGGGGGTAAGCCTCCAAACTCTTTAGCCCAAAGCGCTTTGTGTCCGGCGGAGCACACCCCCCGTTTCATTTGACTTACATCATTGCCCCCTGTCAGCAGATAGGGAATCCAGTCACAATGCTCCACCCACGAGTAGCATGCAGCACGCACCTTTTCATCCACCCGCAGCGTGCGAAGCAGTTTCGCCCAAAACCATTCTGACGAGTAGATGCCCCCCACGTATTGAAGGTAGTTGGTGGCGTACTTCAAGGCGTGGGCATTGATCTCAGCCGCCTCGTGGGTGCCTGTATGGTCTTTCCAGAGCACGAACATGGCATGGGGATTCTCTTCGAAGCCCGGAAGCAATGCGAGAGGAGTGCCGGTGGCGTCTACTGCCACCGGAGTTGATCCAGTGGTGTCGATGGCAATTCCCTTCACTCGGCTGGCAGCATCAGCACCCGCCTGCTTCAGGCAGTCTTTCACTGTTGCTTCCAGCCCCTCAACATAATCAAGAGGATGCTGGCGAAACTGATTCTTCGCAGGTTCGCAGTAAAGCCCCTTTTTCCAGCGTGGATACTGAAATACTGAGGTGGCAATTTCCTCTCCATTCAGGGCGTTCATAAGCAAGGCCCGGACTGAGTCGGTGCCATAGTCAATACCAATAACCAAAGCAGCGTGGGTGCTCATTATTTTAAGGCGATTTGTTAGTCAGAAAGTCTGGTAATATACAATCAAATACTTGTCACTTTGCCATGTGCTACTTCAGCTCCAACACTGCCACAGAATGTGCAGGCAACTTCACCGTTAATGTGCCATTCGAAAGTTTCGCACCTGTAAAGTTGACTGGCTTTACAGCATCTGGTTTGTCGAAGGTATTGTGGTCCTGTAGCTTGGCCGAGGTCAAAACTCTTCCATCCACGGATTTGTAGCTTTTGGAACCGCCAACTCTCACTGTAATTTCCTGTTCTTTTGATGCGTCTATGTTGACAAGGGAAAGGTGAGTAGCGCCGTTTTTATCAACAGACGCTGAAGCATAAACGGCAGCCAGCTTTTTGTCGCCGGACATATAGTCACCACTGATTACGCTTACGGGAATCAACGTAGCATCCTGATGTACTTTGTACATTTCCATGACATGGTAGGTAGGAGTGAGGATCATTTTCTCCTCGTCGGTCAGGATCACCGCCTGGAGCACGTTGATGGTTTGCGCCAGGTTGGCCATCTTCACCCTGTCGGCGTGGTTATTGAAGATGTTGAGTGTAACACCTGCAATCATGGCATCACGGATGGTGTTTTGCTGGAATAGGAAACCCGGGTTGGTACCTGGCTCTACATCGTACCAGCCGCCCCACTCGTCAACTACCAGGGCCACTTTATTTTCCGGATCATACTTATCCATGATGGCGACGTGCTTTTGGATCAGCTCCTCCATTTGCGTGGCCCTTTGCATGGTGGTAAAGTACTCTTCTTCAGTGAATCCGGTAGCGGAGCTTTTCTTGCTCCAGTTGATCACCGAGTAATGGTGGAGAGCTACAGCATCAACCAGGTTGCTTGGTATGTTTTTCATCAGGGTTTCTGTCCAGTGATAGTCAGCGTCGCTAGCGCCGGAAGCTATCCTCCATATCCCGTCCTCATTAGACCAACCACTCATGTAGGTGGCAAACTGGCGATATACATTGGCGTAGTATTCGGCTGTCATGTTACCACCGCAGCCCCAGGCCTCGTTGCCCACGCCCCAATACTTTACATTCCATGGGGTTTTACGCCCATTTTCCTCTCTCAGCTTAGCCATCGGACTCACACCGTCGTGGTTCACGTATTGCATCCAGTCAGCAAACTCTTTCACAGTGCCGCTGCCCACATTGCCAGACAGGTAGGGTTCGGTTTCCAATAGCTCACACATATTCAGGAAGTCGTGCGTGCCGAAGCTGTTGTCTTCAGTCACTCCACCCCACCAGCGGTTAACAATGGTGGGCCGAAGGTCTTTTGGTCCGATGCCATCCATCCAATGGTAAGTATCGGCAAAGCAGCCCCCGGGCCAGCGCAGGTTAGGGATTTGCAGGTTCTTCAGTGCAGCCACCACGTCGTTGCGCACACCATTGGTGTTGGGGATAGGGCTGCCATTTTCGCCCACGTAAAAGCCGCCGTAAATACAGCGCCCGAGGTGTTCGGCAAAATGACCATAAATGTGTTTGCTAATGACAGCGCCTTTCTGGCCGGTATTGAGCACCACTATGTTAGGACTTTGCGCCGACACAAGGTGGAAGGATAGAAGGCTGAGAAAAATTAGTTTGGCTCTCATAGTTTTTATAGTAGGTAAATAAGAAGTCGAACCCGAAGATAATGGATTCTTTAATTATAAGTGTAAATATGACAATTAAAGTAGCCTGTGAAATTATTTTTAACAATCTTTTACTTGTTTCATCATACCCCTTTTATCAATTGCCTGTCCAGATAAGCAGGTTCCTGCATTTGCGGGTTTTTAAAGAAAGTGAGAAGGAGGTGGCGGAGCAGGTCGGTGCCGAAGCTCACCACGTCAATTTTCTTTTTGGGATAAAAACTGATCTTTCTCTCTTTGCCGTTGAGGTGACTGCTTCCTTTCAATATGTTTAACTTGTATTTGTACAAAGCTTCCACCACCTTAAAAATATCGTTGGCCTCTTTTCTGGAAAATGGGGCTATTTGTAATAAAGAGCCCAGCCGCATAGACAACTTGTACACCGGGTCGCCATGTACCTCATCAAGCAGTAAGGCTTCCAGCGCCGTCAGGATGTCAATCATGCTTTCCGGCGACTGGTCGTTCAGGTAAATGCTGTTCAGCTTCTGCACACCTACTTCCAGGCTTTTTCGGCCACCTTTTGAAAGTGATTTATAGATGTCGGCAATGTCCTGAACGTCTTTTTCTTTGATTTTTGGAGGTGTTTGCTTCCATTTCTGGTTGAGGAAAGAAGCGGGGAAATGGTGCTGCTCTATGGGGAAGCAGGGAAGCAAATCAGCGGCCCACTGATCCGACCAACCCGCTGGAAATACCAAAAGTTGGCCATAGCCGGTTTCTTCTCCAGTCACCACCCTGAGCGAACCCATGAGGTAGGCTAGGTGCTCGATAATGTCAGAGAAAGCGTTGGGGCCATTGAGGAAGTCGTTTCTGGCTTCAAGTGAAGTATTGTCTACCACCCAGTCTTCAAAAACCAGTGCATGGGTGGCAGAACCAAATACCTGCTGCAGCTTGGAGTTGAGATGCCTGCCAAAATAAGCCTTGCTCAGCTGGCGTGCGTCGTCTATTTGTCGAAGCTGGACGCCAGGGCCAAGTTCGACCTCGCCAACAGGAAAGTGCAAAAACAGGATAGGTACCCAAACATCCACTTTCAGTTCATTTTTCGACCAGGCACCATACCATGCTTGGAATACCGGCTCAAACGCTTTTTCATGGTACTCCGGCTTTCCATATACATGCGCATAATGATCGATCAGGTCGGCAATGAAAAAGTAGGTGTGATAGTTTCTGGCCACTTCTTCTTCGGCGGTCAGGCCATAGAAGGCCACATATTCCTTGTTGCTGAGCAGCGCCTCCTGCAGTACTTTCCACGACTGTATGTCGTTGTACCGGTTGGTTCTCAGAAAAAGGTTGCTGTATTTGATTTTGGCAACTGAGGAGTAACTAAAGTCGGGCAGTCCGTTTTTCGCCCACTGCAAAAAGGGAAACTGCTCGTAGAAAGAGAATGGATCGGCAATCTCTTCCTGTTCTACCCGCTCCTCCTGATAGCGGAGGATGGACAGCCCATCGTCGACGGCCTTTTTTACCAACTCTTTGATCTCTTTTTCACCCATGATCCCACACTCATTTCTTTTCGCATCGGCTCGCATTTTCTGTTGTATTCAAGCCAGATTTCTGCACATGATAAATTTAGGCTTGCCAGAAGACAAAACCAATGCAGACGGTGCTGATATTAAAAAATTAATGAATTATTGATCTGCTGAAGCTGTTTATTGTATGTAGAATATCTAACTTTTCGCATAAATTTTTGGCCATGATAAGGGAGCTTCTTTTGCCATTCGATTTTTCAGACAACTCTAAAACAGCGTTGCATTTTGCCCTGGCCCTTCAGTACAAACTGAAGGCGCATATGAGTCTCATTCACACGCTGGAGGTACCCTATGATTTTGCTTCCCGACAGGAAGAAAACAAAAAGGCGATGGAAAAGCAGGCCCGGGCGCAACTCAAAGCGCTTGTTGAGGAGCTTTACCAGACCACTACCTCTGCCGATGAGTTGAACCTCGACATGCATATTCTGGAAGGGGAAGTGTCGGAAGGTATATTGAGAGCAACCAGGCAGTATGCTGCCGATCTGGTGCTCATGCCTACCATGGGAGCAAGTGGCCTTAAACGATTTTTCCTCGGCAGCCGCACAGCTGATGTGATCCATAAATCGGTCAAGCCTGTGCTGGTGATACCACCCAAAGCTGACTTTGGAAAGGTGAAAAACCTGGTTTTTGCCACCAGCCTGAAAGACAAGGACATCGCCCTGCTGGAAAGTGTGGACGATCTGGCAGGAAAGCTTGGGCTAGGTATCGTTATTGCCCACATCAAAGAGGAAGAAACCAAAGACTTTGAGCTGAAATGGAGAGGTATGAAAGACTTTGCTGAGGAGAAGATCTTTCAGGCAGACGTAAGCTACTATTCCAGTAACTACGATGATTACTTCGAGGGGATTGAGCATTACCTGGGTAAAAACCCCGGAAGCCTGCTGGTGATGCGCAGAAGTACAAGATCAACAATAAAAGACCTTTTCAGAAAGAGCCACACTGAGGACATGGCTTATCACGCCAATGTGCCGATGCTGGTGTTTTAACATATTGTTTTGAGTTTTGACGCAGGGTAGCCAATAGTTGGGAGGAATTTGTAAATTCAAACCCAAACTTTATATCCTATGCGCCTTCTGATTCTTCTTTTCCTCAGCCTGAGTATCCAGGCCTACGGTCAGCTAAAACAACTCCCTTTAAAAGTATCCGACAATCACCGTTTTTTGGTTTACTCCGATGGCAGCCCTTTCTTTTATCTGGGCGATACCGCCTGGGAGCTGTTTCACAGGCTCAACCACGACGATGCCGAGTATTACCTGCAGAAGAGGAAGGAGCAAGGTTATACGGTGATACAGGCAGTAGTGCTGGCTGAAATAGACGGGCTCAATACACCCAATGGGCAGGGCAACAAACCGTTGATTGACAATGACCCCACCAAACCCAACGAGGCTTATTTTAAAGACGTGGATTGGGTAATTCAGAAGGCGGCCGAAAAAGGGTTGTTCATTGGGCTGTTGCCTACCTGGGGCGACAAGCTTTTTAAGAGCACCTGGGGCATGGGGCCGGAGATTTTCAACGAGAAGAATGCAGCGATCTATGGTGAATACATTGGCAAGCGGTACAAAGACCAATGGAATATCATCTGGATACTGGGCGGCGACAGAAACCCCAGAAACGAGTCCGACATAGCCGTGTGGAATGCCATGGCCGAAGGCGTGGCGAAAGGTGTGGGCGGCTACGACAAGGGCCTGATGACCTACCACCCGCAGCCACACCAAAATGGCGGGTCGTCTACCTGGTTTCACCGTGAGCCGTGGCTCGACTTCAATATGCACCAAACCGGCCACTGCTATGAAAACAACCGGCATGAAAAGATCACCTGGGATTACAACCTGACGCCAACCAAACCAACACTCGATGGAGAACCTCTTTACGAAGAGCATCCGCTTTGTTTTAACCTCAAAGAGCACGGAGTTTCCAATGCAGACAATGTGCGCAAGCTGGCTTACTGGCAGGTATTTGCCGGAGCGGCAGGGCATACCTATGGGTGCCACGCTGTGTGGCAGATGTATGATGAAGGTCGGGAGCCGGTTAACTCGCCGCAACACACCTGGAAGGAGTCGCTGGAGCTGACCGGTGGCAGGCAAATGGGCTATGTACGCAAGCTGATGGAGTCCCGGCCCATGCTGGAGCGCATTCCTGACCAGTCGATGGTGCTTGGGGAGAACGACCCGATGGAAGGTTACTACATCAGTGCCAACCGATCGTCGAAGGGCACTTTTGCTTTTGTTTACACGCCATTTGGCAGAGTACTTAACCTCAATACCACCAGCCTGAAAGGAGCCTCATTGAATGTTTCGTGGTTCAATCCCCGCACGGGTGAAATGACCACTGCCGTGAAAATGGAGAAACAGCCCGAAATGGCGTTTATGCCTCCCTCCAAAGGAGAGGGGATGGACTGGGTGCTGGTGCTGGATGCGGTGGGGTAGCGTGATTGCGTGGTAGCCTCGCCGCAAAAGCCTCCACAACGCCATCATTTCGAATGGATCGATAGCGCAATGAGAAATCCCCCGAATCTACCGCCGAGCAGACCATGTGTTTTGCTGTGTGAATCCGTTTCAGCGTCGGGTTCCACCTCGGCTCATTCCTGTTTCTGAAACGCCCACACTTTGTCTTAGCATTAACAAAATAACTTGCCATCGAGATGATGTTGTTGTGGTAACTGCTAGCGCATTAGGGATTTGAACCTATTTCTTATGTTACCAAAAGTTAAGAGAATCAGATGCAGGCAGACAATATAAAGTGTGATGCAGGTTCGCCATCTCTAATTTTACTATCGGGGAATGATGAATGCCGGTTAGAATGGTTGATTTCTGTATTTTAATATATGACTAAATAATTGTTATTAGGTAAATATATTTGATCAGTTGTGTATATTGGTTCGTTTTAAGAAACTGCTGATTTAATTTGAAGGAAGAAATCTTCGATGTTGTGTTTCTCGGAAGAGAGAAAATTCAATTAATACAGTCACAAGATATTTTTTATGATAAAATATTCAACTACAAAACTTTTAGGGCTATTCATCTTTATAAGCGCTATTACTGGATGTAGCGGCGATGATTCCGGGCAACCTCATGGTGTTGGAGAAATTAGTTTCAGTCCTAAAATTGGCAACAAGTCGGGAAGCGGAAGATTACTGGACTTGAACGATGCCGCTTTTATTTTGATTACAATCAAAAAGGACGATGGCTCATCGACTCCGTATTCAACGTCTAAAATAGAGCTATACCAATTAAACGGTGAATTTATCAGCCAAAAAATAAGCCTTCCGGTCGGCAGTTATTCCTTAACTGAATTCTTAGTGTTGGATGTCGATAGCAATATAATATATGCGACCCCCGAAGAGGGCTCTCTTCAGGCGCAAAATGTAGGTGATCCATTGCCGATTGAGTTTGTGATAAGCCGGGACGAAATTCTCGACTTGCAGGTGGAAGTAGTGTCAACCGAAGATTTGGAACTTGAAGACTTTGGCCTGGTAGGGTTTGATTTGTCTTTGGTGAACCTGTTCAGATTTTATATTAATGTGTCTGAGAAGGGCAAACTTGAGCAGCTTTTAAGTGCAGAATTAACAGCAGAGAGCGACACTTTCGTATTCCATCAGCACATAGAAGCAATTGCCAATAATTCAGTAGTAATCAGAGATGGATACCCTGCTTATGAACTGACAATTGAACGTGAAGGATATGCCACCTTCAATTACACTTTTACCAGAGACAGTTTGGCGCATTACGAATCAAGTCCGTTAACTGTTGAGTTGGTGTCGGATAAGCCTTCCGACCTACCTTCAGGGTTCTTTATCGATAGTGGACAGGCGTTAGGTAGTTCGCAAAGCCAAAATGTGGCGCTGAGAGATTTGGATGGGGATGGCGACCTGGATGCCTTCGTAGTAAATGTAGGGCAACCCAACAAGATCTGGGTTAATAATGGTGATGGCTCGTTCACCGACAGTGGTCAGTTATTAGGAACTTCGAACAGTTATGCCGTAGCCTTAGGTGACCTGGATTCAGACGGAGATTTAGATGCCTTTGAGGTAAACAGCACCCAACCGAACAAAATATGGACGAATGACGGTAGTGGCAACTTCACCGACAGCGGCCAGGAACTGGGAATTGAAAAGAGTTTGGGTGTTGCACTTGGAGACCTGGATGGAGACGGGGATTTGGATGCATTTGTAGCAAACGATCTTCACCCCACATTTAGTACAAAAAGTAACAAAGTGTGGATCAATGACGGATTTGGCTCATTCACCGACAGCGGTCAATCTTTAGGAGATTCGAGAAGCAACGATGTTTCACTAGGCGATTTGGACGGTGATGGCGACTTGGATGCTTTTGTTGTTAATTATCAGGAACCTGATAGAGTCTGGCTTAATGATGGAAACGGCGCATTCACAAATAGCGGCCAATCATTAGGAAACGCTTATAGCTTTGACGTTTCGTTAGGCGATTTAGATATGGATGGCGACCTTGATGCTTATGTGGTTAATAATTCCCAACCTGATAAGGTGTGGTTCAATAACGGACATGGAACCTTCACAGAAAGCAGCCAGTCATTGGGTGGCTCAACTAGCCAAAATGTATCTCTCGGTGACCTGAATGGCGATGGAGACCTCGATATTTTTGTGACAAATTACTTTAACAGTGTGGTATGGTTCAATGATGGAAATGGGTTCTTCACCGATACGGAGCAGTCTTTGGGTGGCTCGGCCATTGTCGGGGGCTCCCTGGGTGATTTAGATGGAGATGGAGATTTAGACGCTTTTGTTGTGCATGCAAACAATCTGCCTAATAAAGTCTGGATCAATCACTGATCTTATGAGGCATCTCTTATAATTTGAATGGCCATTAAGATCAGAATGGAGGAAATGTAGGCAAAGCAAAAAAAACATCGTGGGTGTTATTGGGTGAAAAAGCAGGTTATCCGAAATTCTCAACAAAAGAAAAAAGTTAACGATTGAGATGGTGAGAATCCTTGCGGAGCGGCTCAACCTCTCCGCTCAACTTCTTATCAGTGACTACAATTTGATAAAATAATGGCTCTGGCAATCGAATTAGGAGCCAGCCCTCACACTTTCCTCACCCCAATCGGTAACTCATACACCCTCTTCCCACTCGCCTTATACACCGCATTGGCTATGGCTGCGCCTGAAGGAGGCATGGATACTTCCCCTCCACCTTCTGCCGGTTCGTCAGGTCGGTCGATGAGGGCTACTTCTACTTCGGGAATATCCGGGTATCGGAAAATAGGGTAGGTGCTCCAGTCTTTGCTGGTGATTTCGTTGTCTGTGAACGTCACTTCTTCCATTAGTGTCCAGCTGGCTGCCTGGATCATGCCGCCCTCCAGCTGGTTGGTGAGGCCATCCACATTGATCACCTCGCCTACATCCACGGCCGCCCACATCTTTTTTACAGCCACTTTGCCGGAGGTTTTGTCTACCGCCACCCTGGCTGCTACTGTTGCGTAGGCCGCTGTATTCTTATACCGGCTAAAGGCATAGCCGAGTCCTTCTCCGTCGACCAATGTTTCCCGGGCCGTCATTTCTCTGAGCTTTTGGATCACAGCCACTGCCCGTTCATCGGTCAAATGGGCGATGCGAAAATCGAGTGGGTCCTTGCCTGCTTTTTCTGCGAGCTCGTCCATCAGGCATTCAATGGCAAAAATGGTGGTATAAGCCCCCAGGCTCCTCAGGGAAGATACCCGCAAGGGCCCATCGAAAAAGTGCGCATTCACCTGCATATTGGGAATGGCGTAGTACGGATCGGCATTGCGGTGGCCTCCGGCCAGGTAGCCCCTCGACTTCATTTGCACGGGGTTGGTGATGTACCGGGCGTCGAGTAGGGTGCCGGCATCACCATTGGGCCGGCAGCTATGGCTATCGGTCCACACATCAGATTTCCAGCCGGTGATCTTGCCTTCCGCATCCAGACTGGCTTCCACTTCCATGATCATCGCCGAGCCATAAGGCTCCCAGGTATGTTCATCGGTTCTTGACCACTGCACCCGCACGTACTTGCCAGGAAGCTCCAGCGCCAGCAGGGCCGCATCCGCCGCTGCGTCATCGGCCGTGCTGTGTCCGTAGCAACCAGCGCCTGGTATGCCAAGGATATGGATCTTGTCCGTTTCCATGCCCAGCATGGCGGCAATGCCATTTCGCATAGGATAGATCCCCTGGCTGTGCGACCAGACATGCAGGAGGTCGCCATCGTACATGGCTACAGCGCAAGCGGGGCCCATGGAAGCGTGCTTGAGGTAGGGCTTGCGGTAGGTGGCTTTAACGGTTGGGCTATTTGCAAAGGCTGCCGTTACATCGCCTTCATTTTTGACATTACTGGAGGGTTCTGCAATGCTTCGGATATGGTTGTACAACTCCTTTTGCTCAGGAAACGAAGTGTTGTCCTCCCATTCCGTATGTTCCCTCAGGTAGCGCCCGGCTTTCACGGCCTGGTATTCTTTTTCGGTGATCACCCCAACAAAGCTGCCATTCACGACCGTTTTTATCACGCCCGGTACGGCGGCTGCCAGGCCGGTATCATCCATTTTTATCAGCTCAGCCTTGTAGCCAGCCGGACGAATGACCCGGGCATGTACCATGCCTGGAAAGCGGAGGTCCTGCACATACACCTGCTCGCCCCTCACCATTTTTTCAATATCGGTGCGGGGCACGGCTTTGCCCACATACCTGTGCTCCGTTTTGCTTTTGATTTTTACCGGCGTGGTGACTTCCATATCTATCTGGGCGCCGTCCAACACCTCGGCAAACGTGAGTGATTCCTTGCTTTTTTTGGCTTTGATGGTGCCATTATAAAGTAACAGATCGTCAGCGGTGGTATTTAGTTTGACGCTTGCCAGCTCCAGTAGTTTCTGTCTGGCGGTAGCGGCCGCATAGCGCACCGACATGGCGCTGTTAGGCACTGAGCCGCTGCCGGCGGTATATCCTTCGTCGGGTGTCAGTCCTGTTTCCGCCAGCTGTACCTCTACCATGTCGAGTTCCATATCGAGCTCTTCAGCAGCTACCTGCCGGATAGCCGTGCGAATACCCTGGCCCAGCTCTACTTTACCCGATAGCACCCTGATGCGCCCATCTTCCAGCACCTGCAGCCAGGCGTTCACGGTTTTTGCTCCCCGCATACTTCCCGGCAGGCCACCTTCGTAGTCCTCCCGGGCAGCAATCACGGGGTCTGGCTCACCGATGCACGAGGTGAGCAGGGGAAACCCCACGCTGATGTAGCCGATTTGCTGGAGGAATTTTCGTCTGGAGGCGCTGGTGGTGTCGATCATGGTCGCTGTGTTATAAAGTGTTTGCGGCACGTTTTACGGCTTTGATGATACGGGTATGTGTGCCGCAGCGGCACAGGTTGAACCGGAGGGCTTCTTTGATGGCAGCTTCATCGGGCTGAGGGTTTTTGCTGAGCAAATCCACTGCTGCCATCACCATGCCGTTCAGGCAATAGCCGCACTGGGCGGCCTGCTCCTGCACAAAAGCGTCCTGCACGGCATGCAGCTTTCCGTTGCTATCCGCCAGCCCCTCAAGCGTGGTGATCTTAGTCTCCCCGATCGACGAAACCGATATCATGCAGCTGGTGGTCGCTCGTCCGTCGAGCAGCACCATGCAGGCACCGCACTGGGAGAGTCCGCAGCCGAATTTAGGTCCGTTCAGCCCGAGATCGTCCCGAAGTACGTAGAGTAGGGGAGTGTCTGGTTCGGTATCGACTGTTTTCAGCGAGCCGTTGATATGGAGGTTGAAAGCGGGCATTGTGTTGCGTCTGGTTTGATTTCTAAGATAGGGAAATGAGGGATTAATCCTGAATGTAGGAGCAAAACAATGTCGAACTCAAATGCTCAGCCATGTTGTTTTTGCCAAAAATGCCTGAAGCCAGCGACGGAGGTTCGTTCTCCGCCAGTGGCGTTCAGGCTAGCTGGTTTTTTGTGCTAAAGCTTGAGATAAGCCCACCCTTCTGTTTGCCTGCGGACAATTTGAGCGAGACCTGAAGGCACCACCTGCACCCCTGCAGGTAGCTGCTCAGGGTCTATTTGCTGACTGCGCAGTGCCCGCTGACATGCAATAATGGAGTTCACCAGAGGCAATTGAACGTCACCAATAAGTGCTCTGACGGCCTCTCCATGCAGTACCACCTCTATATTTGCTGCACCGAGGTCGGCCTGCATATCGGCCAGTCTGGCTGTCAGTCCGCTTCCATAGTGCTCTACCTGTATCACAATCCTGTGTTCCATTACATTAGCTTTTTGATTTCGTCGAGGAAGTAGCTGGCAGAGAAGTCCGTCATACCTGTGTAGGTGGCCACGATATTTCCCCGTTGGTCGATCACGAAAGTAACGGGAATCGCCGACACTTCGAACTGAGAAGGTACCGGACCATTGGGCCGAAAATAGGGCATGGAGTAACCTGCCTTTTTCATGAAAGCCTTAGAAGCTTCAAAATTATTATCAAGGGCAATGGCCGCCACTACCACGTCTTTGTCTTTGTACGCCTCATGGAATTTTTGGAGATCGGGCATTTCATAGGCGCAGGGTCGGCACCAGCTGGCCCAAAAGTTCAATACGACTACTTTTCCGGAAAAGCTTTCCAGGGAGGTGGTACGACCGTCAGGGCCTGCCAGGTCGAACCTGATGGGGTAATTGGCGGGAGTGTCTTCTGTTTTGTCGTTGCCTGCGGACCAGGCGTAGGCGGCTATTACAAGCAAGAGGATGGCTGCCGATATGGCTGTGTTTCGTTTCATTTTCTTGGATTTATTTGTCATTTCAATTCAATGTTTTGGTAACCTTGCTCCTGCCGTTCAAAGATTTGATCAGGCGATTGAAGGTGATGTTTTTCAAAAGTTGATGAAGGGCGCAGCAAGGCGGTAGCCACATCTGGTTTGATATCGCTCTGTTGCATTGCGCTCCGGAATTAATAAAGGGATGAAATGTAAGCCGTAGAGACTGGCGGCTTAAGACAGAGGAGGCTTGACTTGTGGAGGAAAGGGTTCTTCAAATAGTGCTGGTGGTGTGTAATTGACCATCACAAGAGAAAGAATGGTACTTTCTATCTGAGGTGCCACTTTTTGTCCTGCATCGAAAAATGATATTTCGTTGGCCGACATACACGCAATAGTGACGGCATAGCTGTCTGAGGCACTGAACTCGCTGACAACGGTGGCGGAAGGTTGCCGGTTAGTTTTTTTCTTACACAGTTTACTAAACAACAGGGTGTTTGCTGCATGGGGATCTTCTGCCACTATAGGTGACATGAAGGGCATCATACATCCTGAGAGGTAGATGAGCAGAAGTGTTATGGAGAGAAAATACCTGATGGCGTAACTGGCTGGATCAATGCCGAATGTAACGATGATATAGAAGGAAGGTTGGTGACTTTAGTCACAAAAGGGTCAACTTTCCCAAAAAACGTAAACAACTCCGGTATGATTTGTTATCAGTTCATAATCGCTGTAGCGTTTTGACTTGCTTTCGGAAAGTCTCCTGCAATAAGTGGCTTCCTGAAGCGCTTTCAATAGCGAGAATGGCCGTCTGTAAATATCCTTTGGTAAGAAAAATGGATATTTCGTAATTTCTGCCAGGATATAGTCACTAGCTACCAACACACCCATGGACAGACGCAATTTTATCAAAACTACTTCGGCTGGTATAGCTGCCAGCACTGTTTTTTCCGCCATGCCATTGATGGGCATTGCCCGGCAACAAGCTACCTACAAAGTGGCGCTGATAGGCTCCGGCTGGTGGGGGATGAATATTCTCGGAGAGGCCATGGCTTCTGGCAGAAGCAAAGTGGTGGCTATGGCCGACGTAGACAAAAACCAGCTGATGCCTGCCATTGAAAAAGTGGAAAAGCTGACAGGCAATAAGCCGAAGCCTTATACCAACTATCGGGAAATGCTCCGGAAGGAGAAGCCGGAGATTGTGATTGTGGCCACACCTGATCACTGGCATGCCCTGGCTGCGATTGATGCTTTGAAAGGCGGCGCCCATGTCTATTGCGAAAAACCCATTTGTCACACCATCAACGAAGGAAAGGCCATGGTAAAGGCTGCGGCTGCTTCAGGAAAAGTGGTGCAAATAGGTCTACATCGTAGAGCATCGCCGCACAATATCTCTGCCAATGAGTTTTTGCGCTCGGGTAAGCTGGGGAAAATTGGCAGTGTGAAATGCTTCATCAACTATGGCGGCGGTCCGGGCCAGATTACACCCAATTCGGAAGCCCCGGAGGGTATGGACTGGGATATGTATTGCGGGCCGGCTCAGTTGGTTCCCTTCAATAAGACCATTCACCCGAGAGGCTTCCGCCAGCACCTCAACTTTGCCAATGGCACCATCAGCGACTGGGGGGTGCACTGGTTCGATCAGGTGCTTTGGTGGACAGAGGAGAAAGCACCTAAAAGAATTTACTCAAGCACAGCCCGCAGGATAAAAGAAGACAGTACAGATGCAGCTGATACCCAAATTGCCGTGTACGACTTCGAATCATTTACGCTACACTGGGAAAATCGTAACTATGCCGGCAACCGCCAGGAAGGGCCGGATGTGGGCTGCTATTTCTACGGCACCGAAGGTGTGCTGCATCTTGGCTGGATCGATGGCTGGACGTTTTACCCTGTCAACAAGAACAAAGAGATTATCCATGTTGATCCTGTGCTGCACGAACCCGATCAGCAAAACATCAAAGAGCTATGGACTGATTTCCTGAAATCCATTGAAACGAAGGGTACTACCATTAATCCGATGCTAAACGGACAGCTGGCTACTAATATCAGTTTGCTGGCGATGGTATCTGCCAAGGCAGGTCGCAGTATCGAATGGGACGGCGACAAGCAGGAAGTAATCAACGACCCCGAGGCGAACAAGCTGCTTTCGAGGGAGTACCGGAAGGGGTATGAGTATCCTGTTTGATTTGGGAGACTACACCTCACCCCCTCAAAATCCGCAGGATTTCTACCCCCTTTCCTAATGGGAGAGGGGAAAACTCGCATGGCGACTTGGGGTGAGAAAGTAAGGAAGACCTTCCTTACTTCTTAATCACATCATAAATATCAGTCCTTCTATCCTTCAGGTTGCGCACTGAGCCAAAGTTGTGCAGCTCTTTGAGCAGGTCCAGGTCGACGTCTGCCACGAGGATCATCTCCGTGTTGGGTGTTGCTTCGGCCTTGATGCCGTTGGTAGGGAAAGAGAAATCGCTGGGCGTGAACACAGCTGACTGTGCGAACTGAATGTCCATGTTCGACACCTTAGGCAGGTTACCTACGCTGCCGGCAATAGCTACATAACATTCATTTTCTATTGCTCTGGCCCGACAGCAGTAGCGCACCCTACCGTAGCCATTCTGTGTGTCGGTGAGGAAGGGAACAAAAAGTATTTTCATCCCCTGGGCGGCCAGTATCCTCGAAAGCTCGGGAAACTCAGAATCGTAGCAGATAAGCACACCAATAGGGCCACAATCCGTTTCGAAAACTTCCACCTTGTTGCCGCCGGTCAGCCCCCAAAACTTGGCTTCGTCGGGAGTGACGTGGATCTTCTCGTAACTATCGTAAGTGCCATTTCTTCTACAAACAAAGCCTTCGTTGAAAAGCTTTTCGCCCCGCATGGAAGGCATACTGCCGGTGATGATGTTAACATTGTAGCTTATTGCCAGCTGGATAAACCTGTCTCTTATCTCGTCGGTGTATTCTGCCAACTTTCTGATGGCGGCTGCCTCACTCAAATTATTGTGAGCAGCCATCAGCGGCGCATTGAAGAACTCCGGAAACAGGCAAAAGTCACTTTTGTAAGCAGAAGTTGCGTCCACGAAAAACTCTACCTGCTCGAAAAGGTCGTCAATGTCTTTATAAAGGCGCATCTGCCATTGCACTAGCCCAAGGCGGACAATTGACTTGTCCAGCAGCTTTCTTGAGTTGGCCTTTTCATAATAGATATTGTCCCATTGCAGCAAAACAGCATAATCTTTCGACTCCTTATCGCCTGGAAGGTAATCTTTCAGTACCTTCTTTACGTGAAAGTCGTTCGATAACTGAAAAGTAAGGGTAGGGTCGTAAATCTCTTTGAACTTGACCTTCTGGATATACTCCTTAGGGCTGAAGTCTTTGGCATACTCATGGTACTTTGGAATTCTACCACCGAAGATGATGGCTTTTAGATTGAGGTCTTCACAAAGCGACTTCCGGGCGTCATAAAGTCTTCGCCCTAGTCTAAGGCCTCTGTATTCCGGCTTGATAAACAGATCGATGCCATATAGCACATCCCCTTTAGGATTGTGTGTGTTGAAGGTATATTTACCAGTAATCTCCTCGTATGTATGCGCATCACCAAAGTGGTCGTAGGTGACGATAAGTGATAGGGCGCATCCGGCAAGTTCATCGTCAACGAATATGGCTATTTGGCCCTTTGGGAATATTCTGAGAAGGGTCTCAATATGCTTTTCACCCCAAAACGCACCTGGCCAATTGGGGTAGGCAGCAATCATGGAGTCTTTCAGACCCTGATAGTCAGATGATTTTAAAGCACGAAGTTCTACTTTTCCTATGTCTTCCATAAATAGACGAGCCTTGATGGCTACTAATGTTAATTATTGTTTTGATGATTACAACACCCGGGCTAGGCGTCTTTGATAGCGCCCAATATTATGTCGCAGGCTTCCCCGATCTCCCTGGTGTCTATGGTAAGTGGTGGAGCAATTCGCATGGCACTGTTGTTGAACAGGAACCAGTCTGAAAGCACACCTCGTTCAAGGCAAAGATCGAGAATTGGTTTAAGTATATCAAAACTTTCAAACTGAACCGCCATCATTAGCCCATTGTTTCTAATTTCCCGAATAAAAGGATGCTTCAGGAGCTTTTTAAAAAGCATTGCTTTGTTCTCAGCCTGAGCAAATAGTTTTTGTTCCTGAATTACTTCAAGGGTGGCCAGCGAAGCCGCTGCAGAAACGGGATGCCCCCCAAAGGTGGTGATGTGCCCAAGCACAGGGTTGTCGGTAAGCACATGCATGACTTTTTTCGAAGACATAAAGGCGCCTATGGGCATGCCGCCGCCCATACCCTTAGCCGCTACCACAATGTCCGGCACAATGTCATACTGCTCAAATGCCCAGAAGCTGCCAGTCCTGCCAAAGCCGCATTGAATTTCGTCTAATATGAGTAAGGCACCCGCTTCGGTGCATCGCTGCCTTAAGGCTTTGAAATACTCCCGGCCAGCGGATTTTACGCCAGCTTCACCTTGCACCGTTTCGATGATGACCGCAGCAGTGTACTCATCGATCACATTCAGGTCGGGGATGTGACCAAAAGTGATATGCCTGACGCCTGGCAATAGTGGCCTGAACTTTTGTTTGAAGCCTTCGTCGCCGGTTACCGATAATGCGCCGTGGCTACTGCCGTGGTAAGATGAGAAGCAGGAGACCAGGTTAGGTTTTCCTGTGAAGCGCTTGGCGAGTTTGAGAGCGCCCTCCACTGCCTCGCTGCCCGAGTTGACCAGAAAGATATTATCGAGAGGGGCTGGAAGTGTGTCTGATAAAGCTTTGGCCAGCTTCACCTGCGGGCTTTCGACAAACTCTCCGTAAACCATCACATGCAGATATTTGTCTACCTGCGCTTTGATGGCGGCCACCACTTTGGGGTGGCGGTGCCCGATATTGCTAACGCCAATGCCCGAGATCAGGTCGATGATTCTTTTACCCTCCGGGGTGTAGAGGTAAATGCCTTCGGCTTTTTCTACTTCGGTCATTAAAGGAAACTCGGAAGTTTGGGCGAGATGCTGCTGAAAGAGTTGTCTGTTGGAAAGCATGGGGCAAAGGTAGGGAGAAATGAGGCAATTCAACAGGCCTCCTCTCCGGCCAGGCGTCGGTACGGTCAGAAGGCTATTGCATTGGAGCCGTCGGTTGCCGGGTTGCTGGTGCTAAATCCATTAGGTAGGAGCATTCGCAGAAAGGTAATCCAACTGTGCCTGACCGCTGGAACGGTACCGACACTGCTGATGATCGGGCCGCTGCTATGGCCAGGCGTCGGTACGGCCAGAGGGATAAAGCGCTGGAGCCGTCAGCCGCCGGGTTGTTGGCACCAAGCCTTTGGTAAGAGCGTTTTCAGAAGGGTAATCCAACTGTGCCTGACCGCTAAGGGCGGTACGGACACTGCTGATGATCGGGCCGCTGCTATGGCCAGGCGTCGGTACGGCCAGAGGGATAAAGCGCTGGAGCCGTCAGCCGCCGGGTTGTTGGCACCAAGCCATTGCTATGAACGTTTTCAGGGTGGTAATCCAACTGTGTCTGACCGCTGGGGGCGGCGTCGACACTGCTACACTGTATACAAAAAAAGAACCCCGACACTGCCGGGGTCCTTTCTAGTAAACTACTCTCTTTCCATCACTGGATCTTTAATACTTTAATTTCTACTCGTCGGTTAAGCTGTCTCGATTCTTCGGTGGCGTTGCTTGCCACTGGCTGGCTGCCTCCGTAACCTTTTGCCTGCAATCTTTTGGCGTCAATGCCTCTCATAGCCAGGTAGTTTTTCACCACTTCTACACGCTCCTGAGACAGTTTGAAATTTTTACTAACGTCGCCCCAGCTGTCGGTGTGTCCTGCCAGCTCAACTACCATATTAGGATTCTCTCTTAGAAGTGTCTCCAGCATGGCCAGGTCTGTGCCAGACTCAGGTAGTAGTTCAGGAGTTGATTTATTGAAAAGGATGTTGTTGAATGTGATCAGGTCGCCAAGCGCTATCGGGTCCAGGTAGATGTCCTTGTAAAGCTCAGTGTAAGTATCGAATGCCTGCACGTCGATAGCAATGTCGAGTGGCATGTAACCTTCTGCGTAAGCCAGGATTCTGTATTTGTTACCACGGCTTAGAATAGCCTTGTATTCCATTGTCTTGCTGTTGGGGCTTGCCATTCCCTCTTTTACACCTTCAAAGTAGGTTTCGAAGACGATGTCGGCCATGATAGGCTCGTTGGTTTCGCTGTTGAATACTTTGCCTCTTACCAGCATGACAGGTTCTGGCTTCAACTCGTTTTCTAAAGAAATAGAGTAGATGTCTCTTGCTCCAATGCTATTCTCGTCGCTCGAAGTAAAGAATGCCTTGCTGCCATCGGCTGAAATTGAGTAGTAAGCATCCCATTCGGCTGTGTTGATGTTCGAGCCCATGTTTACTGGTGTGCTCCAGTTAGTCCAGGTGTCGTCAAGTCTCTTTGTGTAGAATATGTCGCTGCCACCCATACCACCGTGACCGTTGCTGGCGAAGTATAAAGTCTTGTTGTCAGGGGCAAGAAAAGGACTGAACTCAGCTTTGTTAGTGTTAAGTATTTTACCAAGATTTCTTGGCTTCGCATAAGTGTTGTTGCCTTGCTTTATGCTCACATAAAGATCCTGATCACCGTACCCTCCGTTTTTTGACTGGTAGGCCATGATCAAAGCCTCCTCGCTGGCGCTCATAAAGAAGTCGAGGTATTTCCCTTTTGGTTCAAAGTTGTTGATGGCTACTGGTGATGGAGCCTCCCATCCGTAAGGTGTTTTTCTTGAGATAGACACACCCCGCTCGGTAGCACCCGCCGTGCTGTAGGAATTCATCAGCAGGAGGGTGTTACCATCTGGGCTAACACTGCACACACCATTCGCAAACCTGTCGTTCAAAGGTTCACCAATATTTTCTGCTTCAGTCCATGCTCCGTTTTCGAAGTAGGACACGTAGATGTCCTGGTCGTCCGACTGACCACCAACATTTCCTTCACTATTTTGTCTGGCAAAGTAAAGTGTCTTTCCATCAGCAGAGATGATCGGTTTGGCTTCGGGGAAAAGTGAGTTGACAGTCTCGCCGAGGTTTTCTTTGGCTGTAGTGAAAAAGATTTCGTCTTTGAAATTAAGCCTTCCGTATTTTTCCTGAAGTGATTTTTTTATGTCTGATGCCGAAGCCGTGTTTGATATTCCTACGGCATCTATTTGCGCCCATCCTTCGATAGTTTCTGTGTCTACTACTATTTCAACACGCTTTACTGCATAATGGGTAACTGGGATGCTGATAAGCAGCGTGCGAAATTTTTCGTTAATATCAGCGGCCTCTTTATTGTAGATAGGATATTTGTTACCAACCTCGTCCAGAAGAGCAATTTTGGTAACCCTGCCTGGCATGTAGCTCTCCACGATGGCAAGCTGCTGAACAGTCTGTGGCTTCTCAAACTCAAGCATTAATGAGCCGAAAGCTTTTTCATCTTTTAGTCTGAATGCCCGTGGATTTAAAAATCCAAGAGGGAAAGCATCTGGTTCGCCTGTGGCCGTATTGCCTGAGTAATCGGCATCGGCAAATTGGTTGTACTGATAGTCGACTGTTGAAGCCCACTGTATTTGCTGAGAGATCGTTGTGCCGGCCGTTAGAAGAAGTAGAGCAAGTGATGTAAGTATGCGATTCATATCGTTGAGAGTTTTGATATCTCAAAGGTATGGCGCTTGATACCCCCAAAAGTTGACTTTAGGGTACCCTACTTACCTGTGTCGGATGACCTTGTTCTTTGTCCGGACATTGCTCAGTTCTTACGTAAGAAATTAAGCTGAATTGGAAGAAAAAGTTTAATGTGGAAGCAAAAGTTCCCTTTCAGTTTGTTTCAGGTGGAGACGGCTGATGTAAGATTAATCCGGTCGTGAAACGAAAAAGGCTCCGGTTGGAGCCCTTTTTTGTTTTAAATTGTGAACGTAAATTTCAAAAAAGTTGATTTTTCAATCTATTTCTTACGCTTTCTGTCAATTGCCTTCAGCGCTGCTTCCACAATATGAGCGGCATTTAACCCATATTTTTCCATCAATTGTTCAGGTACACCACTTTCTCCAAAGCTATCTTTCACAGCAACATATTCCTGTGGAAGCGGATTGTGTGTTGCAAGGGTTTGGGCGATGCTGTCACCAAGGCCGCCGTTCATCTGATGCTCTTCAGCAGACACTGCGCAGCCTGTTTTAGCTACCGAATCAAGAATGGCCTTCTCGTCCAGTGGCTTGATGGTATGGATGTTAATGATCTCGGCGCTAATACCCTTCTCTCTTAGTATTTCTTCTGCAAGAACAGCTTCCCAAACAAGGTGACCAGTGGCAAAAATACTGACGTCGCTTCCTTCAACCAGCTTCAGCGCCTTCCCAATCACGAAAGGCATGTCCTCTTTTATAAAGATTGGGACTTTGGGTCTTCCAAAGCGGAGGTATACAGGCCCTTCATACTTGGCAATAGCCACGGTAGCCTGCCTGGTTTGGTTGTAGTCACAAGGATTGATAACTGTCATGCCTGGCAGCATCTTCATCATACCAATGTCTTCGAGGATCTGGTGCGTAGCGCCGTCTTCCCCCAGGGTTACACCAGCATGCGAGGCGCATATCTTCACGTTTTTTCCTGAATAAGCAATTGACTGACGAATCTGATCATAGACCCTTCCCGTAGAAAAGTTGGCGAAAGTACCGGTGAACGGAATCTTGCCTCCAATAGTAAGGCCAGCAGCAATACCCATCATATTGGCTTCGGCAATACCTACCTGAAAAAATCGTTCTGGAAACTCCTTAATAAAGGCATCCATTTTTAATGAACCAATAAGGTCGGCGCAAAGGGCAACCACATTGGGATTTTGCTGGCCAGCCTCTAGCAGGCCTACTCCAAAGCCGGAGCGGGTGTCGTTTTTTCCGAGTATTTCAAATTTCGTCATCTACCGTATAGTTTGATGGTTTCTGTGGAACCAGTTCTTATGCTGAATTTCTTTATTTCTGTAAACTTACTGCCGTTGGCGCTTTGTGCACGAAACACAAATTTATACTCTCCGGGCTGAATAGCGCTAACAAATGAAGTGATATTTCCGGGAAAGTTACAAACCCACTCCTGCGACCCATCGGGGTTGATTTTATAGAGGCTCCCAATGCCCCGCACGCCCATAGTCAGATTGAGAACTCCCGGCCCGGGAAGGGTAATGGAATTGTCCTGAGAAGGCTTTATAGTGTAGCCCCTTATAAAAGTGCGGGGGAAGGTTTGCACTTCGATGTCGTAGGTGCCAGCCAGGTAAAGAAAGGGCTCAGTCAGCTTTTGGATGTTGAGACTTTGTGTTTGACCCGGCAGGCGTACCGATGCCTGCACCGGATTACTGTACTCTGAGGCGCCTGGCATTTGAAAAGCTAAATTGCCCTGCGGGGTACGGATGTCGATGATATTGTGGATGCCACCTATAAGCGCCACGTTTTTTTTCACCACAGGGGGCACTGTATTGGCCACCACGTCATAAGTGAGCACCGCATCGAGGATTACAGAGTCGGGGCGGCCCAGTTTATCCCGGTAGTGCACAAAGTCGTAAACTGACTGCCGTGTGACTGTATTGATAAAACTGACGTTCACGTCCGTGACAATTGGGGCATTGTTTTCATTGAGTAGCTCCACACTGGCCGTGGTCTCCATCAGGGTTTGCCTTAGCACTTCGTTGAGCGACTTTTTGAACCTGGGTACGTCGGTAGCGTCGAAGTACTTACCCAGGCATTCGAAGTTTTTCTCATATTCCAACCCCAGGCCTAAGCCAATAACGAAGGGCTTCAGGAAGATATTCTTCGACTGTAGCGCTTTGGAAACCGCACAGGGATCGCCCTCGCAGCTTTCGATTCCATCAGTGATAATGATGACCACATTTCTATAGCCGTCTACTTTCGGAAAGTCGTTGGCAGTTTGCTCCAGCGAATAGGCAATGGGTGTGTTGCCCTGCGGCGTGAGCTGATAGAGCTTAGCCCGTATGTCCCGGTGGTTCTTTGCTGAAAAGCCCACTTCAAGTTTGGTATCTGTGCAGTTGTTGTAAGCCCTGGCATACTGGTGACCGTAGACCCTCAGCGCCAGCTCCACATTGGGGTTGACACTCAACGAGTCGACAAGGTCTGACAGGAGTTTTGTAGCCACATCAATTCGCCGCACATTTCCCAGCTTGGCCAGCATGCTGCCGGATGCGTCAAGCAAAAACAGGATGCGTGTTTTTTCCGGCGGCTTTTGCTTGTACACCTGAGCAAACACAGGAAAGCTGAAAAGACTGAGCAGTCCCGCAATAACGGTAGCTTTCCTGAGTAAGTTTTTCAAAATGATTTGGGTTTAATAATCCCCTAAGGTCTCTTCGAGCTGGCCCAAAGCCTCTGCCAGTTGTTCGTCGTTGGGAGCAACACCATGCCATTTGTGGCTGCCCATCATAAAGTCAACACCAGCACCCATTTCGGTTTTCATCAGGTTCATGATCGGCTTTCCTTTGCCAGCCAGGCTTTTTGCTTTCTGAAGAGCAGCTAAAATGCCTGCCATGTCGTTGCCGTTCGACTCTATTACTTCCCATCCAAACGCCTCATATTTAGCACGAAGGTCACGGAGGTCGTTAATTTTGGCAGTGGGGCCGTCGATCTGCTGGCCATTCCAGTCGATAGTAGCGATCAGGTGATCCAGCTTGTGGTTGGGGGCATACATGGCTGCTTCCCATACCTGGCCTTCCTGTTGCTCGCCATCACCCATTAGCACATATACATAGCTGTCGTCCTTATTGAGCCTCTTTGCCTCAGCCGCACCAATTGCTACAGAAAGTCCCTGACCCAGTGAGCCGGAAGCAATTCTGATACCTGGCAGGTGCTCGTGTGTGGCAGGGTGCCCTTGAAGACGAGAGTTGATCTTACGGAAAGTAGCCAGTTCCTTCACAGGAAAATAACCGCTGTGGGCAAGTACGCTGTAGAAAACAGGGGAAATATGACCATTTGAAAGGAAAAACAAGTCTTCGCCTTTCGCATCCATGTTGAATTTCGGATCGTGGTTCATCTCATGGAAGTAGAGTGCTACAAAGAAATCGGTGCAGCCAAGAGAACCACCAGGGTGGCCTGACTGACATGAGTGTACCATACGAACAATGTCACGACGCACCTGCGACGCTATAGCTTTCAACTCTGCAACTGATTTCTTCTCTGCCATGGATGTTTGGTCTTAAAAATGATTACGGATTCAAAGGTAATGAATGTCGGAAAATATGGAGGGATAAAGTGGGGGAAAGTTCTTTAGCTCAAAAGCAAACTATGAACAGCCTTTGGTATCGAGCTTGTGCTATATTGCCCACTAGTAAGTTTAAAGAAAACAAACCGACGGAAATTGGCCGAGCTTATAATCGTGTAGTTTAAATTGACGCCTTGCCTTATATTGATGGACAATATAATTTTTTAAGGATAAAAGGTCGTAATGGAGTACGTAGCAGCCCTCATATTTGCTCTTGCAATAGTATTCATAGTCGTGCAGGTTTTTAAAAACGTCTACGAAATTTTTGCTGCTACTTTCGATTTTTTTCTGGGAGATAAGTTCCATTGGTTTTTTATCAGGAAGCCTCTTGATGAAAAATATCTAAAAATTATTAAAGAAAAGTTTCCTTACCACCAGGCCCTGCCGGATGAGAAAAAAGCGTTGTTTGAGAAAAAAGTTCAATATTTTATCAAGTCGAAAGAGTTTATGCCCGGCCACGATATCGACCAGGTTACCGATGAGATGATAGCTTTGATAAGTGCCACAGCTGTCCAAATTACGTTCGGCTACCCCAGGGTTTATCTGGTACATTTTGACAGAATATATGTTTTTGCGGATGTTTATCAATCTAACGCTACAGGGCATTTACATCAAGGAGAGGTTCATACTAGCGGTTATATCGCACTTTCCTGGAAAAGCTTCGTTTTCGGGCTCATGGATGAAAAGGATGGCAGAAACCTGGGACTGCACGAAATGGCTCATGCGCTAAGAGTGGAGGATTCAATAAGAAACAAGGAGTATAATTTCCTGGACTACGATTCTTTAGTGCAGTTTACTAAGGAGGGGAGGAGAGAAATTGAAAGAATGAAAACCGGAGATTTAACTTTTTTCAGGAAATATGGTGCCTCAAGTGACCAGGAGTTTTTTGCGGTTGCTGTTGAAAATTTCTTTGAACGTCCCGCCGAGCTTCATGAGCACAATCCGACTTTATACCGTCTGTTGTCCAGCATGCTGAGGCAGGATCCGATGGCCTGGAATCGGCGCTATCGATGAAGTTCTGGCCGACAGAAACACAATTATAACTCCAACCTGCTATTTTTTATTTAATGAGGAGCCACTCAAACCCATTCGCCGGGACATCCACTTCCAACCTGATGCCATACTCCCTGTCGAGATCATAAGTCTTGGCCACTCCATCCCTGTCGCTGACAACTGCCCTTTGTGACAAGCCTGTATAATACAAAGGCACATAAATCTCTTTCTTAATGGGCACATCCAATGGATTGTAAACCGACAGTAGCCCTTTTTCCTCTCCACCCGGGTTCACATTTAGCCAGTAGTCGATGTCCCGCCCATCGGGCCGCCGCAGGTGAATAATGTCTCCTTCCAGTACACTGCGATGCGATTTGTACCAGTCCACCCATCCTGTTACCATGGCTTTGGTTTCCTCCGTGTCATAGAGCCTGGGCCCACGGTAGCAGGCTTGTACGCCACCGCCAAGGTTGCTGGTGATCATGCCCTCGTAGTGATCGAGGTGCTCATTCAGCGGCTCGATGGTGGCAGCGGCACCACCGCCATGGTATTCCGTCAGCGGCACAAACATCCAGCCCATCGACGACCGCTTGACCCACGAGCCGTCGTAAATGTTTTGCCGGGTATGGACGAGCTGTTGTGCACGGGGGAGGCTCCAGTTGACCTCCCGGTAGCCCATGCCCGATTTGTTAGACCCGGCGAGGTAATAATAGTCGGGCACATTGAGGTAAATACCCTGGCTGCGGCACCATTGATAGAAGTCGGAAATTACCTGGTACTGGTTCCATTGCGAGTCTTCATAGCCACGATGGCCTGGGTGATCGTGAGAAGTGCAAACATCGCCAGGGTAGGAGCCGTCGTGTTCCAGTAATGTGAATCCGGTTTGCTGGTAGAAGTTGTAGAGTTTTTGGAAGTAGGCTTCTCCCCATTCGCTGCCAATACAAGGGGAGTTGCCAAAGGTGGGTGTCATGCCTTCAGGCATTACCACATCCTGCCCGTTGCCGATTTTTCTGGAAGCAAGCAGAGAATAGCCGCCAATTTCGACTCCTTTACTTTTGGCATAGTCGGCATACTTTTTCATTTCGGCCAGGTATTCCGGGCTGTTATTTTCAATGTCAAAGCCGCTGCCAAAGGTCAGGATCACCATTTCAAATCCTACCTCGGCCGCCTGATCAATCGCTACTTTCACCCGGTCCCAGTCAGCAAAGCGGGCGTGCATCATCAGTGGGTTTTCTGTTGTCCACGGTGCCAGTGTCCGGTACATCTTTCGTTGGGCGAGGCCGTTGCGTTCTCTGTCGTAGCCATCGAACGGCATAACGAAGGTGCGGAAAGAAGTGAAGCTCTTGCCCGGTGCGATCAACTGACCTGGCCCGACTTCCGGACTCACTTTCAACAGGCAAGGCGTCAGCTTGAGGTAGTTGACCTGGGTGTTGTACTCCGGATCTGGTCCCCAATGCACCACATGATGGTTGGCATCGTCGGCATCGAAGCTGGCGAATGCCATGTCTGTTTCTACGTGAATATTAGGAGTGTGTGGAAGGTATTTCCTGGCCTCAACAGCAGAGCCATCCTCTACGGCAGCAATGATTTCGCTGGTGAACCGATCCAGCGTGACTGCGGATTTGGATTGATTGTCAATGGTGATCCATTTCGCCATCACGGGAATGCCGTCGTACAATTCGTAGTGCACCGATACTTTGACAGCCCGGTTGGCTTCTTTTGCGGCAGCGTTAGTGGCCGCCTGGTTGTAGTCGCCATAGGCAGCAAAATGGGTGACATGCAGTCTCACCAGCTCTCCTAAGTCATCTTTATTGTCTGTTGCCTGCCCTTTGGCATCCATCTTTCCAATTCGGACGCTTGTTGGTTTTCCCTTTTGCGGTGCCAGCTTTTCTACCAGGCGCCAGGTTTCGTTGGGAATTTTGGCTTCACAATAGATGCCGGTATCATCCCATCGGATGCGCAAGCTGACCGCCCCGTTAAACTCAGGGTTCACTCTTTCGCCAGCTATCTTTGTTTCTTTCTCTCCATCCCAAACAGAGAATAGTGACCTTCCCTGGTCGTTGACATGGCCGCCAGGTGTCAGGGAAAATTTGATGGTGCGGTCAGGGTAAACCAGGGCCAGACCTGGTGCCCAGTCGCCGCTTCGATCCGTACCGGGGTCGATTGTTGCTTCCACCAGATGCACATCTCCTGTTAGGCTACGTTCTGCAAAGATGCTGGTGTTCTGTGGTGTGTAAATCTCACCGACTTTTCCTTCGTTGATAAAAGAGCTTCTGGGGTGAGCCTTCGAAACAGTTGTCTTCCATGCTGCATCCAGGGCTTTGAAATCAGTTGCCATCAATTGCTTTCTGCCATAGTCGCTGGGCAACGACTTTCCCGATTGAACCAGCTCATCAGGTAAGGGCATGCGGTAGTCCATTCGGAGATGCACACCTTTTGGAGGCCAGTCGAGGTTTGCCGTATGATGCCTGACCTGCTTCCACTCAAAAGGAGCTTTGGGCTGGCTTACTTCGTAGCCGGTAAACTGCAGCGAGGCTTGATCGTTGGTCAACTGGTCGATCCATTCCGTGCGCAGGTAAGCATAGTTAGGCTGCCCTTTGAGGCCACCTACTGCGTAGGTGATACCGTCGATGGTGATTTCAGCCTCGGGTTTTACACCTCGCAGAAGACTTTCGCCTGTTATCAGGTTATCGAGGCCTACCGTGGCTGCGTTGGGCGCTAAACGGAAGGTGCGCCGGATGAGACCGTTCGAAATAGCAATTTCTTTCGGCGACTGCCCCTGATATACATCTGCTTTAAAAGCTGAATTGTCCAGCAGCCAGTCGGTGAGTGGCTTGGGTGGTCTGGCAGGTTCGGCTCCCATCGCCGTTTGAGCTTCTGCCAAAAAGAAGTGTAGCGCTAATATGAAAGTTAGGACAATGCCTTTATAGAAATAGGTGCTTTTAAACATGCCAAGTGTAGTTTTTCCGTCGGGAATCTACACTTTTTTCTTTTTACAAAAGATCTTCCAGGTTGGGTATGAAAACGATTCGCTCTTGTCCACCCATTCCCCCACCCAATTGTATCCTTCGTTGCAGAAGTCAGAAAAAGTCAGTCTATAGAAGCCGGGATTCCCCTGGGGCGATGGCTGCTCACTATACAAAATGATTTTATCTCCTTTTCTATTACCGTACCAGGCACGCAATGAGGGAGTGGCGACGGTGGAGTAGTAATGAACGTTCCATCTGGCACTGTCGGTGCTATACTGCCTGATGCTACCGGAATGAAGTCCGTCTGCTTTAGTAGTTTCGTCCTGCACAGCCATCCCATTCATGATATATTTAAACACCCAGGTCATCTGAACCGTGGCGGCCCAGGTATTTGGATCGATCCGGCTGACAGATTTGCAATCGCAGGAGCCAATCAATTCCTGGTAGTCCCGGATTTCCTTTGGAGCGTTGGGGTTCGGTAACCCTTAAGGATTTGCGGCTGTTGGCAGATAGTCAAATTGCTGCGCCTGCAATTGAAAGCCGCCAACCGATAAAGCAATGAGTAAGAGTTTTTTCATGCCCCAAACAAGGTAGAATTGTGGGAACTACGATGTTTAATGCAGTTAAGGGCTGGGGTTTTGCAGTAAGCCAAGCCAGTCTCCCTTCGTCATCGACTGAAGGAAACCATTGCCTTCCTTCACCAGATCACCTGCCAACTTTGCTTTGTTTTGCTGCAACTGTTGAATTTTCTCTTCTACCGTGTTCCGACAGATGAGGCGAATCGCAATGACCCGTTTGTCTTGCCCAATGCGGTAGCTGCGGTCAATCGCCTGGTCTTCTACTGCCGGATTCCACCATGGGTCGACCAGGAACACATAGTCGGCTTCGGTGAGGTTGAGGCCGGTGCCCCCCGCTTTCAGGCTGATCAGAAACACCCTTGTATGTACGTCGTTCTGAAACTGGCTGACCACTTCCTCCCGGTTGGTCGTGCTGCCGGTAAGCATGGTGTAGCCAATGTGCTCTTTGGTAAGCTCTTTCTCGATCAGGTTCAGCATCGAAACGAACTGCGAGAACACCAGCACCTTATGATCGCCTGTGATATTGCGAAGCTGTTCCATCAGTGTGTCAATTTTCGCTGAGCTGTCTCCATACTCTTTTTCCTCCCCAAGCAGCAGGGGCGAGTTGCAAATCTGACGAAGCTGGGTGATGCCCTTGAGGGCATACATGGGTTTCTTTAGCAGTTGTTCGTTGTTGGTTGATTCAATCAGATCCCGAAGTTCTTTCTCACGGGCATCGTAGGTTTTTCGTTGCTCGGCTTCCATGTCGCAGTAGAGTACCATTTCTGTTTTTTCAGGTAGCTCTGTTGCCACTTCTTTCTTAGTCCGGCGGAGTATGAAAGGACTGATGCGCTGCTGCAAGTCCAGCATGCTATGCTTGTGCTGGAACTTGTCGATGGCCATGGCATAGGTGTTGCGAAAGTAGGTGCGGGAGCCAAGCAGGCCGGGGCAGGCAAACGATAATTGGGCGTACAAATCGAAGCTGTGATTTTCCAGTGGGGTGCCTGTAAGAATGACCCTGTTTTTAGACTTCAGCATGCGGGCGGCCTTATTGCGCTGCGAAGCCAGGTTCTTAATGTTGTGCGACTCGTCGAGAAAGGCGTAGTGAAACTGGTACTTTCTCAGGTAGGTAATGTCATTGACGAGCGTATGGTAAGTGGTGATGACGAGGTCATGCTCTTTGAATTTGGGAATTATCCGAAGCCTGTGAGGGCCATGGAACGAGACGGCTTTCAGGGTGGGGGCAAAGCGCTCGATTTCATTGTGCCAGTTGTGGATCACCGAAGTGGGCGCCACCAAAATGTGGGTGGAGGAGCCATGCTTTTCTTTCAAAGCCAGGATAAAGGCAATGATCTGGATGGTTTTTCCCAGCCCCATGTCGTCGGCCAGGCAACCGCCGAAGTTGAATTCATCGAGGACATTGAGCCACGTCAAACCTTGAAGCTGATAGGGTCTTAATGTGGCTTTGAGAGCAGTTGAAGGCTTTGCCGGCGTAATCTTGCCAATGCTTGAGAGCTTCTGCCGGTAGCCGCTTACTTCCTGCTGGGTTTCTTCGTTCAGCATAAATCGTTCAAAAAGCTGATTGACAGATTCGAAATTGATTTTTGGCACCTGCACCACGTCGTCGACAATGGTGCCTGCCGCAAAGTAGCTTTCGAACTTTTGCAACCACTCTTCAGGCAGCACCCCCAGCGTCCCGTCGTCCAGCGTTACGTATCGGTTCTGGTTCTTTACAGCCTTGTGGATTTGTTTGAGCGAAGCTTTCTTTCTGCCAAACTTTGCCTCTATCCGGGCATTGAACCAATTGAGTCCGCTGCTGACCTGAATTGAAATGTTAACTGGTTCGGGGTTTACGTCGATCCCTTTTAGCTGGCTGAAACCAAGCACTTCCAGCCCTTCCGCCTTCCATTCTTCGTAGGCCTTCAGAAACCAGCCGTCTTGTACAAACCTGGTTTTGTGCAGGTAAAAGTAAAGCAGTGGATTGTCGACCTGCTCCTTGAAAAGCGGATGCTGCCGGATGAGGCGGGAAACAAAGGCTTCCTCCATGGCGGTGTCCCTCTCCAGTATCACGGGGTTTCCCTCCACGTCCTCAACGTAGATTTGCTTAGTCGTCAGCACAGGGATCTCGGTTTTTCCGTACCTCACTACCGGATCAATCACGATATAGTCGCCGAAGTCGGAAAGGTAGATCAGGCGGCTTGCCTGACTTTTTTCATCTACCACCGCCCTGGCCGTTTCCATGTACTCATGTATTACTTCTACATGGTTTTCCATTTGCGACAGCACGTCCTTTTGAAAGCGAATAAACGCTGCATGAGGCAGGTGCAGACCGTCTTCGTATTTCCTGAAGTACGACAGCACTTTTAAGGCATCGGCATTTTCCGCCATCAACCATTGCTGATCAATTGTGACGAACCTGTCGAACCTGACGGCCAGCCTGCTTGTGGGAGTGAAAGCTCCTTCGACAAACACCTCGGGTCTTACATGATAGACATCATTTTCCATCGAAATCCTGACCAGCACCCGGACATCGGCTTCTCTCAGAGTGATTTTGGAGACCGACCTGGCACTTACCTTTTCAGAAACAGAAGCATCGTGCTGATAAAAGGAGTAGTGCAGCGGATTGTTGACGATGGCCCTGATGGCCTCCAGGTCCGTGAGGGTGGGCTCATAAAATGCCTGAAAGCGGGCAATGGCTGCATAAAACCTGAGCACCTCCGGATTTTGCGATTGCCACATGCTGTCAAGTGGATTGAGCACAGTGAGCGGATTTTTCAGCTCTCTGCTTTGAGTAAGGCCGCCACGCAGCAGCTGCGCACTGAACAGGTTGTAGTACCTGTGAGAACCCAGCACGACGATAGTTTTAGAGCCGCCAGTTTCCCAGGTGCCCGACTGCTCCGCCGACAGGTACTTGTCGAGAGCAACCCCGCCGGGCCTGCTTTCCCCCTTGAAATCTTCAAAGGGTTTGCTGCTTGTTGCAATCTTATTTTCGTCTGGCTTTTTTTCCATGTGCTCTTGGGCACACAATATGCCACATCAAGTTGAAAGATGATTAACCCTTTAGTAAAAGTTTTACCTGACCTCATTCACCTCCAGCACCACGCTTGTTCGGTTCAGGTTCACCAGGGGATTGAAGCCCAAAGTATTCCTTTTCTGGACGATAACGTCATCGTCCTCGTTTGCAACGGGGACGCATGAGAAGTGCGATAGAATCGCACTTCCAATAAATATTATCACATACTTAGCTGCAACACTTTCCAAACCATTCACATTTCTATTTCTAGCTAATAAGCTGTAGTGCCATAGTCGCAATGCTCAAGCTTTCAATAGGATGTAGCTGCCAGACATATTTTTTGGTAATCAAAATAAGCATTTTTGGAGGCGATGCAATCGCCTTTCTCGATCCACCTCGTTGCAAACGAGGCGGATGATCGATTTAATATTTTTTCAATCGTTCGAGTTTGCAACGGCAACGCAAAAGACCTGCGATTTCTTTGCAGACCAATAATGCCCTACCTCACCTCATTCACCTCCAGTACCACGCTTGTTCGGTTCAGATTCACCAGCGGATTGAAGCCCACTTTCATCAAAAAGTCTCCCGAATACACCTTTTCCGGGTTGAGCCAGGATCTGGCGCCCGGATACAGGTTGATCTCTTTCACCTGATACTTTTTGCTTGGATCCAGGCCGTTGAGCTTAATTGGCTCCACACTGGTTTGGAGCCGCTGGCGGTAGTTGACCAAATAGTTGAAAATGATCGCCCTGGTTTTGTCAGGCTTCACATACATGATGGAGGCCATGTCATTGTCATGTGGGTTCATCAGGCGATACTGGTCGCCGTGCCACATCATGTCTTTGAAACCGTGGTAGTTGGCCACAGCCTCCTTGGCAAACTGCATGTCTTTTTCGTTTAGCTCACCTGCCACGATGTCGAAGCCTAGCTTGCCCATACTGGCTACGTCGGTTCTAAACTTGAGCGGCTGCTTGCCCCAGTCTGTCACGTGGTTGTCGACGGCGATAGCAGGGAAAAAGTAGGAGTAGTCCCACTGCATAAAGATTCTTTCCAACGGATCAGTGTCGTCGCTAGGCCAGAATTCAGTGAAGTATTTAAGCAGTTCGTAGTCGCCCCGACCGCCACCGCCCGAGCAAAGCATCATAGGCACTTTGGGATATTTAGCCCTGATGCGCTCCAGTACCTTGTAGAGGCCATGTACATACTCCACATAAAGATGCGACTGAGGCAGCCCTTTTTTGTCGAGATAGGCTGAGTAAGCGTTGTAGATCACAGCATTGCAATCCCATTTGATAAAGGCCAGGTTAGGGTTTTTCGTAAAGAGCCCATCTACTACACCATACACAAAGTCTTGCACTTCTGGGTTCGACAGGTCCAGCACCAACTGATTCCGATAGTATACCTCAGGTCTGTCTGGCTGACGGATCACCCAGTCGAGGTGGTTTTCGTATAGCTCACTTTTCGGACTTACCATTTCTGGCTCTATCCAGATACCGAATTTGATTCCTTCTTTGGCGGCTTCCTGCACTAAATGGCCGATGCCGTGAGGCAGCTTCTTCACGTTCTCCTGCCAGTCACCCAGGCCAGTTTTGTCATCATTCCGGGGGTATTTGTTGGCAAACCAACCGTCGTCGAGCAGAAACAAATCCACGCCCAGGTTCCTGGCGTCTTTGAAGAGAGAAGTGATCTTGTCTTCATCGAAATCAAAGTAAGTAGCCTCCCAGTTGTTCAGCAGGGTCAAGCGCTCTCCTTCGCCGTCTAGCACCCGGTATTTTCTTGCCCAGCTGTGCAGGTTGCGGCTAGCTTCACCAGTGCCGTTGTTGGAAACGGCATAGATGAGAGAGGCTGTTTTGAATGTCTGATTGGGAACCAGCGAATACTCTGATGCATAAGGATTGATGCCGGAAATGAACCGCAGGTTTTCGTAAGGATCTACTTCAAACTCCATCTTGAAGTTGCCACTCCAGGCCAGCTGACCCAGCATCACGAGCCCGTCATTCTCCGAAGCTGGTTGTCCAAACGATAAAATGAAATTGGGTGACTGCAAGAGCATTGCCCTTGCGCCCAGTTTAGTCTCTATCGACCGCATGCCTCGTTCCAATTTAGTTTCGGTGGGTTGCATTTCTTTGGCCCATTGACCCTGATAAGTGGTGAGGTAGAAGTCCTTGTTAGAGAAATAGAGATCGGCAGAGGCATACTTTTCAAGCAGCACCGGTTTTTTCTCCGTGTGTTTGATCTCTGTCCATTGCTCAATCACATTTTCCTTTTTCCAGACTTTGTAGAACAGCGTTACGTTGAACGGGTACTTCGGATCTCTTAGTTGAATGCTTGTGAGGGAAGTGTTGTCGTCAATCCGCTCCCTTTTGTGGGTTACATATTTCAACTCCAGCGAGGCATTTCCATCACTATGTTTCACCTGAATGGCAGGCTCCACCAGGTTCCAGGTGCCTGCGGGGGTGTAAGCTGCATTGTGGACGCCAATATTGTCGTCATCCAGCCGGGTCAGGCTGGAGATAGCCGAATAGTCGCTTTCGTTGGTCAGAGGTTCGCCGAAGTAAACGGTTCTTAACCTGCTCTCGCTATCCGTTTGTAGCACGATAACGTTGCTGCCGGTTTCTATGGGAATGGTGACAGTTTGTGCCGAAAGGCTGACGACCGCCAGCATCGAACCAATGGTCAGGAATGTCTTGTGAATGGCAGGTAGGTGATGTGTTTTTCTCATTTCTTCAACTTTCTGGAATAAAGGATAAGATTAGAAAATAGTTGGAGGTAAGTCAAAGCAAAGTGTGATTTAGTGGACATGGAGGTTATGCAATGCAGCACTCACGGGCTTGGATATCAAGTGATATCCGATTATGTTTACATGTTACTACTTAGTAACATAATATTCAACTACTTTTGGAAGCTCAAGCAACTGATAAAGAAACCGAAATCTGGAAAGCCCTGGCCGACCCGGCCCGCAGGCGCCTGATGGATTTGGTAAGGGAGTCGCCAAAGACGACGGGCGAACTCGTGGAAGAGTTTGAATCCATTGGAAGGTGTGCTGTCATGAAACACCTTTCGGTTTTGCAAGACGCCAAACTTATCTTACCGAAGAAGCAGGGGAAGTTTCGCTGGAACTATATCAACGCAATTCCGCTACAAGAAGTATATGAACGTTGGGTGAAAAAGTACGAAGCGCAGTGGGCTACAAACTTGCTCCAGTTGCGTGAGCTGGCTGAGTACAAAGAGGATATTGATGATTTAACTAACGACTTGCTTATGAACGAGCCAACCAAACCTGTCAATATCAGACTAGAGGTGCCGATTGATGCCAGCATTAACAGCGTGTGGGAATGCCTGATCAAAGACATTGGACTCTGGTGGAGAAAGGACTTCTACACCAGTCCGAAAACAAAGGCGTTTATCCTTGAACCCAAAGTGGGAGGGAGGATGTACGAAGACTATGGTAATGATGAAGGGCTACTTTGGTACACGGTGATTGTGCTCAATGCCCCCCATCACCTCGAATTGCAGGGGCACCTCACTCCGGATTATGGGGGGCCAGCCATCACGTTTCTCAAGATCACGCTGAAAGAGGACGGCAGCAAGACCATGCTGACCTTGTCGGATACACTAATGGGAGACGTATCAGCGAAAGCAAAGGGACAAATTACCGAGGGCTGGAAGCTGCTTTTCGAGGAGGGATTCAAAAACTATGTAGATAACAAATCATGAAAAGCATTCTATTAAGCATGGCCTTATTTGCATGCGTGTCGGCTGCAAATGCACAAAATGAAGAACTTTTGAGGGTTTTCAAAGACCAGGTGGCGGCCTTCAACGAGGGTGACGTTGATCGGCTGACCGCAAATGTCACCGACGATTTTAAGTGGTTTTCACTCACTGCCGATACGCTTTTGCTCGAAGTGGAGGGAAAAGAGAATTTCAGGCAAAGTATGAAGTATTACTTTTCCGCAGGGCAAAAATCAGTCTCGACCATTGAACAATATGCGGTCGACGGCGAGCGGATCAGCTTCAGAGAAGTGGTCAGCCATCAAAACAAAGCGGGCGAAACAGTCTCCTCTTCTGCCATGGGCATCTACCAGATTCAAAACGGCAAGATTAGCCGGGCCTGGTATTTTATTGACTAGTCAATCCCCCAGGTTTTGTTAGGCTTGTTGGATAATGTTAACCTAAGCTCTCCACCGCTTGCGAAGAGTTCATGTGGAAAGTTGAACTTTGTCCAGTCTTTGTCGTTCAGGGAAGCTTTTTGAATGTAGATATTGTCCGCCGAATTGTTTTCTGTGCTGATAGTGAAAGTTTTGCCGGCATAGTATTTCGGATCAAGCTGAATTTCAACTTTATCGAATATTGGCGTTGTGATGTCGTAAGAAGAATTGACCGATGCACCGCCGTCCATTTGAAACAACCCGATGGCCATCAGTACACCCAGGGCACCCATTTGTCCCTGGTCTTCGTCACCGTTGTAGCCGCCATAAGGGCTGATATCTGAGAAGGTAATTTCCTTTACTTCACGCACCCACTTTTGAGAAAGCCAGGGCGCTCCCGCATGATTGAACAGGTGGGCCATTTGGCAGGAAGGCTGGTTTTCATAATCCACCCAGCTTTCGGCGTGCTTGCCATGGTCGGTGATGAACTTGTTGGGCTTCGCTTTAATGAAACAACTGTCTACATATTGAGCATACTTGTCTGCGCCGCCAAATAACGCCGCCAGCCCTTTCAGGTCGTGGGGTACGTAGTTGGTGTAAATGGCCGAGTTGCTTTCCACAAAACCCAACGTGTTGAATCCCTCGCCGATGGGCGTAAAGTTGTCAATCCAGGTTCCGTCTATGTTTTTAGGGTGAATAAAATGCGTCTCGGGGTTCCAAAGGTTTTTGTAATTCTGAGAACGCTTGTCAAAGAACTCGTAGTCTTTTGTTTTCCCCAAAGCGGTGGCCAGCTGGGCCAGGCACCAGTCCTGATAGGCATATTCCAGTGTCATGGCAGCGCCGTCTTTATGGCCACCCGGCCCAGGTATGCCTTCAGGCACATAGCCTCGCTGTACGTAATAATTCATACCGCCGCCCTGCGGATTGTCACGATGCTCGTAGCCTGCCCGGTCTCTGATGCCTCCCGGGAAAGCGTTTTTGCGTAGGCCTTCGTAGGCTTTCGCCACGTCATAGTTTCGGATGCCTTTATTGTAGGCAGTAGCAAAAAAAGAAACGGCCGGGTCGCCAATCATTACATAAGTATAGTTGCCGCCGGAAGGCCCCCGTGGGATGAGCCCACCGTAACGGTACATCTCCACCATGCTGGCGCAGAACTCATTCATGATTTCAGGGTAGGCCATCGACCAGAGCACATTCAGTGTCCAGTGGCTGCCCCACCAGGCGTCGAAATTGTACTGGTTGTGTTTCGGCTTTTTGCTTTCATCCAGCGCCACCTGCCGAACGACTGGCTTCGGCCCAGTCATGTCGCAGTACTTGCCGTCTACGTCACTCACAATGCGGCGGCCGAGCAACGAGTGCCACAGGTCGGTGTAGAATTTGATTTTCTGCTTTTCAGTGCCGCCATCTATTTTGATTTTGCTGAGGTAGTCGTTCCATTCATCTTTTGAGTTTCCGACTACTTGTTCAAAGTTCCAATGCGGTAGCTCGGTATCCATATTCAGGCGGGCCTGCGCTGTGCTGGTGTAGGAAATGGCCACTTTCATTTGTACCGTTTTCAATTGCTTCCTTTCAAACCTAACGTACGCCCCCACTTCCTTTCCATGTATTTGGTCTACTTTTCCGGTCCTGAGTTTTCCTTTTTCCCATGCCCCAAATGAGGAGATCGGCTGCTCAAAACGAGCAATAAAGTAGACGTAGGTAGGCTTTGGGCGTCGGTTGGTAGGCGCCATGATGCTGTAACCTTCAATTTCATAGTCGCTTATTTTCACCACTTTGGCCGAGTCCATGGCACCGTGACCCAGGAATGCACCCACATCGAAAATAATGTCCTTGTTGACATGGGCCGGATAGGTGTATTTGTGAAAGCCCACCCGGGTAGTGGAGGTGAGCTCTGCTTTGATGCCGTAGTCCTTCAAAAAGACGCTGTGATAGCCGGGTATAGCTTTTTCATCATCATGGCTAAAGGCCGACTTGTAAGCTTCCATACCCAAATGCCCTTTGAACTCACCAACCGTTGGCATTACCGGTATGCCCGACATTTGCCAGGCGTGGATGTGGGAGAAGCACCGCACATACAGACTGTCGTAGAGATAGCCAGAATTCCAGCTTCCTTTTACCCAGGTGTCGGGGCTCAGGTTCACCATGCCAAAGGGCCGGGAGGCAGAAGAGAAGAAGAACCAGCGGGACTTGTGGGTGTCCACGAATGGGTTAACGTAGTCGACCGGCTCTTTTGTGGACTGAGAAAAGGCTGGTGCAGCACAGGTGAAGAGCAGAGCGATCAGGGAGATTCTGAAGACGAGTTTAAGCACGCTGGGTAGGTTTTGAATTTTAAAAAATCCCAATATCGGAAGTTCTGATGAATCGGAGCAATCAATATTCTATGTTGATCACCGTATTAGGCTACAAAAGTTTAGGAAACAGTAGAAAGCTGGTAGGCCTTTCGAACGTCCGTAAAAGGTCATAGACTCGCTATGCGGCGCAACTTTTGTAGTCTTTGCTCTGCCGTCTCAATTCTGATCCGCCCGATTCCACCAGTAATGACTCGCTACGTAGCCCAACACCGCTACCAGGCCAACCAAACCAAAGCTGACGGCGGTCAGCGAGGCCCTCATCTCAGCGCTTATGCCGCTGTATAATCCGGGAACAGACCAGGGAAAATACTGCCCCAGGCCCACGGCGCCGACAATCTGTGAAACGATGAGCATCAGCACCACCAACCCGATAGGAGCGAGGTAGCCTTTTCCCCAGATGCCCATGAAGGAGACTGGCGTGCCAAGCAACATCACCAATAGGGTCGTGGCAAAATAGGTGTTCAGGCCGGAGGTGATCACACGGATATCGAAGTTGTCAAGGCCTAGCAAGGCGCCAACCACCAGCCCCACCAAAAGGTTAGCGACCACAAGTGCCAGGCACCACATGGCATACACGACGATTTTAGCATTGATAATGCTGCTGCGGGAAGCAGGCAACGCCAGCAGGTCTTTGGCTGTTTTGTCGGAATACTCCCTGCCAAATAGCCAGCTGGCAACGAAGCCAAACACAACCACGCCGCCTACGCCCACCACCTGGGTAAGCAGCCCGACATACGAGGGCCAATCGGCAGAAAAGTTCATCAGCTTTGCTTTTTCACTCAACGGAGAAGTTCCCATATCGCCTGCATGACCAAGAAGGAAAAGTGAAAGTCCACCCATGACCGGGCCGAGGGCAAAGGCTGCAAAGGTTACCCACACGATGGTGGAATGCCTGAGTTTTAAAAATTCGGGAGCAATAGCTCTCAATGAAGTTGTCATTTTGGTTACTGTTGAATCGTTCTTAAAAAATAGCTTTCCAGGTCTTCTTCGAAAGTAAAAAGCTTTGTAAGCCCTGCATGTCCTGCTACCACCATTTCGGCAATTCGCTCAGGCTCGCTCATCCACTGGCAATCCATGATCTCTATCTCGCTGGCAGCGTTTGTCCTGAACGGAATTCCATTTTTATGGAGCAGGTCAGCTACCCGGACATTATCGTGTGAATTCAAAATCAGCTTTCTGTCTATTTCCTCATGCAGCTGATTGGCTTCCAGCTCCTTAATCAGCGCACCGTGATGGATAATGCCGATGGTGTCGGCCACCTTGGCAATTTCGCTTAGCAGGTGACTCGAGATCAGCACGGTGGTGCCCAGTGCGCTCAGCTCCCGAAGCAGGTGGCGGATTTCGACAATACCGGCCGGGTCGAGCCCATTTACAGGCTCGTCGAGGATGAGCAGCTCGGGACTGTGCATAAGTGCCCTGGCCAAACCGAGGCGCTGCAGGTTGCCAAGCGAAAGGTGGCTGGCCTGAATATCTCTGTACTGGTCGAGCTTCAGTCGGGCAATGACTTTGTCGATTACGTCTTTGTCCTTCAGGCCATGGTACCTGTAAAAAATGTTGAGGTTTTCCACCACCGACAAGTCCGGGTAGGCACAGGTCGACTCAATCATGTAGCCCACTTTGTCCCACACCGATGCGTTGCCAGGCACTTTCTGGCCAAAGAGGCTCACGCTGCCCTCCGTTGGATTGATCATGCCAAGCAGCATGCGCATGGTGGTGGTTTTTCCGGCCCCATTAAGGCCAAGGAACCCGTAGATTTTTCCCTGCGGAATCTGTAGTGACACCTGGTCGACCACAGCGGCACGTCCGTACCGCTTGGTCAGGTTGTTTGTTTCAACGATCATCATTTGTTCTTAAAACCGTTTTTTTGGATCTCCACAAACTGCCGTGCAATAGCGACCAGCTCCTCTTCGGGCAGGTTGTAGAGCTGTTTGTTGTTTTGGATGTTTTGACGGAAGTCCTGCTGGTAGTGCAACTCCATGAACTCAAAAATCGAAAGCTGCGTCTGAAGCACGTGCCAGGCCAGTATTTTGCGATCAATGTCGTTTCGCAGCTGCCCGTTTTCTACATACTGATCCACCAGCTGATACATAATATCCAGGGCTTTCTGCTTCCTGATAGCCTGAATATTGCCCAACTCCTCGGTGTTTTTCTCCCGCAGCACATTGTAGAGGAAGGCGCTGACCACCCCTTGCGTTTTGTCGAAGTGAACCTTGGCCCGGAAGTGCAGAATAATCAAGTCGAAAAAGTCTTCGGGCGGTTGCTTAATAAACCCCTTGTCGTTTGCCAGCCTTTGCTGAACGGCGTAGTCAAGCAGATAGAAGTAGAGAGACTGCTTGCTTTCAAAGTAGCGGTAAAAGCTGCCTTTGGCCAGGTTCAGTTTTTTGATGATGGTGGAAAGCGAGGCAGACTGGTAATCGTTGAAGGCAAATTCTTCGAGACAAACCCCGATGATTTCCTGCTGCCTTTCCTGTGGTAAGTTATTGAATGTTTTTAAAGCGACCATATAGTAGCGACTATATGGTCACTAACGTACCGGAACTGTTTTGGTTGCGGAAGTAAAGAAGAAAATGGCAAGACGTTAGGAGAGGTAATTCAATGTCGTTTAGTTAAGAGCACTTTACCCCTAAGGCCTAAAGGGGCCTATTAATGGTCATTGTATCGCCCTTTAGGGGCAGGGGTAAAAATGGAGTTGTGCGACGGAACCTCTTAACTAAACGACATTGGGGAGGGGTTTAGAAAATGCTCACGGCAATTTGCAGCACCAATCCAATAAAAAGCAGAATTGCCCAGGCGAGCAACTCGCCTTTCAGAATCATGAGATAGCCTCTGAAGAATCGTTTGATCATAACTAAAGATAGCTAAAACGGAGCAAAGTTCAAAAGATCAGGCTTGCGAAGGAGGTGTTTGTTAATGACTACACGGGCATTTGCAGACGTTTGCGCCTGTGAGGGACTCTGATAGCATTGGCTATATGCTTTTTCATTTAACGGCTTGGATGTTGAGTTAGAAATACTTAACATTGTTAGAAATAAATAACATTATTATGAAAGCAAAAAACTTGGCCATAACAAAGTTTTCGGTGGCAGCCATTATTCTGAGTTTAATGGGCTTTTGGATATTTAAAACAACAAAACCACTTAATGAATTCGGCTATGGCATTATTGGAGTCATGCTACTAATAGTCGGATTTGTTATCTATTCGGGTATTCAGGCACTCAAGGATGCAAAATTAGGGCTGACCCCTGAGGACGAGCTTTCAAAAACGATTACTCAAAAAGCCGCTGCTACTGCTTTTCGAATTTCAATTTTTATGTGGCTTTTTGTTCTGTTTGCGTTGGATTTGTTCCCCGTTGATTCTGTAAACAAAGCCAAATTTGTCATTGCTATCGGCATGGTCGGCATGACTCTCATTTTCCTTTTTAGTCGCTTGTATCTTTCAAAAGTTGGGGTAGATGACAACCAAGATTAAAGAACTTCGTGCCAGAGATAATCTTACTCAGGTTGATCTTGCTCAAAAGGTTGGCGTGCGGAGGGAGACCATCGTCTTTCTTGAAAAGGGAAAATACAATCCGTCTCTTAAGTTGGCGTACGATATTTCGAAGGTATTTAATCTGAAAATTGAACAGGTTTTTATTATGGAATAATTGGTAAACAATCTGGGGCTTCAATTGGATAGACCGCTCGGTTAAATGAATGCGGGAGTTTTATGCATCTCGGCTCTCGCTAGCACTTAGCCACACCGGTTTAAAATTTATACATTGTGGCGAACAATCCAAGCTGAAGCTGCTACATTTGACTGGACATTAAGCTTACCCTTTAGTCTTTATTGTCCCGTTTCTATAAAGATCCAATGCGCTGTTCAGTAACTCTTCGATAGTTTCCACTGGCAGGTCTTCGTTGGGGTTCACTCTGAATGTCTTCATACGGGAGCGCTCTCCGGCTTCTAATTCTGGATGGTCGAGGTGCTTTCCCTCAACAAAGAGGATATAGGGCTCTTCCGTTTTTTTATCTGTCCACAGGTAGCAAAACATCTTTTTCCTGAAACAGAAGCAGGGCATGCCCCACTTCTGCGTTTCAGTTACGTTGGTGTCCCGAGCAAGGATGATACTGCGCAGTGCCAGCAGACAGCTCTTGTTGGGCTCTTCCTTGTTCAGGTAGTAGTTGTCAATTTCTCGCATTTTCGTCGGGTTACTTCACAGCCACTAAAAAGCCAACTTCTGCACTTGCCGGGTTTTGTGCTTTTTCGCCGAACACCTCAAGGCCTGCTAAAAATGCTCTTGTCATAGCTGATTAGCTGCCTGTAATAGGGCTCATTGTTGTGAGAAGATGGACAAAAAGAAAATAAGATGCCCGGCTAAGAAGAGCCGGGCATCTCAAAAATAGATTGTATGGTTAAATTTGTTTTGCCGGGTATCAGGAAGCTATTTTCACGTCCTTTTCTAACAATTCCACATCTATAATTTCCTTGCTGATCATAAATGTCAACATGCCTCTTACCGTTTCTTCAAGTGTAGGGTCGAGTACTCCGTGAGGCGATCTGACTTTGGCTTCACAATAAGACTCGTTGCTATAACGCTTGAACTCCATGGAAGAGATATTATTGACAGACCTCACCAGGAAGTCGAGCAGCGGAAACAGCAGGTCTTCCTTTCCGCATTTGCCCACAATTTCAGGCACAAACTTTGGCAGCTCAAACCCTTTGAACTCCCTGCCTGTCAGCTTGGTGATGATGTCGGTAATGTCTTTCATGCGTGCGTACTCATCACGTGTCACATGGAAGGTTTTGTTGACCGAATCGGGGAGGCCGGAGATGGCTACGACGTTGTTGGCCACGATGTCCACCGGGGTAAAGCTAACCTGGTTGAACGAATTGACCGTGATGCCGTGGTTGATCATGAAGGCAATTAGCCGGATGGAAATGTCGAAGTTGTTTCCACCGCCATACACCGAAGGGGTGATGAGCGCAGGCCTGAACACCCTTGCCTGTAGCCCCTGCTTCATGGCGTCGAACACGATTTGCTCCGACACCCACTTGGTCTGGCTATACCCAAAGTCGAGCAGGTCCAGCGAATTGCAGGTATCAGTTTCAAAAAGTGTGTCTTTTACAGCCCAGCCAAAAATGAAGGTGGTGGACACGTGATTGAGGATTTTGGGGTTGCCATCCAGCGCCAGCTTGATTATTTCGTTGGTGCCATACACGTTGGTGTCCCACATTTTGTCATAGTTGAACAGGTAGTTCACGAGGGCACCATTGTTGTAAATGGTATGCGTGTTGGTCGCCAGATAGTCCCAGGTTTTCTTATCCAGCCCCAGCTGAGGTTTGCCCAGGTCGCCGCATACGGCCACCACCCTTTTCTCGAACTCCGCCAGGTATTCGCATTCCGGAACATTGGAAAGATCGAAGGCCTCTTTCAGTCTGGCTAGTCCTTTCTTTTCGTCATCGGCTCGTACAAGCACGTATATGGTGTCGGTGGTTTGCTGTAGCAAGCTTTTCAGAATAAAGGGCCCCAGGAAGCCTGTTCCACCTGTTAGCAGAATCTTACCACTTTTCAGGTGGGCAGGATCGTACTGAGGGGTTTTTGGCTTAAACGACAGCTTGGTGTCCTGCAGCATTCGCTTTTGTTCAAAGGCATTGTGCTCTTTCTGAAGCTTGAGAATGGTCTTCTTGAGGCGGTTGATAGCAAGAATGGATGACGTGCTGAATTGTTCCATCAAATCGAAAAATTCAGACACGCTTATCTCCTGCAGCAGGCGGGCATCGATTTCTGAGGCCAGCTGAGCCGCTCCACTGTCTTTAATAAGCTCCTTCACGTCGTGAATGAGCACCACCAGATCGAGAGAGTCGAGCACATGCACCAAAGAGTAGGTTTCGGTGCCGGTGAACCCATACTTTTTCAAAATCTCGTCAAATTGTGTGTTCGTCAACCGGGCTCTTGGAGCATCTGTGTTTTGCTCTACCAGGCTATGGTTTTCAATTACCTCCAGCTCACCATTGGCCCAAAGCTGCTTGGTCTTCTGGCGCATGATTTTGCCTGAGGTGGTCTTCGGAATGCTTTTGGTATTGGTAAAGGTAATTTGCGAAGGGATAATGTTTAACCTTTCACGAATCTGGTCGGCAATTTTCTTGTGGTCGGGAATTTCGTTTTTGCGCTTAAGCCCAGCCACAATCACGAGCTTTTCCTCACCGTTTTCTTCGTTGGCAAATGCCGCCACATAACCCTCTCTAATATTGCTGCTCGATTCTTCAACGATTTGCTCAATGTCCTGCGGGTAGTAATTGGCTCCTCGGATAATGATCATGTCCTTGGCTCTGCCACAGATGTATAGCTCCTGCTCATGCAAAAAGCCCAGGTCGCCGGTTCGCAAAAAAGTGTGCGTAGCGCTGCCGCTCTCACCTGCAATTTTTGCCTCAAAGCATTCTTTGTTCAGTTCAGGTTTTCCCCAGTATCCAAGCCCCTTGCTGGGGCCTGCCAGCCACACTTCGCCCACCTTGTTTTCGCCAAGGTCAATATGTGAATTTGGATCTACTATCCTCACAATCTGATCTCTGAGGGGCTTGCCGCAACTCATGATTTGCGTGACCTCACCTGCCTGTCCGTTCTCGAATTTCAGCTCATGATTAATGAGTGAGTTGGTGAGTACCGACACTGACTTGCCACCCCACTGCGAAACTGCCAGTGTGTTTTCGGCCAGGCCATAGGCTGCGCCAAGTGCCGTTTCCTTAAGCCCACATGCGCTGAATTTTTCAAGAAACTTATAGAAAGTGCCTGCTCTGACTGGTTCTGCTGCCGTCATCAGGTTTGTCAGTGAGCTTAGGTCCAGCGAGGCGAATACTTCATCCGACACTCTGCCCGGCTGAAGCAGGTAGTCGTAGGCAAAGTTGGGTGCAGATGAGTGTGTAGCCTTGTATTTTGAAATGGTTTCGAGCCAGAGCACCGGCTTTCTGATGAAATCAAGCGTTGAGAACCCTATAGAGGTGCCCCCTTTCATGATGATGAACAGGTGATAGCCAATCAGCCCCATGTCGTGGTATTGTGGCAGCCAGGTAACAGTTACCGGGGGCTCCGACAATACGTTCTCGGCGTTGTTCTCAAGGTTTTCGTGCGAAATCATCACACCTTTTGGATCGGTGGTGGAGCCGGAGGTGTACTGAAGAAAGAGAAATGACGACTCCCGTTCGTAGTTGGTCGCACTGGTTTCGTGTGTAAATTCAGAGGTGTTGATCCAGGGCAGCTTGGTCAGCATGGTTTTCTCCACAATGTTGTTTCGATCCATGTTCAACTTGAGCGACCAATAGTATTCTCCATTGGTGAGGACTGCCACGGCGCCACAATCTTTGGCGATGTGCTCCATTTTGTAGTAGGCAGACTGGAAACCCGATGAAGTAGGAGGGTAGGTAGGTACGGGAACCAATCCCAGGCGAACGCACGCAACAAACGAGACAATCATTTCAATGCCAGCAGGATAGGTAATCAATATCCTGTCGTCTTTTTTGAATTTGTAATTCTCGGCAAGATTGGATGCCACAATTCTTACGGCTTTTTCAAACTCTTCGTAGGTGTATTTTTCAACTGATTTTCCATTGATATCCAGAAACTCAAAAAGCAGTTTATCGGGCGTTTTCTGGACCCAATGGTTCAACTTATCGGAAAGGGTAGGCATAGATCAAGCGGTTTTTGGGATGATTATATGTTAGATAGAAATAGGTTGTTGGGTATGAATATAAAAAATTGGCTTAATAATGAGCTTCCGGTCGAAAAAAAGATGGATGATGTCTCGCCTCAAACTTTGCTATTTTGTAGACAAGCTAAGGTTTTGCAGGTGCCCATAGTGCTCCCTGATGGCATCAAATATCGTTTTATTCTGTTTGTAAAATACACCGTGTTTTTCTGCTATCGGTTGAATCAGCTTTGTAAGCTCACGGTAGTGCGTGTGGCATACACGGGGAGCCAAATGATGAGCCACGTGCATGTGCAGTCCGCCATAAAACCAATTGCCAACCGTGCTGTTCAGCGAATGGTCGGAGGTGGTGGCAAACACATGATAGATGAAATGGTCGTACTCATCTCTGTCCAGGGGAAATTCGTTCAACCGCAATGGGTGTTCTACTTGAATGATGGTGGCACCAATCAAACCAATCACCAATTGCCAGGCCACAAAAGAGACAATGATCAGCCCTGCCGGCACACCTATGAAATAGATTGGCAGCAGTAGCACATAGCCGATATAGGCCAGCTTAAAAACAAAGAGCTTGACATATTCGATGCGGGGATGCTTCTTTCCTTTCAGGCCATTGAGGAAAGGGAAGAAAAAGCATTCGAAATCTTTAATGAAAATGTAATCAAGGGAGAAGAAACTGTAGACCACAAACAGGTAAAAATGCTGAAACCTGTGGATGAGTTTATGCTCATGATGTGGCGTGTACCGCAGTAGCCCACGAGCGACAAGCCCGTCATCTTCGCCTTTAATATTGATGAAATTGTGGTGCTGTTGGTTGTGAAGTTGCCGCCACATGTATGAGTTTATGCCACAGAGGTCGAAGGTGTAGCGAAGAAGTTTTCTTACCCGTTCGTTTTCAAAAATAGACAAATGATTGGCATCGTGGGCAATATTCAGTAAGATGAACAAGTGCGAGAACAGATGAAAACCATAGAGCAGCACAAACATGGAAGGCGAGGTGCTAAACGAATAAAGCAGCACTAAGCTTCCCACCCACCAAACGCCGGCGATCGCCAGCTTGGCTTTCATTTGACCATTGGCATACCTTGAAATGCCATTTTTCTCAAAATACTGGTCAATGGCTTCGTACAATTCCTTTTTAAAGGCGGTTGAAATCATGGTAGCATAAAAAGTGAAACACCGGGCGTTAAAAAATTGCCTGGCACAATATAGGCTAACAGTTAGAGTTTTTCAACTGCGGATTTAAATGGCTTGTGCACAATAATTTCCATAGGTAAAAGGTATGCCCGATATTTCAGTGACGAGAATCTTTTCAGAGGAGATGCACTGCTGTAAGCCCAAAGCGATTTTGCATACTATTCCATATCGTATTGACATACTATGGAGCTGGCAAACCCAATTAGTATGAACAAAGAAGCCCCGCCTTCCAGCCAGGGCTTCTTTTTTTAGCATGAGAAGAAACTAGGCAGCGACAGCCACTTTAGTTTCAGCCATTTTGCCGAGATAGATTCTCGATACCACTAGAAGAGCTAAAAATATCACCGGGCCAGCCACTACTGAACCCGGGTCACCACTTGCAGTGTGGGCAATAGCCGCTGAAATGAAGGTAATCCCAAAACCGGCGTAGGCCCATTCTTTCATCCTCTGAGGAAATTGTGGAACCAGCAGCACAGTTGCACCCACTAGTTTAGCCACGCCTAACTCCATGCGGAAGTAGCCTGGAAAGCCCAGATGAGTAAAACCTTCCGCCACTTCCGGGTTCATGAAATACATCAGGCCACTCATGACCATCATCACACCTACAATGCCAGTGGCAATCCAGTATATCACTTTGTCTTTTTTCATTTTGATTGTTTTAAATGTGTACTATTTGTTTTATGATACAAACTTAGATACATTTGCTATACAATTTATAGTACTATACTATTGTATAGCACTAACCTTTTGTATAGTTATGAACAAAGCCATGAAGACAGTAGACTTGATAAGTAAACCTAAGGAAGAGATTAGTCATGCGAAATGCATGGGTTTGCTGTTACCAGTGCGAGATGCGCTTGAAGTGCTTAGCGGAAAGTGGAAGCTGCAGATCATTGTGGCGCTTACGTTTGATACGAAGCGGTTCAGGGAAATAGCCAGGGAAGTGTCTGGCATTACTGACAAAATGCTGTCAAAGGAGTTAAAAGACCTGGAAGAGAACCAGTTGGTAAAGCGCACTGTAAAAGATTCTTTCCCACCCTCTGTGGAATACAATTTGACGGAGCATGGTAAGACTTTGCAAAAAGTAATTGGTGAACTGCGGGAGTGGGGAGTGATGCACAGGGAAAAGATCATGGGGGAATAGAAATAACCCTATCCCTACAAGTGGTGAAACTTGCAACTTCCATATTTCGGCAGGTGCCATCGATAACTCCTATTGCCCTACCTTGTATACCTCCGAATACTTTACAAAATGATTTTTTGAAGTAGCTTCAATCTTTTGTCAAACTGTGGTTGAGTGAGCTCTACTCCGAGTTTTAAAATGTGAGGGTCGGCTGTTTTGGGATGTCCTGAGTCGAAAGGCGGCTCCGGGGTGTATTCCAATAAAAGCTGGATGGTTTTGGCCATTTCTTCACCTCCAACAATTGCCGTGAGCACTAACCCGAAATCAATGCCGGCTGTGATGCCCCCTCCGGTTATCCTGTTTCTGTCCGTCACTACCCGTTCCTCAACCACCTCAACGCCCAGTAGTTTTAGCAGCTCAAGAGAGCGCCAGTGGGTGGTTGCTTTGTAGCCGACCAAAAGGCCGCAGGCGGCCAGTAATAGGGATCCGGTGCACACGGCTGTGATGTATTGGGCGGTTTTGGCTTGCTCCACAAGAAAGCGCTTGTAGGTTTCGTTTGTCAAAAGCGCAGTAACCCCCCTGCCACCTGGCACAAACACAATATCCACCGGCGGACAATTGTCAAATGAGTAATCGGGTTGAAGGAGCAGGCCGCCCTCACCTTTGATCGGCACCTCGTGCTCGCTCACTACGAAGACTTCGAAGCAGGCTGCCCTTACAAATACATCGTAAGGCCCGATGAAGTCGAGAAGAGTGAGATCGGGAAACAGCAGCATTCCAATTTTTAACTTTTTCATGTCGGTGTTCATAAGGACTTCGATTATTGAGGTTAGTCACGGATATTATTTCTTTTTGTTTGGAGTTCCCGCCAGGTCGTTAAGATGAACCCCTGCTGTTGCACGTAGCGCTTCAATTCAGGATCCGTCATGGAAAGTAAATCGCCTCTTCGTGTGTTTCCTGAATCGGTAATATCTGAAAATCCTTTGTCGGCGTCGGCGCAGTGAATGAGAATGACAGTTATTCCTGGCGCCACTGAGTCCAGCAGTTCTTTGTATTTTTGCGTCTTGAACTTTCGTAGGTTTTCGTCAGTGGCCTCTATGTCAGCCGGGAATTCCCAGTCGTAACTGAGCAGGTACAAATCATCGACCACCGCCAGCCCGGCGTCCCAAATCTCTTCCCCTTTTTGGCGGATGGCATTGAGTACTTCAGCAGCATCATAGCTACCTGATCTTTTGTTAGCAAGCATATTGAGTCCGGCAAGTGGCCCCTGTGCCAGGGCTTGCTGCATAAGTGTGTTATTTCCTGCGGAAAAAAGGATGGGGATGTGCTCTTCAATGCCCACCTTGATATACCTGTCGAGATAGTCTGGTGTAGCCCACAACGTACCCATGTGCGTGTCAAGATGGGTGGGTGAGAAACCCATCGTTCTTGCTTTTGCCAACTGAGCCCTTATTTCAGTTTCTATTTCATCAGCTGATGCGTGAGCAACCACGTCGGCTACATTGCTCCACAAGGCGCCTTCCCTGTCCGACAACCCCGGTGAGGCTTTTATGCCCGAGACTGAACCCCACCTGTATCCTGTCCATTCGGCTGTATGCGTTAAATGAAGGCCTGCATCTACGTTTTTATTTTGCGCCAGGTATTGCCCCATTTCCGGCACCCACGGGCATGGCATCATTACGCTCACAGATGTTGCTATTCCGTTTGTCACGGCCTGAATAGCTCCTTCATTTGATGCATGTGACATACCGGCATCATCTACATGGAACATGATCACTTTGTCGCCTTTTTTCCACCCAAGTTTTTCTGCGTAGGTTTGGGCAAAGGCATGATTGATGGCAGGATTTACAAGCATACTTAGTAAGAGTATATGGTGGTGGACTTTTAGAAAAGTGCTTTTTGACTCTGTGGACATCGCTATTTATTTTACTTTGCATCAAAGTAATGTCCGTTCTTTTTACCACACAATAAGTCAAATTTTTATGACTACTAAAGAAAACGAGGTTGGTCTCTACTGTCCCAAGGAGTTTTTACTGAAGATGCTCACCGGCAAATGGAAGCCATGCATATTTCGCTATGCCACCCAGGGCCCGGTGCGGTTTAGTCAAATAATCAAACTGTTGCCAGAAGCTACCCGGCAATCTTTGACCAATGCTTTGCGTGAGTTGGAAGAATGCAATATTCTGGAAAGAAGGGTAATAAAATTGAAGCCGTTGCATGTTGAGTACACACTTAGCGAGCTGGGGGAAGAATTCATTCCCATTTTTAAGGCTGTCGATGAGCTTAATCTTTTGCCAGTAATGCAGAGGAAGTAATCGCTGACCCATTTTTCATTTGCTAATTTTTTCTAGTTCTTCCAATGTCCAGGGAGTGTCCTTTGTTTTGGTGGATTCCCTGACCCGCTTCACTTCTTCGGGAGTGACGGCGGGGGAAGGGCTGGTCTTGACCGTAAAGCCTGCCACACTGTCTCTGGCAGATGCCGCCATGCCAGGAATATCATCAGGGTTGCGTGGAGGCCTGCCTCCAAACTCATAACGGATATAGCTGACCACAGAAGCAACCCACTCATCGCTGTTGGCTCCCATTGGAGGCATCACACTGCTGTATTCTTTCCCCTCTATCGGCCCGGTGAGGCCGTGGAGTAAAATTCTTATGATCTCTTCTTTTTTAACAAAGGCGAGCTGTTTTGAGCCTTTGAGGGGCGGTGCCGGCATGCTTCCTCCGCCTATCGCCAAACCTGCCCCGTCTTCACCGTGGCAACTGGCACACAGCGATTTGAATATACTGGCACCTTCCAGGATCAGGCTGCGGTCAGCTGCTATCATATTGCCTAATTTACTTCCAAATGCCTTCACATCTTCATTCCTGTCTAATGCCCCCTTTGTAGCGACCAGCATTTCCTTGTCAGGGTACAGATCAAGCATGTCGTCAATAGCCTGTTTTGCTTGCTCGTCTTTGCTTTGATAGAGCGATAGCAGCACCTGAACTTTTACATCATCATTTTTATCTTCTTTCATCCTGGCCACGCTGCCGATCATCGTTTTGTCATTCGCTTTTATATAAGATTCACTGATCCATATTGCCGTTCTCCTTACCTGGGGATCATCGTCCTGAAGGGCCGACTGTAAAACCTCTTTATTGAGGGCACCCAAGCCTTCCAGAGTCCACAGTGCATGAATCCTGCCCAGAGGTGAGTCAACTTTCTGTCGCCCGGTCGCCATCTTCACCAGGGCTGGGGCTACCGACCTGTCTCCACGGACGATGATCTCCTTTTGTGCGTTGTCTCGCCACCACCCGTTAGAATGATCCAGGTAGCCAAGCAGTTCCTGGGTCGTTTCGTTCAGCATTTTTGGTTGGGGCCCAGGTTCAAAATCATCATGCACTACCCGATAAATACGTCCGTGACCAACGTTTTTATCGAGACCCAGGCTATCAATTTTGTTTCTCAGGAAGGAGTTCGGCTTGGTCCAGTTTCCTTGCTGAATGATGCCTCGGTGCATGTCTACAATATACAGATTGCCATCGGGGCCAGTGGCGGTATTCACCGGACGAAAGTTCATATCAGTAGAGGAAATGAACTCCTGATGGTCATAGATATTTTTAAGCCTCGTTTTGCCCTCGTCATTTACGAGCTTAGCACGACGGATGGTTCTCGCCACGGGCTCACAAACTACATAGTCTCCCACAAAGTCTTCAGGCAATCGATCACCCCGAAAAATACTTTGTCCGCAGGGTGCCGTAAAATGGTTCAGCGTATTGTTGGGACGTAACCGCTTGCTTCCTCCCTGCACGTCAGGCGTGGCAATAATAGGCCACACTTCAGAAAAAGCGGCATTGAATTGATCAGGAAAATCGAGACTGCCATAACTGGGGTTGATTTGAAAACCCAAAGCAGGGATTTCTCCACCGGCACGACTATAAAAAATGCGGCCGTAGTTATCGTGAGTTACTCCCCACTGGCCATTGGAGCCACTCGCCATGGTGTCTACCTGCATGAGCCCGTTGGTGTAGCGAAAGCGAACCGGATCATAGGTCACATACATCCAGTTATCCAGGTTCCAGTCCAGCCCGCTTCTTTGATGCTCCATATTGGCATCATTTACTTTATAAGCATCGTTTTTGTAAACCTGTTTTTTCACATCAGCAATCCCGTCTCCATCTGTATCCTTATAGCTGTAAATATTGATGGTATTGGTTTCGTTCACCAGCAGTTCATCGCCAACACATTGTATCATACGAGGAAGTAGCAGGCTGTCAATAAAGGTGGTTCGCTTGTCCATCTTCCCATCATTATTAGTGTCTTCTAACAATGATATTCTGCTGGCGGGCTGCTGCTCACCACTGGCGTCGGCGTCCTGCATGTATGTCATCATTTCTGCTACATACATCCTTGCGTTGCCATCCCATGCAATGGCCACCGGCTCTTTGATCATCGGCTCACTTGCTACCAATTCTATGTGATGACCATCTGGTAAATAGATAGTTTTAAGGCTTTCTTGCGGCGACAAATACTCGGGCGAAGGAGCAGGATTAAAAGCTGGAACACTGTGAAATGGATGGCTGTCCTGTTCTGCCACCTTCTCTGGTGTGCAGGCTAGCTGGACAACAGACATGGAAATGAGCAACAAAAAATAAGCGATGTCTTTTGGGTGAACTTGCATGCTTTGCGTTGGGTGTTTGTTAATTTTTGATGGGAATGAAATAAAGGGAACTGCTTTTGTCCTTGCCTTTTCGTACCAATGTTAAGCTTATAGCCCTTCAAGGCTCGGAACAAAGGAATAATTTAGACATTATTAGGGATATCTCAAGAAGAAGTGACCTCATGACTGCGCAATTTACTGCTTAGGGGAGGGGTTTAGAGGATGGCATGTCTTCCGCCGCTTCGTCATGTGAGAGGCTCTGGACAGTGCAAATGCTCAGGGCCGATGGTTGGCGTGAAGAAGGAAAACCAGTGCTCTTTTGGTCTTCCTTCCCCAACTTCCTCATCCCTTATCGTTGCAATTAAACATCCAGTTGATACCATACCTGTCGGTGCAGCTACCATAGTATGCGCCCCAAAACATGTCCTGCAGTTCCATGGTTACTTCTCCACCGGCCGACAAAGCGTCGTACAGCCGTTTGGTTTCCGCTCTGGTGTTCGGCTCCAGATTAATATGCATGTTGTTACCTGGCTTCACCTTCATGCCCATCGACTCCGGTGCATCGGTGGCCATCAGGATATGGCCGCCCAGTATCTCCAGTTCGATATGTAAAATCAGCTTTTTGTCGGCCTCAGTCATTGGGGGAGTGCCTTCCATCGGAGGTATCTCGCCGAAACGTTGGATACCCCCTTTGAATTCGGTGCCGAATACAGATCTGTAAAAAAGGAATGCCTCTTCGGTATTTCCTGCAAAATTGAGATAAGTACTTACTCTTGACATATTTGTGTTTTTTAGTTGAGTCATCAAATTGATCCTCGTTTCGAGGTATGCCGCCATCCGATCCATGTTTTGTCGTGCCCCCTCGAACGCCCCGTGTTTATCAATCACGTAATCCAGGTCAGCTTTGGACTGGAATATGCTGCGCATGGTCAGGAGTGTTTTGCCTTCCTTTTCCTCGAAAGTCACGGTGACGTGAAAGTTGCCGGGTGCATCATCGCTCCCGTTGCCGTGTACATACACCAGCTTTTCAGGAACGACTACCTCTTTGAAAACAATAAGATTGGGGTAGTCCGTCCCGTCTGGGCCGTGCATGGTGAGCCGAAACTTGCCACCGGGTTTGACTTCCATTTCATGAACAGTGTTGGTGAAGCCCGTAGGCCCCCACCATTGGGTGATGTGCTCGGGTTCTGTCCAAACCTTGAAAACCAGCTCACGGGGAGCGTCTATCAGCCTGCTGGCGATTATTTCCCGATCCGTTCTTTCTACATGTGTGCTGTTCATGTGATATTGTTTAGATGTGAAGATGTCGTTTGATGGGTTGCCTGGGATGCACGTGTCAATCAGCCTCGTTATTAAATTCCCGCTCTTCGGAGTCGCCGCTATTGTTTATCCACTATATAATTCAGTTCTGTGACCCCGGAAGTAAATTGCCTGGTAGTCAGTAATTTTAACGTTGTTTTATCTTTGATCCCCTCAAACAGGGGAATGCCCTGGCCTAGAATAATGGGGTTCACAAAGAGCCAGTAGCCGTCAATTAAGTTCAGTTGCATAAGGGAATGTGTGGCTGTCGGGCTACCAAAAAGCAGGATATCTTCGCCAACACCCTGGCGGGATTGCTTTATTTCATTTATACTCTCCGAAAGGTCGTCGCTGATAATTGTTGTGTTGGTCAAATCCGCACCTTTCATTGTTTTTGACAGAACAACTTTGTGAACCTGGCTATACCACTTAGCATGTTCAATATCGTGTTTGGTTGCCGTTGGCTTGTCTGCTGCGGTGGGCCAGTAGCTTTCCATCATCTCATAAGTTGCCCTACCGTACAATGCAGTGTCACCTTTGCTTATCCGTTTACCGACGTGGTCAAAAATTTCCTGATCAATTTTAATCCAGTTCATTTCCCCGTTCGGCCCAGCTACAAAACCGTCAAGCGATACGTGCATAAATGAAATTATTTTTCTCATATGGTTTTACTTTTAATTATTCTTACTTACTGGTAGTAAAGTGCAACTATACTTTTGAGTTGAAATGGCTGGACAGCAAGGCCTCCAGCCGATCAAAATTTTCCTCGTTGGAAGGTTCAATTACTTCCCGGGATCTTTCACATTCTTCTGCAGATTTGAAAACCATTCGGAAAGTGATCAGGGTGCCTTCGCTCTGACTATCAAAAGTGGTAATCACCTGGAAGGCGTGCACAGGCTCCACATGGTCAAACACAAGCCGTTTGTTGGGCACGATTTCCACAAAGACACACATATTGTCAAAATTTGCCCCCTGTGGGCTGTGCATAGTGAATCGCCACGTGCCGCCAGGGATTAAGTCGAAGGCGTGGAAGGTGTTCGTAAACCCTTTTGGCCCCCACCATTGTGCCAGCAGGTCAGGATTACTCCATGCCTGGTACACCTCAGCCTGAGAGTAGTTCACCGTTCTGGAGGAAGTAATTTCACGATCTTTGCTCATCGCCTTTGTCTTTTGCCTATAATTCTTTGATATATTTTTCCATCGCATCCAGCCTTTCTTCCCATTCCTTTTTGTAGCGGCTCACCCAATCCGATACTTCATGCAGCGGTTTTAGCTGCGCTTTGCAATAGCGCTCCCGTCCTTGCTGCTCCATCATCACCAGACCACATTCTTCCAGTATTTTCATGTGCTTCGAAATAGCCGGTCTGCTCATTGCAAAGTTCTCAGCCACGGCATTCACGTTCATCCGCTTATGGGCAATCAGGTTAATGATCTCCCTGCGGGTGGGATCGGCAATGGCCTGGAATACGTCTCGTCTCATCATGCTCCTCTTTTAGTAACCGTTCAGTTACAAATATAAATAGTAACCGATCAGTTACGCAATAAGATCTACGAATTTTTTTATGTGCTTCGCTGGTTTTGAAATAGGCAAGCTCCGGGATGCTTACAGCACCACAGAAACGTGTTTTTATCGCTATGCTGTTGGGGTTGATATTTCAAGTGAACAGGATTTATGACAAAATCCTATTGGATTTTGGGTTACCTTTTATAAGTTTGCCGTATTGATTTAGTACAAAATTTTATTCAATTAATTATAAATTAATCTCGCCAGCTATGAGAGCATTAAAAAGTAGAACCATTTTCTTATTCAGTCTTTTATCGATTTTTATGATCACATCACTGGGGGCATGTACAGCCAGTCGCCCCAGTAGTGCCTGGCAGGACGTAGGCCATGCCCGTGACCTCGGTAAAAAGAAAGGTACCCATTCAAAACGAATGCAGAGAAGGCCGGCAAATCACCGGTAAGAAAACGGAGGAGTGTTGTTATCCGAAATCGAGGATATAACACTTCTCTTCTCAGATTTGCCTGTTATTTGTTTTGCTCAAAGCTTTCTTTCAGCACCTCTTTCAATAGATTAATCGCCATGGCGATGGACTGTAATGAGGCAGTTTCTTCAGACGTATGGTAGCCTGTGGTGGGAATCTGAATTGTGGCCCCGCTGATGAGTCCGTCGGTGCCTTCAATGATGCGGCCCAGCTCGGTTCGTCCAAGCGACAGCGGCTTTTTACCATCAACCAACCTCTGCTCATTGTGGTGCTCAATGAAAATGTCTTTATACACTGTTTTTATGCCCAGCTTTTCGCTGGCTGCTGCTATTTCAGCGACCATTTTTTCGTCGAAGTCCGCAGTGGCGTCCTTGTGCCGGAGGATGATTTCGCTGTCAGAGGCTTCTTTTTCGTCTTCTCCGAAGGGGCTGGTGTCGAGCACAATGAGCTTTTTAGTGGCTTGTTCCACTCTGTAAAACCAATCGGCCAGGTAACGCCAGCTGCGGCCTGCTTCTTCCTGGGCTGTGAAAAAGGCCGTGCCCTGGTAGCCTTGTGAAAATAGGTATACGACCACAGCCACCATCAGTACATTGTCGAGTTGTGCAGAGACTCTGCCTTCGTGGATGGAGATGCGATCGGAGTAGGCTATTGGTACGCCGGGGGTTACATGCTCCAACCCGTTGATTTCGATGATCAGGTTTTTTCGCTTCTCACTAATATAGGAGTGGCGGGTAGTGCCCTGCCCGAGGTAGGTGCCCGACCATGGCTCGTAGGCATGCACTTGTTGACCTTCAAAACGGTCGGCAATTTTTTCCAGCGTTTGCTCCGACACAGAGTTGCCATTGAGCTCACTTCGGTTCTGGGTGACAAAGGCTGCATACTGAAACTCATTGGGGCCGGTGCAGATCAGGCCATGTCGGTCGACATGCGCAGAGAGGTAGTTGCTTGTCGGCTTGCTGCCCTCTGCCACCAGCAAACCCTGATAAAGGCTGATTTTAATCCCCATTTCTTCCAGTTCCCTGCGGATCAAGCGAAAGAAGGGTTCTTCATAGCCTACTACCGAGGGTTGGCGAACCAACAACTTGAGGTAGTCGAGAAATGTGGTGAGAGAGGTGGTTGATGGCTCCACGGTATTTTAGTTGAGAATAAGTGAGAACTGGCAACGAAACTAAGGAAAAGCCTGGGAAACTGGAAGGGCATCATATTCGTCAAAGTCGTTACTGGTTGGTAAGTGAGGCATTTGGTGCGTCGATTCCCTTTTTCGGGTTCTCTGAAGTTGTAGAACGGGCCTTTTTTTGAGTCTTGTTACCTCGAAGTTAAAGGCCATCTCATCTTGCTAAAAGCACTGTCAGTTGGGATCGTCAGCGAATCTATTTACGCCGACGGCATCATAGACTTTTATTCATAAAAGTTATTATGAGCTGTTTATTTAGTGTATTAGTTCGGCTATTGAGAAGAATAGTTTATAAAACACAGATAATCAATGATATATGTGCATTTTATTAATGTAACCAATGTAGCAATATAGCCTTGTGTTGAACTGTTCATAACGTGGCTGACCCTAAATTCAGATGTAACTTTTCAGGCTAATTTCAATTAAAAATGAAATTTTTCAATTATTTGGAGCCGATCTTTACTCTCAATTTCAGCAACTCCCCTTCTTCTTTTCAGGCTTTGATAATTTCATCTTCGATGAGTAATAATGTGGCTCATATAACTTTCAGGGCGGTTATTGCTGCATTTCGTTCAGCATTAAGATCTCTTTATCAGGGAGGGATTATCCGGTATTTTGTTGCATATAGTGGATAAAATAGTGTTTGTATGTCATGTGTAATGACTTACGCAAAATCGACCTTTTGTAAGGCGTTACAATCTGTAGTTTTATTTGACAGTAAAATTATAACCAAGAGCACAATAACTTAAAATTTATCACCATGAGAGCATATAAGAGCAGATCCAAGAGCAGAGTAGTTTTTTTACTCAGTATTTTAGCGATTTTTGTTATTAGTTCACTTTCTTCCTGTATGGCTCACAGGGGGAGTGGTTCATGGGATGACATAGGGCATGCCCGGTCGTTTAGCCACAAAAAGGCTCATCATAGCCATCACAGCTCAAGCAAGCCGGACACTAAAAATAATAAGAGTTAATATAAGACATTTAGTATGCCGCCCATGTGCACAACATGGGCTTTTTTTTGCTCCATTTGCCAGGTGTCTGCCCACATATCGGTCATCCACCGACTATCTGCAGCCATTCTTTAATGATCCGTACCAGTTCAGCCTTCTTTGACGAAGCTTCTTCAGCATTTTTGATGTATACAATTCTCCGATCTTTCCAGTCGCCTTCGAGGATGTCGGACGTGATGGTGACAATGGCCGGATGATGAAAAATAAGCCTGATAGTTTTTTTGTCGTGCAGGTTAAAAGTGACGAAATCTTCTTTGTGGTAGTAGCTGGGCGCATTCCACTTAATTCGCTCGGAAAGAGGGCCAGCATTCTTGATAATTGTGCGAAGGGTTTCCACTTCAGCTTTCAATGGATGGTCCAGCGCCTCCATGTAGGCAGCTACCTGTTCAGCTTCAGAAAGTTTGGCCACGGTTTATTGAGGGTTTGTTTCAAAGCCAATCATCCACTGAATACCAAACTTGTCTGTCACCATACCGAAATAGCTTCCCCAGAAGGTGGTGGCCATTGGCATGGATACTTTGCCTCCGGCTGACAACGCAGCAAATAGTTTATCGGCCTCAGTGTTGCTTTCTGTGTCGAGATAGATGTGGAAATTATTGCCGGACATTTCGCCGAAATTCTCCGGTATATCGCAGCCCATCAGACGGCTTGTTTTGCTTATCGGCAGTGCAATATGCATCAGCCTTTTGCTTTGTTCGGCTCCTTTTGGGGCTTCGGAGGGCATATCGCTGTATTTCATTTGGCTGGTAAAGTCGCCCCCAAAAACGCTTCTGTAAAATTCGAAGGCATCAGCACAGTTGCCGTTAAAGTTGAGGTAGGTGTCTGCTGATTTCATAAAGTGGTAGTTTTAGTACAGAGGGTGTTGTAATGATTGGTTGACAGATTTCTTATGCCTTTTGAAGGCTGGGGTTCACCTCAACTGGTTGTAACTTATCGTTCAAAATCTCAGCGAAGCAGCCCTGACTTATTATCAGATGAATAACGGCGCAGGTGTTTAGCTGACTGGTGTGACTCACCACTCTGAGAATGCGGTCGCAGTCGTCAAGGTCAAAATTTGCACTACAGTCAGGGAACGCACGGTGGATCGCTTCCAGCAGCCTGAAGGCCTGAACGTGATTATCGACAGTGGTTTTGAACACTTCTACCATCTACATTTCTTCAAGAATAGACAAAATATTACCGGCCGGATCCTTGAACCAGGCGATGGCAGGGCCACGATCATTTCTGCAAATACCTTTTTTGTCAGTCTTGATAGGGGCATCATACTGCTCAAAGGCAATTCCTTTGCCTGTCAGCCAGTCAACTGTAGCCTCTACGTCCTTCACCGGAAAGTTGAGCACGGTGAAGGTGGCAGGTTCATGGTTGGGTTTTGGGTAAATAATTACTTTGCTGCCACCATTAAATTCAAGCTGGAGCAAACCCATTGATAGCTCTTCTACTTGCAGCCCAAGCTTTTCTGAGTAAAAGTCCTTTGCCTTCGAAAGGTCGCTTACCGAAAAACCAGTGAATGCTTTTGTATCTTTTAACATATCATAGTGGGTTAGAAATACGCCAAATGACTTTTCTATTAATAAGTTAGCAAACTCTCGCCCGGATTACAGTTGTGGCTGCTTTTTATATTAGCCAGGTAAGTCGTCTTTCATTCTCAGCATGCACACTAATTCATCGTCGTCTTTGTACCATTCTACAGCCCAATGCTCGGGGTCAAGCCCTTCTACTTTCATTAACTCACTAAAAAGGCCAGGCAGAGAACTCAGCTTCGAATGCCAGTCGGTGACTGTTATAGCAGCGTAGTTGCCTTTCCGAACGATATGCTCCTGATAACCGAGCTGCCTTCCCTCACCAGGTAGCTTCTCAAACGCCGTGGCCAGATAGATCACGCTATTTCCCTCCATCTTGAAAAGTCCATAAAAAGGCCGGCTAAATCCACCCTCCACTCTGTCCACAATGGCATCGAATGCATCGCCAACGCCGTTGGGAAAGGCGTGCACCTGATGTCCAAAAACCTTTATATCATGGGGGATGCGAATAATCTCCATGGCGTTTTTTGCTTTACTTCACGACAAATGTAGCAAAGGTGCCATACAGGCTCAGGGTGTAAAAGCGGCATTGTGAAGGGTGAAATGCGCCACACGAAAGGGCAATTTAGCCTACGTATTGTGCTTATTAGCTAACTGCTTTCATCATCTCTTTCTGCACGATCTTCACATCTTCTTCGGTTGTTCGCCAGTTCACCAGAGCAGCCCTGATTCCTTTTCGGCCATTGAAAAAAGTAGGCGTCATGAACACCTTGCCGCTGTCATTGATCCTGTCAAGGAAAGTTTGCACAGCAATTGAGTCACTGTTTTTTAGAGTGAAACAAACTGTGTTGAGCCTCACTGGCGCCAGGAGCTCAAAATAATCACTTTGACTAATGAATTCTCCTAGCTGCATGGCCTGGGAGATGTTGCGTTCCACTATTTCACGATAGCCTTCTTTGCCGTAGGCCTTTAGCGTAAACCATGCTGGCAGTGCTTTGAATCGCCTGGAATTTTCTGGCAGAAAGTTGAGGAAGCTGAAGTTTTCCAACGGGTCGCCAAGGTAGGGTGCATTGGAGTTTTGGTAAGTTTCTACCTGAAGCAGCTTGTGTTTTTCTTTCACAAAAAAGAAGGCACTTTCGTAAGGTACGTTTAACCATTTGTGGCCATCAACAGTGATGCTGTCGGCTTTTCCCCAACCTGCAAGCAGATGAGCGTAAGCAGGTGAAATGGCCGCAAAGCCGCCAAAAGCGGCATCGACATGCCACCAGAAGTTGTACTTTTCTTTAAGTCCGGCGATGGCCTGAGCGTCATCGTAGTCGACCGTATTGACTGTGCCGCCGCTGGAGATCAGGATAAATGGCTCACCATTAAGCAATTGGATTTTCTCTTCCAGTGCTGCTATGTCAATTGCTTCTCTCGTAGGATCAATCGTCTTCACGATTTGGATATTGCTGCTTCCAAGGCCAAGCATCGACAGCGCTTTGATGGAGGAAGAGTGGGGTACTGCTGACAAAATGGGGAAGATAGAAGGAACGCCTTTTTTGGCAATATCTACTCCTTTTTGCTTGCCGACCCACTGGCGTGCCACGCCCAGGCAGGTGAAATTCGACATGGTGGCGCCGGTAACAAATCCCCCAAGGAAATCGTCAGGAAGGCTGAAGAGCTCTTTCAGCATGTCGATGGTTTCGAATTCGATGATGCCGGAGAGGTCGCCATGGCCTTTGACGGTTTGGGTATTTTGATCGAAAATGGTAGCCAGCATGTCGCCCATAATCGCAGCGGGCGTGGTGCCACCTGTTACAAAGCCCCAGTAACGTGGGCCAGCAGAGGCAACCATGAGGTCTTTGAAGCGTTTCCTGAACTCGCTTAGAGCGTCACTCCCGCCGGCTCCGTCGGTTGGCAGGGGAGCAAAGTCGGTAGTTGCTTTGGCTGCTGATGTGGGAGCGGCGTTGATGTTTTGAAGATATGAGAGTCCTTCTTCCAGGGCCTGTGTGAGCAATTGTCTGGTATTGTTCAGGTCGTACTGTAGCTGTTTGTTCATGGATCTGTGTCGGTTTAAAAAATGGACTTAACCGGGATTAAAAATGTAGTGAAACGACAATCTTTCCCATCAGGTTGCTGCCTGAGAAGGATTTTTCGTCATCAAACAGAAAAAAGCAAGCGGTTTCAGGCCGAAGCACAGACGACAGTATGTTGCTCATGACCGGGTAATACCCTTTTGAACTGTTGGCCCAACCAAAAAAATCTACGACTATCTGTCGTAAGACAGCACCTGAGTGGTTTTCTGAATCGTCTTAATGATGATATACCACGCCACGCTGGCAGCGAAGCCATACATCCAGTATACATTTCCCATTGAAAGCGCCTTGTTGGCCACCGATGCTCCGATCACTTCGAAGGCGAAGACAACGAGGAACATATTTAAAATGCCGGCCTTTTCCTGCCGGATTATTTTCCTCCAGCTAAAGGTGTATTTGGGTTTGATCCACTTGCTAAAGGCAGGGATGAAGGCAGGTGTTTTTGCAGCCCAGTCGACGTATTCTTTCCCGTATTTATCGATCAAAAACATCTCCTCTGCGTACATGATTCTTTCATAATACACCCAGTACATAAAGACGAAAGCGACAATGAACCAGGGCTCCTGCGTGAAGCCTGCAATGCCCAGCCACATGAAAAAATTACCTACATACAATGGGTGGCGTACTGTGGCGTACAGTCCAGTGGAATTCACGGAGTCTGCTACTTGCCCCACAGTGGTATTGCGACCAGAAGTATTGTCGGCAGAGTAGCCAATAGCCACCATGCGAATCACCAAACCCAATACACACACCAGAAAACAGCCTAGCTTGAACAGGTCATCTTGTTGTGAATCGGTAATGGTGCCATTCAATACATTTTGCACATACACATAAATACCGACCACGATGATGACCAGCGGCAGGTAACTTCTGTGTTTGAACAGGAAGTCACCCTGGGTTCTAAGCTCTTCTTTTAATGCCATTGTGTTGTTTTCGCCATTTGGAGCCACGAAGGTACGGAAATGTAATTATTTTGCGGTCTTAGTTTGGTGAATGTATCGGAGACCACATCTATTTGCCCCGCTCCTTTAAAAACTTATCCTCACACTTTCTTTCCCATCGGAGCTCCCGAAACTTACTGCTTTCAGTCTTGGTCTTTTTGCCGACTCATTTTTTGGAACGACAATGATATCCCCAGACGCAGTGAAGAACCTTTCTGCACTACCAAACAGCTCGTCCTTCTTTCTCCCAGCCGATTGCAGTCCAATCCCTTTCAGAAAATAGGAAACTCTTTCGCTGCCCTCTATGAAGGTGGCTGTGATACGGTCTGACTCATTTTTATGAGTAGTGATTTCCCCCGGATCGTCCATGGTTCCGTGGTAGGCAATAAAAAAGAAATGTGCTAACTCGGGCTCCTGCGGAAAGGTGATGTAGTCCCAACTTCTCCCTTTTGAGGTTTCAAAAGCTATTTTCAAGCCAGAGAGCATCTGTTCCATCTCCTCAGTTCGAACCCCGGATACAGCCAGGTATACGCCGCCTTCTCTCTCTTGTAAAAGTGTCTGGTAGTCCCTCGCCATGCGGTCGGTGGGCTCGCCTCTGACTGACATCAGTTCTAAAAATGTCTTATTCCCAAACTTTACATGTGCGTTGATAAGCCCGTTGGCGTGCAATCGGCCCTGCTTGACAGTGAATCCAAGCTGAGTATATCGGCTGGTTGCCTGATCGAGGTCGGCAACAACATTGACCACATGGTCGATTCGGATTTTCTGGGAATCAGCTTCCCAGTGGCAAGTAAACAGAACTACCAATGCAATCAGTGCTCCTTTTATAATTCTCATGCCATTAAAACTTTACTATGATGCCTGCATTACACTACGCTATTGTTTGCCGCTGGACGCCTTGCTGTTGCCTTCAGCTTTGGCGGGAGCCGCCCAAAAGCCTTCTGAAACAGTACGACTTTTGGCCGTGTTTTCTCCGTACAACATCGCATTGAACAGTGTGCGGTAAGTGCCCATGGGTTGTCCACGCCATTGGGGTTGGAAGCCGAACAGGATGACATGGCCTTGCCCATGCTGAACGTCGAGTGCCGCTGCGTAGCCATTCAGGTATTTGGTGCCAAGCAGAAAACCCGAGCGAAGGGGAGAGCCTTTGTCCTGGTATTTGGCAAGTGCCTCTCCTTTGAAACCCTCCAAAGTGGTAAAAACTGGGCTTCGATTCACAAATACACTGGCATGATCAGGCATGCCAGCCATCACAGGGTGAGAAGTATTTGTCGTCACTTCCATGATGGAGCCTCCGGTAAAGAAATCTTTCCGGTTCACTCCCTTTACCACATTTTTCACAGGCAGGTAAAGCGATTCAATAGCGAAATCGCTGCTTTGATTCATGCAGACGAGCGTGCCACCTGCCTTGACAAAGTCATCGAGGTTGCGGATACCTGTTTCACCCAGCCCACCCTCGTAGCGGGGAGGCACTTGTCCTTTTTTGTAACCATTTTCGATGGTGCCATTTCTTTCAGAAGCCATCACTATCACATCGAACCGATCTTTTAAGTTACTGGCCGCAAAATCTGAATTTTGGATAACAGTATAAGGCAGTCCGAAATTATCAAGCAGCCAACGAGTCCATCCCATGTCCATGCTGGCTGTCCATGGCTCGTAAATGGCGATGCGGGGCTGAATTCTTATGCCTGACGAATTGCCAGTTCTGACGATGTTCACGGCAAAGTCATCCACCCATCTTTTGGCGAGTGTTTCCGAGGCTCCTTTTATGGCATATTTTTGATTGGCGTACTCCACAGTGAGTCCCTGTTTCCAGGCTTCTCCGAGTACCCGAAAGGTGTTGTTTTCCTTTGGGTCAAGCAACAGCGTGGTGCCGCTTCCTTTCACTGAGCCGGGGAGAGGACGAATGCCAGCAGCCACCTCGTTGGTATTGAAACCGGCGCCGGGAGCGAAATCGATTTTGCTATTGTCGTCGCTGGAGGTTGTTTTCCAGTCGACTTTGGTGCCTTTTACTTCAACGAGGCTTGCCCTGACCTCTTCAGAAAGAGGGCTGGCAGCCGCAGTTATATTTAACTCAAACTGGAGGGGCAGCGACCAGCCAGCGGCGTCATAGGGCTGCTCCAGCGGGCCATCGGGGAATTCCCGCAGGTCGGGGTACGCCTGCACATCGAGAACCTGGCGGGCCAGTTCAGCAAACTCCTGATCCATAGGGATGACCCAGGTGCCTTTGGGATAAGCTTGCCCGTCAAAAGTAATGGCCTTGTCTAGTTGCGAGATTTTGATGCCGTTGAAGGCCAGGCGCTTCAGTAGCTCTACCGGACGGGCGGGGTCACGCTGCTGCTGAGGAATGAAATAAGCGTAGGGAGGCTCGTTGCGGTACTTTTCAATCGTGTTTTGCGCCGACTGATACTTATTGAAAAGAACTGTTTCGCTGTATTTGGAAGCGTAATCCAATACCGCTATCGAGGCTGTTTGCATGTACTGGATGGCGTCGCTTATGCGCCACCAGCCGCCCGGCCACGGACTGGAGTAAAGCGATTCGATGCGAAGATCACTTCTGTCTTTGGGGAAGTCGTTGATGGTATAGAAATAGGGAGTGGCGTATCGGTAAAGGGCTGTTTCCGTCCAGAAGGAAGGAATGTTTTGCAGCACCGGCATGTAGTCGATATAGCCGGGGTACCAGGCATCAAAGCCCTGGCCCATGTGCACAGCTCCTTTCAGACCTTCAGTTTCCAGCTCTTGTGCCATGGCCATGCCAATCATATTGACTTCACGGGCAACCAGAGGCGGCGTATGCGAAGCAATAGGCTCTGCAAATGGGGGCAGCCAGATGCGGGTAGGGAAGGGCGACGACTGGTGATGTACATGGATGATGTTGGGCTCCCATTCTCGCCATGTGCGGCCCACGACTCTCGACTCAATCATATTGACCATGTAGGCATCCCTGTTATTGTCGTGCCCCACATACTTTTGGTAAAGCCAGGGTACGGGGGCGACTTCGTAAGGCGTGCCCACGTTCTCTTCGTACCAATTGGCAATAATATCCTGACCGTCGGGGTTGAGCGAAGGCCAGAGCAAAATGATGACATCGTCGAGAATTCTGGCAATTCTCTCGTCTGACTCCGCCGTGCTAATGAGCTGGTGGGCGAGTGAAATAGTGTGCTGTGCGCCGGCTACCTCCGAAGCATGCAAGCCACCGTCGATATGGACGATAGGTTTACCTTCTTTGGCCAGTTGTTTGGCTTCCTCCCTCGTTATGCCATCAGGGTGGGCCAGGCGCTGGGCTATGGCTTTGTACTTGTCGATGTTTTTGATGTTTTCGGGCGATGAAATCAAAGCAAAGTACCATGGGCGTCCTTCGGAGGTTTCACCCACATGCACCATTTGGATCCCATCACTGGAGGCATCCAGCTTGTTGAAATAGGCCAATGATTGTTCGTACGTAGCCAGATGGAAGTCAGCACCCACTTTAAAACCCAGTGTTTCTTCCGGAGCCGGGATTTGCGCCAGCAGCAATGATGAGAAAGATATTTGGAAAGCAACAGCCAGAAGAGCCGCCTTCTTCGCTATCTGATGGAGTACAGTATTGGTCATGGTTGGTAGTATTAGCCTGAAACGACCGAATATAAGGAAATGAATGAATCTAGATGAGGAGTTTTATACAGGTGAATGCTTTGCCTTGCGAGGCAATGCTGATGAAGGGTCGGATTCACTTGAATCTATGCCAGCCCACCGTAATTCTTTCAAACTTTTTGCAGAACTTGGTGCATGGGCCTTAGTGTTTTCGAATGGCTTCAAAAGCCTTTGTATCAGTTGTTGTTTTTTGTACCACTCACCCTTATCGTTCTGGTACTTGTGAGGCCGCTAAAAGCAGACAATGCGTGGATGATCGCCGGTATTGTGTATGGATGCTTCATTGTAGTCAACACCGTATTGGTTGGCTTTGCGGATAAGCCATGGTACTACTTTTTGATATCCTTGGGCTTGAGTGTTGTTTATCTTATAGCGATGGGTGTATTAATACCCGGACTTATCAAAATCATGAAAATGGAAGGATCAGGAGAAAGTGCTATGATCTTCCTCCTGATCATTTACCATCCACTGGCGCTTATGATAGTTATGTTTCTGAAGTGGGCTTATTTTAAGGTCTTTTGAAAAGCAAGGTAATCTGCCTAGGGCTTTTGATATAGCCTCTTTTCGTAATTACTCAAAAAACGGCATTCCCGGCGTCGCATACTTCTTCATTCCTTCTTCATTGATCTCTACGCCAATACCCGGTTTGTTCGAAACTGTGATAAAACCTTTCTCCACCATTTCTCCATCAAAGGTGACAATTTCTTTATACATCGGGTCTTTGTGGAAATAGATCTGCCACTCAAGGATCATGAAATTAGGCACTGACGCACATACATGAGCAGATGCCATGGCACCCAGATAAGAAGCCACCATGTGCGGAGCAAAAGGCACATAGTAAAGATTGGCCAGGTTGGCAATGCGCTGCGCTTCTCCCAGCCCGCCAGCTTTTTGCAGGTCGGGCATAATGATGTCAACGGCGCCTATTTCAAGCATGCGCCGGAACCCGTAGGCCAGGTAAACGTTTTCACCTGCGCAGATGGGCGTGCTGGTGGAGTCCGTAATGGCCTTGTAGGCTTCCACATTTTCGGCGGCAATGGGTTCTTCCAGCCACATCATGTGAATAGGCTCCAGCATTTTAGCTACTTGCTGGCCAGTCACAGCATCGTAGCGCCCGTGCATATCGGCACAGATGTCGATATTGGGGCCGACGGCTTCTCTGGTTGCCGCCATTTGGTCGTACATTCTCTGCAGTTCTGCAGGGCTGGCTGTCCAGTTATAGCGATCGTATTTGTTGGGGTCGTTGGCCTGGTCGAGGTCAAATTTGACGGCAGTGAAGCCCATATCTACGGCCTCTTTGGCACTGGCAGCAAAATCTTCCGGTGTTGGGAGCCTCGACTGGTACAAAGCGGTGTCCATATACACCCGCACGCTGTCACGGAACTTGCCGCCCAGCAGCTGGTAAACTGGCACACCAAGGGCCTTGCCAGCCAGGTCCCACAGCGCCGTTTCCACCGCTGAAAGCACGGCCACAAACATGCCGGACTGCGCTCCTTCAAAGAATCCTGATTTACGGATGTCCTCAAATAGCCTATGGACATTCAACGGACTTTTGCCTTTGATGCGTTGTCCCATCATTTTTACCAGGTGGTAAGTGCCAGGCACAGCGTCAACGCCTTCGCCACAGCCCCAGATGTCCTGGTTGGTGTATATTTTTACAAATAAGCTGTGGCCATTTCGGATATAACCACATTTGATCTCTGTGATCTTCAGGTCGGAGGGCATGCCGTGTTTCGGTGCTTTGTGGATGGCCTCTTCGTAGCCCTGACCATAAGTGGATATGGCTGTTAGGCCCAGGGCACTGGTGCCGAGGGCGGATTTTGTAAGGAAGGATCGGCGTGAATGGGTGTTTGACATAGTTGGTGTGGTTTTTTGTAGTGTTTGCCCTCAAGCCGGGCGGGCTCTTAGTTTTCCTATAGATGAAAAGTAAGCAAAAATCATAGAAAAACTAACGCTCTGGGCCTTGACGCTCATCCGCTCGGCAATTTTTCGCCCAACTCTCCCTTATTGACAAGTCTCGCATCGATAATTCTGTTGCCGTCTAACCTTGCAGACTTTCAAGGGAGGTTAATCTACCAGGTTCTGGTTTTCAATAATTCCTGAATTTGCTCTCTTGGAACAGGCAGTTCGTCTATATGCTCGTTGAGCCATTGGGAGAAGTCCTTTTCAATTTCATCGGACCAGCGGTTGTCGATTTGCCCGGCTGTGTACTTTTGCTCCCGCAGCCGCTGGTGACCGAACATGTCCCTCAGCCTTACTATTTCACTCACCTTCACTACTCTTTCCGCCAGATGAGGAGGGATAAATAACACGCCGCCATCACGGCCAAGCACCACGTCACCCGGCATCACAGTGGCCATGCCAATGCGGGTGGGTTGGTTGATGCCAACCAAAGTAGTGTTAAGTGCCCCGTCCGGGTTGTTTAAATGGTGAGAGGGGTGATAGGTACGGAAAAAGGAGGTGAACCCGCCAATTTCCTTCAGACCATTGATGTCCCGGATGGCCCCGTCGTACACGATGCCGTTGCCTGACTTGGTGAAGATAGAATTGCCGAGGTTGTCGCCAATTGTAGGGCCGTCCACATGCGCACCAAACTGATCGACCACATACACATCGCCTTTGACCAGCATATCGACAGGCCAGGAGTTTTGCGACTTGATCCGGCCATCCTTTTCATGTCCTTTTTTGTCGAGTACTCTGTGGATGTCAGGGCGGCCGGGCATAAACGTGGCGGTTAAGGCCCTGCCCACCAGCACGCTGTCGGGATTGATAGTCACCCAGCCGTCGGCATACTGGTATTTGTAGTTTTCATTTCGCAGCACTGCCCAGGCTTCTTCCAGTGTGACCAGTTTCATCCGTTTCAGAAGTGCATCAGGTACTTTGGGGCGCCCGTCGTCAAAGCGCTCACCTTTCCATTCGGGCGTAAGAAAGATCAGGTCTGCCTTGGATATCTGCTGAGCAGAGGCCGTTATCGTTGCAAGAAGGCACAAGCATAGCCATAGCTGTCGTTTGAAAGTTGTGTTCATTTTTAAGTAGGTAGAGTGTCCATTAATGATAATAAAAAATTTGAACACAACCTACGAGGAATTGATAGCTGGTCAGCAGGTGATAGATGAAATGAAAGAAGCTCTTAGCAAGCTGGTCAATAATCCTTCCATGCTTCCGCCTACAATTACTTTAGTGCCCTGCCTTAAGACTTCCGACTTTCTGTTGAGGATGGCGAAGACTCCTACTACGTTTGTTGTGAAAGCTCCATATGAATAATCGGATAGGGCTTTCCGGTGCCATCAAGTCTTGAGCGTCCGACAGCTTTGAAACCAAAGTACTCGTAGAAACTTTGGGCTTTGGGATTCTGTTCGTTCACATCCACCTTGGTCGCATCCAATTTGTCAATCGAATACCTGATTAGCCTTCGTCCAATGCCACGGTTCATGTAATGTGGGTGGACAAACATCATTTCTATTTTTCCTTTGGCGACCCCCAGAAAGCCTACGATTTTATTGTCTTCGTTGCGGGCGCAAAAAAGTTTGACCTGGTCAAGGTAGCTATTTAGTATCAGGGGTTTGAAAAACTGGATATCTTCCTCGGTTAAAAATGTATGGCTAACCCTTACGGAAGCCTCCCACAGCGCAACGATGTTGGCGTATTCACTTTTATGGACGATGTCGATGTAGTATGGCATATCCTTGTGTTAAGGCTGTTTTATAAAATTTACTTGTACCCATTCCCCTTCGTATGAATCATTTTTCTGAGTTTCCCCGGCCGTGCTCCTGCCATTTTCAATGTACTTTGCAAGCAAAGCCTTTAACTCAGCCACCTTTCCTGGCTGCTCTGCTTCAAGGTTATGCTTTTCTCCCGGGTCATTGGCCAAGTTATAGAGTTGTATGGCCGGAAGTCCGGCCACAGTCACCGAATCTTGCGGCTTTGGATCACTCCATCCACCAGAGTCCGGGCATAAAATAAGTTTCCATGGGCCCCGACGAATAGCAAAGCTGCCATTCACAGAGTGATGAACAGTGGCTTCCCTCAATGGTTCTGATGAAATGGTCTGTTTGAAAATTGGCAGCAGGCTGTAGCTGTCTTCTCCTTCATTTGGCGCCAGCTTGTGTCCTACAATGTCGGCGCAGGTAGCCATCAGGTCTGTCAGACAGATGGTTTGGCTGGAAACGCTGCCCGGCTGAATAACACCCGGCCATTTAGCGATAAATGGAATGCGATGGCCCCCTTCAAAGATATCGGCTTTGTAGCCACGAAATGGCCCGCTTGGGTAATGCCCTTTCGATTCGAGCAGCTCGGCGTTGGCGTAGGGGGCAAAACCATTGTCGCTGGTGAAGATCACCAGCGTATTTTCCTCAATACCCGCTGTTTTTATGGTTTCCAGCAACTTACCGACATAGTCGTCGATCATCATCACAAAGTCGCCGTACGGGTTCAAACCACTTTTTTCCTGCCATTCCTTTGTGGACAAAATGGGCGTGTGTGGTGATGGTAAAGCCAGGTATAAGAAAAACGGTTGGTCGGAAAGCGCACGGTCTGCAATCAATTCCATGGCTTTTTTGAAATAATTAGGCGTGACCTCTTCATGGATGAAGTCGGAGCCGGTAGGGCCTTCCCTCCACCATGAGTACTCTCCCGTATTTACCGTTGTGGTGTCCGGAACTGCTGTTACCATGCCGTTTTCTACATACACATAGGGCGACATGTCAAGCGAGGCGGGGTGCCCAAATGAAAAGTCAAAACCACGTTCTTTGGGGGAGTTTTTTACCGGCTTGGCGTAATCGATATTTGCAAAATCAACCGACCATTCATTTGTGTCGGCTTCATCGATTTTGAGCCCCCAGTTCCATCCCAGGTGCCACTTGCCAATAAAAGCGGTATAGTAGCCATTTTTTTGCAGCATAGCGCCTACCGTGCTTCTGTCTTTAGATATCAGGGGTTTTGAGTTGCCAACCAGCACCCCCTGCTTCATTTTTGTTCGCCAGCTATACCTGCCAGTGAGGATGCCGTATCTGGTGGGTGTGCAAACGCCAGACCCCGAGTGGGCGTCGGTGAACATCATACCCTCAGCAGCCAGCTTATCAATATGGGGTGTGGGAATTTTGCTTTGCTCATTAAATGCCATCACGTCCCCATACCCCATGTCATCTGCCAGTATATAGATGATATTAGGCTTTTTTGACTCCTTGACCGGCTCTTCACAACCAGCCAGGGTCAGGAGCAATGCCAGTGTGAAGAGACTTATGCTGAGGGGCTTGTTCATTAGGCTTGGTAAATAGTTTGGTGCATTAATATAGTCGAATTCAATCAAATTCTAGTCATCAGTGTTTCCCAGGCATGGGTTTTGACCTCAGTCTTCTGTTTGAGAACCATTTTACCCTGCCTATTTGATGCATTGATCCTTCGAATCGCTAATCCTTTTTCGTAGCATTAGGTAAAATACTTAGCCCCTACAGTTATGAAACTACAAGCAAGACAACTCCTTTCTGCCGCTTTTCTGTTCACCTTATCATTTACTTCATTTTCCCAGACCCGGGAGCAGGGGCCATGGTGGCCACATCCGATCTGGGGCGCTGGTGACCAGGCGGGTGGCTCCAACTGGATTACCCCTGAAAAGGTGTTACAAGCGATGACGATGGTGAAGACAGGAAAGGTGTATGAACTGGGACAGCCCTATGAAAACGAGATGAGCATTCCTGACAATCGCAGCTACAACTTACTGATTCCTTCATTTCCGACTTATGGGCCCGAGGGGAGAAACGGGCAGGTGTTCAACGACGAGTATATTGCCGGATCTCTCGGTCAGGTAGGCACGCAGTTTGATGGCCCCGGGCATGTAGGCCAGCAGGTGAAAATGGCTGACGGCACTACCACAGAGGTTTTCTACAACGGCTATAGTACGGCAGAGATGAAGAACCCATTTGGGTTGCAGAAGCTGGGCGTTGAAAATGTAAAGCCAATTGTAACCCGTGGTGTACTTGTTGATATCGCCGGATTGAAAGGCGTGCCCACGCTGGCTGAAGGCTATGAGGTGTCGCTTGCCGACGTAAGAGCGGCTTTGAAAAAGCAGGGAATTCCTGAGGCATCGGTTGCTCCGGGAGATGCTCTTTTCTTCAATTTCGGATGGTCAAAGCACTGGGCTTCCGGGTACGCCATGAAGGGAAAACGTCCGTATGTAGGTCGGGAAGTGGTGGAGTGGATCATTACCAAAAAGCCCTGCATGGTGGGGTCGGACGGCATCATGGATGGCGATGAATTGATAGCCCACTCGGAGCTTACCATGAAGAATGGCATTTTCAACCTTGAGTGGATGACTTTTGAGGGTTTGCAGGCCGACAAAGCCTATGAGTTTCTTTTTGTATTTACCCCTATTCGGTTCAAAGGGGCGACCGGCTCACCCGGGAGGCCTATTGCCATCAGGTGAGCTGGCTGTGTTCGCCAACTAGTAAGTCCTCATCTTCAAACTGGCTGGCAGCTTTACCTTGACTTCAGTGTCTGTTTTGGTTAACAGCCCGGTCTTCTTGTCCCTTTTGAACACAACGATGTTGTTGCCAAACTGATTAGCGACAAGTAAAAAGTTGCCTGAAGGATCGATGACGAAGCTCCGAGGATGATCACCATAAGTAGATTCGTGACCAACCAATGTTAGTTGACCGCTCTTTTGGTCAATAGAAAAAATAGCAATGGTGTTCTCTTCGCTTACCCTGTTCGACACATAAAGAAACTTGCCGTCCGGCGAAGTATGTAAGTCAGCCCCACCATAAATGTCAAACTTCTTCGTGTAGGTAGACACTCTGCCAATGGGCGTCAGCTTTCCTTTGCTATAGGTGTAGCTTGAAACAGTGCCGCTTAGTTCTTCTACGCAGTAGGCAAACTTTCCATTGGGGTGGAACTCCAGGTGCCGGGGGCCGCTGCCTGGCGTTGTGGTCACTGTGAGTTCGTTGCTAAATGTAGCGGGCTGTGCGCTGCTTTTGTCAAATGCATAGGCGAGGATTTTGTCCGACCCCAAATCTGGCACGAAAAGGAAGTCGCCAGCCGGATCAAAAACTGCCGCATGCGTATGTGCATCGTCCTGCCTTCCTGGAATGGTGCTCTTGCCTTCAATGTCGAAATGCTGAGCAGCAGGCTTCAGGCTGCCATCGTTGTTTCGCTCGAAGATGGAAACGCCTCCATCGGTGTAGTTGGCACTGGCCACAAACCGGCCAGCAGGGTGCACCATGGCATAGGCAGGGTTTCGCCCTTCAACTGATTGCTTGTTGAGAAATGAAAGCTGCCCGTTGGCGGCGTTGAAACCATAGGCTGAAACGTTGCCAGGGGTTTCCAGCTGTGTTTCGGTGCAGGCATACACAAATTTGCCGTCAGGCGCCAGGGTGAGAAACGATGCGTTGACAATGTTTTCTACCTTACTGACCTCCTTTAAAGAACCGGTTCCACTGTCAAATTCAAACACATACATGCCTGTGCCGGGCACCTTTTCAGTGTAGCAGCCGACGAAGAGATAGGTTTTGTTCATTTTTTGGCTGACAGAAGGTTGGGAGAAAAAGAAAATGGATAGCAGGAAGAGGCTTAGGTATTTCATTATTGTCCGATTTTTAAATATTTCATCACAGCTTCGTCGTCCTTTAGGGCACCGGAAGGGCGTGGTGTTTTGTCTATGAAAACTTTAAGGTCATCTGCTGGCAAAATGGTGACAAAACTCTCGTTGTAGCCGTCGTCATAAGGAAGCTTGGCATAGTTAAGACCAAGGTGCTCAGCAAAGAAATTGTAAGCGACGATCCTCTTGGAAACGCCGTAGTCATGCTTTTCAGCAGCAAAATGTACGTTGTCGACAAGATGCTGAACTCCGTAGGCCTTGTAAACACTTTGCACGTAAGGAAACTCTACCAAAGGTGTGTTCTTCGTCCAGTCGGCACCGTCCGACACCATGAGCATGGGCCGGGGAGCGCACAAAGCAGCTACCTCGACATTGTTGGTTTGAAAGGTGGCCGTTTTATGAACGGGCATGCCGCTTTCGCAAACGCAGCCGCCAAAGAAATGGGCCGACACCTGCACCACGGGCACGGCCACTTTTATTCTGTCGTCGATTGCCGTGAGCATGAAGGTCTGGGTGCCGCCGCCAGACGCACCTGTCATGCCGATTTTATCTTTGTCCACGTCAGGCCGGGAGAGCAGATAGTCGAGCACCCGTTTGCTGTTCCACGTTTGCAGGGTCATGGCGATGGGCATTTTGTGCGTTACCTGTGTACTTTCTGTGTAGCCTACCATGTCGTACATGAACACAATGGCGCCCATTCTGGCAAGGGCGGCGCACCTTCGCTGCACGGGAACTGAAAATCTCGCATCAGGAAAATGGCCATGGGCGCTCAGAATAGCGGGGTACTTGTCAGCTTTTTCGAGCGGGCGGTAGAGGTTGCCAGTGATATAGAATCCCGGGAAACTTTGTATGGCAATATTCTCCACGATGTAGCCGTCCATTTCCCTGGTATTGGTGATAACGGTTTTGAAACCATCTTTTGGCACAGGCATCTTTTCCAGCTGTAGCCCGTCGATGATGTTTTTTCTGATCTGCGTGGCTCTCTTTTCCCAGGAAGCCTTGTCGGTCCATTGGGAGGCAAAATCTGCCATCTTGACTTTGGCTTCGTCTTCAGTCCAGTAGTGGCCCTGGCAGAGCATGGACTCCTGGGCAATAGCCGCTCCGGCGATGGTTAAACCGACGAATAGCAGTAGTAATGCTTTGGTGGTGGTGTGCATGGTAAAAGTAGGTGATGTCAACTACCGAAGATAGATAATAATTGAAACACAACCTGTCCCGGGAATCGTTTTGTTTCAGGCAATTCCTTGAACGGCTATTTGAAAAACAGGAAAGAATTTGGGTGACGCTGAATCAACATAGGAGAAGACCAATAGACAAAGAATCAGGAGTCGGACCATGTTAGTAGGTTGAGTGAAAGATAACGAAAAGCACGGGCAAATATTGAATTGAGAATAGCTGCTGGCTTAGGATCCTTTAGGCAAATTTGGCTTTTAGTTGTACTTTGACACTCGTAGCTCACTTAAAACCAAGAAGATGCAGTGTAAGCAAAGCCCGGGTATTACTCTACTGTTTTTGATAGTCTTGTCCACAAGTGCCTTTGGGCAGAAGGGAAAGAAAGACTTCCAAAATGAGATCAACCAAAAAACGGCCAGCATTGAGCCCAAGGTGATATCGTGGTATGAGGATATTCACGAAAACCCTGAACTCAGCAACCGGGAGTTTCGTACGGCCATGCTTGTGGCCAAACACCTTGAGAGGCTGGACATCGAAGTGACGACCGGTATTGCCCACACAGGCGTGGTGGGTGTGTTGAAAGGTGGGCTGCCAGGACCGGTTATTGCTATCAGGGCTGATATGGATGCTTTGCCGGTAGTGGAGGAGGCGGATCTGCCGTTTGCTTCGAAAGTGCGGACGACTTACAACGACCAGGAGGTAGGCGTGATGCACGCCTGCGGGCACGATGCTCATGTAGCCTGCCTCATGGGTGCGGCGGAGGTGCTGGCCGGTATGCGCAAACAGCTGAAAGGTACAATCCTCTTTATTTTTCAACCTGCTGAAGAGGGAGCTCCGGCAGGAGAGGAGGGCGGCGCTGAGCTGATGGTACAGGAAGGCATTTTTAACAACCTACAGCCGGAAGCTGTCTTTGCGCTCCATACCGATGGGCGGTTTGATGCCGGCACCCTGGCGGTGCGCCCATATGGCATGTGTGCCGGGGCTGATCAATTAGAGATTATCGTAAAGGGCAAACAGTCGCACGGTGCGTTTCCCTGGCTGGGCAACGACCCCATCGTTGTAGCTTCGCAGATTGTGGTTGGCTTGCAGGTAATACCGAGCCGACAGCTGGATATGACAAAGGCATTATCGCTTGTGACCATTGGAAGTATACATGGCGGTGTTCGTGGCAATATCATACCCAACGAAGTGCGCATGCTGGGCACTATCCGCACCTTTGATACCGACATTCGGGAAGACTTCCATAGACGAATCCGTCAAACAGCCCAGAGCATTGCGGAGGCTTCTGGGGCCACTGCGGAGGTCATCATTTCTGGCAGCAATCCTGTAACTTTCAACGACCCTGAACTACTGACAAAAATGACGCCCACACTTTTGAAAGTAACCGGCGAAGGCAATCTGATCACGCCGTCCGTGGAAATGGGAGCAGAAGATTTTCCCTTTCTGACGCAAAATGCCAAAGGGCTGTACTTTTACCTGGGGGTGCGAACGCCGGGAAAAGAGATCGAGTCACAGCATTCACCTACCTACTATGTGGATGAATCTTCGCTACAGTTGGGAGTAAGAGCCCTCAGCAGTTTGGCGATTGACTATTTGAATGGGAGGTGAGGGGGCTTATCAGCCCTTCTCCTTAATAGGCCTGTAGATCCAAAGTTTGCCCTTGGCCAGGTTGTTTAGGTTGAGGTTGCTAACGCCCACCTTCTTGCCCCACTGCCCCGTGTTCTGATGAGCGATCTCATAATTCAGCGGGCCGTTTACCTTGTACACTACAGCGGTGTGCTGCCCCATGGTTTCTTTGTAAGTGGTGTTGCCGTCTTTCCAGGCGAGTTCTACATTTTCAAACTGGATCAGGTCACCTGGTAGCACCTCCTCTTTCTTGTAATTCAACTCACGACCGTAGATGGTCACGGTTTTCATGCTGCTGCGGTCGAAGTAGGCACCGGAGTAGGCCAGCGCACCAGCCGCCAAATCCCAGCATTCGCCTCTGTCTACCTTTTTGCCCATCACCGAGTCGAGGTAAGTAATAATTTTAGCATTAAGCTCTGGCAGCTCTGCTTTGAAAGTAAAGGAACTAAGCAGAAGGAGTAGGGCTAGCTTTTTCATAGTTGGTTTGTTTTTGGATGCTCTGTGAAAGATACGCAAAAAGTAGAATTCTGGTTCGGAGCAATGGCAAGAAAAACGATTTGGGCCAAGGTCGCACTGCCGAAAGCCGATGATGCCTTTCGATAGATTCGATGTGCCAGAGACGGCTTCCCCACTTTCAATACAATTAAAAATCTTGTAGCTTCGCTCCGTGTAGAAGTGACAAGAGCCTGACTGATGAGTTTTACCTGTACCTTAGCTATTATATTAAGGCCTTATGATCAGGCGACTCAACCAACCCACCACCTATCGCTGGACATTTGCTATTGTAGCCCTGTGGCCCCTTTTGTTTGGGGGTAATTTGCAGGCACAAAAGAAAATTACCATCGACACACGCTTCAATACTGGCTCTTCCAACAGAGAGGAGATCAAGGTGTTTGACAATGCAGAGGAATCGGAAAAAGCGCTGGAGTGGATAATTACGCAAGCGGCACTCACACCAAACTTTACCAGCAAAGCAGCCGACGTTGGCCGTGCCGAAGCTGTGCTGGCAGGCTCCGATCGCTACATTTTTTACAACCAAAGCTGGCTCCGCAATATTCATTCAACCAACAAGACCGACTGGTCAAAAGTGATGGCTATTGCCCACGAAATGGGGCACCACCTCAACGGGCACACGCTATTGGGAACGGGAAGCTACCATGCCATCGAGCTGGAAGCCGACAAATTCTCGGGCGCTGTGTTGTATAAAATGGGGGCGTCCAGTCAGGAAGCAGAGGAGGCGATGGAAGCATTCGCACGGAATTATATCAGCGAGAAGTATCCGCCCAAAGCAGATAGACTGGAGGCTGTTTCCCAGGGCTGGCTGGAAGCGAGAACCAAAGAAAATTCAACGCCTGAGAAAAGCGAATCTACAGGCACTCCCGAATTGACCATTCAAAGTGCAATTGTGAGTGTTTTTGAACCAAACAGGGAAGGTTCTCATGTAGGCAATATTGGGAAAGGTTCGACGATAAATTTTGCTTTTCAAGCAGACGGGCTATACGGCGGAGACCTTTTGATATGGGTGGAACAAAAGAAAAACGGGAAATACGAAAAGCTCAGGGACCAAAACCATATTTTTGGCGATGATGCCGGGGATGTTTTTTTTGTGAAGGAATACATTGAGCCGGTGTATGCAGGCACAACATATGAGGTGAGCTACTCCCTTCCTTTTAAGGAACTTCACCTTTCGAACGGAACCCATGAATTAAGAATCAATGCCAAATATTGCAAAGGCTTTAAGTGCATTGACTTTCCGTACGGTTATTTCACGCTGGTTGTTAAGAATGAGAAGTGGGGCAAATGGTACAAAGAATTAATCGTTGAACAGGAGGAGGTTGCTGCCAGGCAGTAGTTCGGGTGTGTTTAGTCAGCTATTTGAAATTTTAAGGATCCAAGCGAGATGCTTGAATCAGTGGGGGTCCAAGCGAGACGCTTGAACCAGAAGCCTCACCTCCCCTTCGCAAAATAATCGTCTACCGTTTTGGCCAGGTCAGCCGACGGCACATTAGCCGCCACAATTTTCCCCTTGCTGTCGACGAGGTAGTAGGTGGGCAACACCTCAATCGCATACTTTTTGTAAAGGTCGTAGTCGTCGGCGTCGTACACATGCAGCCAGGGCACGTTGAACTTGGCCATCGACTTTTCCCATTTGTCGGCCGACTTGTCGTAGCTCACACCCACAATCTGCAGCTGCTCACGACTGTACTTGCTGTAAAGCGGATTGAGAATGGTTTCAATAGTGTGCAGGCAGGGTTTGCACCAGCCGGCCCAGAAGTCGAGCAGGATAAGGTCACTTTTGATGCCTGAGAGCTCCAGCATGCTGCCATCGGCGGCTACCTGCTGAAAGCCCGGAGCCAGGTCACCCACTTTGGGTTTGGTTTGGGCCTGCGAGTGGCCAGCTAAAAATAGGAGGGCTAGTGCCAGTAAAATCCTCATTGTTTACAGTTTAGTTGGAAAAATAGACGAGCAAAGATGGCAAAGGTTGCCTATTTTACCTAGCGGAGCAATGTCGCCGGAACTATGTTTGTCTATTTTGGATGGTTTGTTTCGTTAATTTGCCCCCTGTATAGTTGTCTTGACTTACACGCATCAAAAACTCTCGCCCATGATACGCCATACTGTTGTGCTAAAACTGAAATACCCCAAAGGCTCGCCTGAAGAGAAAGAATTCCTCGCTGCTGCCGCCAAGTTGTCCTCCCTGCCGGGGGTTCACAAGTTTGAGTCGTTGCGCCAAACAGGGAAGAAGAACGACTTTGACTATGGGCTGTCGATGGAGTTTGATAACATGGAGGCGTATGAAGGCTACAACCAGCACCCTGACCATATCAGGTTTGTGCAGACCTACTGGGCAAAGTATGTAGAGAAATTCCTTGAGATCGACTACGAGCCCATTTGAGGGAGTGCGTGGCAATGGTCAACCATGCGGTTAGCGTGAGGGCAGGTTGTTGTATCGCTTAATAAGTGCATTGAGCTCTTTCACGGTTTTGCTGAAAGGCTCGGCGCCTTTTTTCACCACGTGGTAGGCTGCAATGTGCTCGCACAATTCGTAGTAGGCCGTTATTGCTTCCAGGCGCTTGGTGCGCAGTGCGTCGGGCGACGGCGCAGGGGCTTCGCCGGTGCGGGTTTGGTACTGCTCGTCAAAGGCGTCGTTGTCGGCCTCCAGGGCCTTGGCCCAGTCTTCCAGCTTCAGGGCTGTCACGGCCACTTTCAATGCAGGCTTGGTTTCCCAGTCTCTCAGTATGCTCCTGATAGAGGCTGTTTCGCTGTCGTAGTTTTCCCGGGCAATGGCCTCGCCGCCGTAGTCTTCCAAGTGCATGTGCAGCTTTTCGGCGTGGCGAACGGTGCTCTCATCGAAGTGGTAGGTGAGGGCGTTCACGTAGGTGATAATGCCGGTAATGGCCCTGTCACGGCGCATATCGAGCATAGCCAGCTTTTCGGCCATCTTAAACCCCTCCCTGGCTTGAAACATCTCATCCGCCTGGCCCATGATTGCCCGTAGCTTTTCCTCCTGCTTCTGCACCTTCAGCGTGGCCGGATCATTTTTGGCTGCTATGTCCAGCACTTCATTCATGAACTTCGAAAAATCGCTGTTGGGCAACGAGTTGATGTGAACTTTGTCAATCATAGGTAGTCGAAACAATAGCTGATCGATAAATATACACAATGGCTTCTTATTTGCCGAAAGGGGGGCGACGATAGGGTAAAACTCACCCAACCACCAAAGCCTCCATACCAGGCCGTCACTTCGCAATGTAGCGGAGCGGAGTGAGAGATCCCCCAGACCTACAGACCATCTCATAATACCTCCTGCCATTACCCGGGGGATGCCGTTCCGGCGTCGGGTTCCAAGTCGGCTCGCCCCTTTGTCGCCATCGACATGACGTTGGCGTGGAAAGGGTGGCTGTGCTCAGGCTATTCAGTCATTTCCGTTAAAGTACCGTATTTGCCGAAGGCGATCATCGATGAATACGAGAATGATTTGTTCGCTGGTAGATTTGTCTCGATGGATGCTGAACCAGGATCGTGTGATTTCATTATTGGCAGCATCAAGGGACGTCTCCAAATCGCCAAATGATATACCCTCTATCTTTCTAAGAGAGTCGACATGAATTGAGTTCAAGGTTAAGCCCTGATAGGTTACGTCTATCTTGTCGAGATCGAGAAAATCAAAGTAAACCAGTGAATCGAAATAAGTGAACCTTCCTCCATTTACATAGAGCATGGTAATGGTGTCTCCGTCATTCATTTCGTCGATAAAGTAGCGGGTAGAATCAATGTGTCTGAACTTCTGATTAAATTCTTCCAAGCTAGAGTGACTGGTATAGCCATCGCCAATAACCAGCTCACTTATTTCGATGTATTTGATTGGCTGCGCTGCTTGTTTTGCGGCTATAATATCCGGTGTTGCTGTTATTTTTACAGGTTGCTGATGGAGCGTTTTTGCAGCGGTTTCCTTTTTTTCGTCGCAGGAAATAAGGAGTGGGATAAGACATAATAGTAGGAGATACCTCAAACTGACCATTTACAACTTCTTCGGATAGCTACCCCCCGCTAGTCCGAGCAGCCAGGCCCGCCAATAGCACTGAATGCTGGTGCGAGACTGTGTCTCGTATCATTAACGGTGCTCAGGCCTACCATAACCATGCCGCCTTACCGCCAAAGCTCCGATAACACGCCGTCATTTCGATCCGCCAGCTGCCGGAGAGAAATCCCCCGCTAGTCCGAGTAGCCAGGCCCGCCAATAGCACTGAATGCTGGTGCGAGACTGTGTCTCGTATCATTAACGGTGCTCAGGCCTGCCACAACCATGCCGCCTTACCGCCAAAGCTCCGATAACACGCCGTCATTTCGATCCGCCAGCTGGCGGAGAGAAATCCCCCCGACCTGGCAGTGTTTTTCAGAACGGCTCACTATCATCATCATGGAGATCCCGTTCCGGCGTCGGGTTCCACGTCGGCTCGCTCGTCCCTTCGACAAGCTCAGGGTGACTCGCAATCGGGATGACGTTGTTATGGTGAGGGTGGCTGTTCCCAGGTCAGCACCACCCGCCACCATCCGCTATCGACTTTCACCCAAACAAATTGTAAATTCACAGCAAGCCAACCAGGCATTGTAACACCTAACCCCTTTGCTCATGAGCCGAAAACTGACCATCATTTTCTTGTTGCTGTGCCTGCAGGGCACCGGTTATTCCCAGTCAGCAGGCGTAACGGCAACGCAGGAAGTATACAAGCGTATTGATTCCACTGCGCTTACTGTGGACATATTTACTCCGGCCGGGGCAAGTTCGTCTCCCCGGCAGGCCATTGTTTTTTTCCACGGAGGAGGCTGGGCGTTTGGTCATCCAAAGGAATTTCACGGGGCTTGCCGGCGATATGCCGAAAAAGGCTTTGTGACTTTCTCTTTTGAATACCGGCTGTCGATCAATGCCGACGAAAGTTGGCCAAATCCAAATATTACCCCGGTAGAGTGCGTGAAGGATGCCAGGTCGGCGGTGAGGTGGGTGAGGGAAAATGCAGAGCGACTCAACATCAACCCCGATATGATCGCCGTGGGCGGGCAATCGGTGGGTGGGCAGCTCACCCTCATGACCGCCCTGGCTGACACCATCAACGAGCCCAGCGATAACCTGGCCATCAGTCCCCGGCCTACCCTCATGTTGCTCTATTCGTCCACGGTGAACACCATGGAAGCCTGGTGCGACCTTATGCTGGGCGAAAAGCGCCACATGATCTGGGCCATTTCGCCCCGGCACAACATCAGGCCCGGTATGCCTCCCGCCATCGAGTTCCACGGGCTGGATGATACCACGGTCGACTTCTGGACGGTCAATATGTTTAAGCGGGAGACCGAAGCACAGGGCAACGAATTTGAGGTGGTGACCTACGAGGGCAGGAAGCATTACCTGGGTGAGGGCAATGAAAAGTATTCGACGCTATTCGACGAGGAAATTATGGAACGAACCGACCGGTTTTTGGCGAAGCATGGGTTTGTGGTGCGGTGAGTTGAGAGAAGACAGCATGTGCTCAGGCCGAGCTTCACGCATGCCGCCTAACAGCTAAAGCTTCCATAACACACCGTCATCTCGAAACGAAGTGAGAGATCCCCATGACCCACGGCCGAGCTTGTTATGCCTTCTGCAACTATCAAGGGGATCCCTCGCTCGTTCCTCGCAATCGGGATGACGATGGTGTGGTGGCGGCGGAGGTTGTGCAAGCGAGGGATGGCATCCTTCACACCCCCTTTCCGCATTTAGCCCCTCTCATTGTCGTGTTTACACTGCTGGAATGATGTGCTTCCTACGGATATTTGTTCTATCAACAAACGAAATTCCCTCAGAGTCTCTCGAAGAGGACTCTGAGAAATAGCGCTGACTCAGAGTCCCTTATCAGGAGACTCTGAGGGAAAAGATTTGCAAGGAGACTCTGAGGGAAAAAGTGAACAAACTCAAACAGCATGAGAAAAATAGTCGTTTTGTCAATGATCACATTGGATGGGGTGATGCAGGGACCCGGGGCACCTGGGGAAGACCCATCGGGCGGTTTCAAACACGGTGGCTGGGTGGCACCTTACGACGACGAGGTTTATGACGAGGTCGTGAAAAAGGAGCTGCAACCCGCCGACTACCTGCTGGGCCGGAAAACCTACGAGATTTGGGCAGCCTACTGGCCTCACCACGGAGAGTTTTGGCCGGGTATTAACGAGGGCATGAAGTATGTGCTTTCGAAGCGCCTCAACCAGTCGGATCCCATGGTGGCTGGCTGGAAAAACTCGGAGGTGGTCAAAGGCGTGGCCGACATCAAAAAAATCAAAGAGGGCAACGGCCGTGACATCCACGTTTGGGGTAGCAGTGAGCTCGTGCAGCTGCTCCTTGCACACGACCTGGTCGACGAACTCCGGCTCAAAATCCATCCGCTGATTCTTGGCAAAGGAAAAAAATTGTTTGACAATGGATCGATGCCTTCTGCATTTACGCTGACAGAAAGCATTGTCACACCCACCGGGGTGATCATCGCTGCTTACATGCGGGCCGGGAAAATAGGCACGGGTACCGTTGGCGAACGGTATGAGTTAAAAGATCCAACTGAAGGGTAAGCTTAGAGGTACGGGCAGCGGATTTGCTAGGGCTGGCTTTCAGGAAAAAGGGGCAAAGAACCGCAAGGACTTCTATTAAAGACGGCTTGCGGTTCTTAGCCAGTGCAAAGTCACGACAGGGATAGCTCCTCCTGATAGGGCTTAAGAAATTTAATATTCAGGCGATATTTATAAGGTTGATGAGCCGTTACCTTTATCGTATTGAGTATAATTACGACCTGGCTGTAGATAAACAAAGCTATCAGAATGGGGTAAATTCCAAAAAGAACCAAAGGAATGGCATATAGGGAAATGCTGAGTTGGTAGTTGATAACATCAACGGCATGTTTTCTAATGTCCTTTACTTCATCCCGCTTCAGAATCCAAAGCACAATGGGCGGGGCTATCAGTATCAATAAACCACTCAAATGTATAAGTGGCAGCCATTTGCTGGTGTCCTCTTTAGTCGCTCCGCCAAAGGAAGGTTCATTCATCGCCAGGGTTTCATATTCCACCCCCAAAGCTCCTGCAATTGATTGGAGCGTGTATGCACGTGGGTCAACTTCACCGCTTTCTATGCGCTGTATTGTCCTGACGCTGATGTCAGTCAATGAAGCCAGGTCTTCCTGGGTAATGCCCTTTTTCAGCCTTAGTTCTTTTATTAATTGTCCGGTTCTCATGAGTTTTTTTATTTCAAATTTGTGGGGTTTTAGGGCAACAGTGCCACTACAATTACCCGTCATTCACACGACAATTGTGATAATATACCTCATTTTAGGCTAATCTGCATATCAAGCGTTCTGAGAACCTCAGCCCATCGGATGGCGTTGACCCTCCTTATAGCCCAGAGCTATGGGGAGGCTGAAAGCTCCAAAAGCTCATCTACTCCGTAATTTCCGAAACTGTCACTTTTATATCCGTGTCGTCGTGCATGGAGATGCCGGGGTACACCGGGTACCATGAGCCACCAGCGTTGTTCCTGATCACCGACTTTTCGATGACGATGTTGCCGGTGTGGTTGTTGCTCACAAAGAAGATGGCTGCTCCGTAGGCATTCACCTCGTTGTTTTCAATCAGCGAGCCCAGCACTTTCAGGGTCATTTTGTTGCCGTCGTTGTAAATGGCACCGCCGCTGCCACCGCCCGGGGTTCCGCTTTGGGCGGGATTGCCTCCGTTGCCCACGGCCGTGTTATGAGAGAACAGGGAGTTGATGATCGTCCACGACACGCCAATGCTGCTGAGTGCTCCGCCGTTGGACCCGGAGTTACCGTAGCCCTCTTCGCCGCCAAACGTACTGTTCACTACATAAATTGGACGGTCTTCATATTGATCGAATGCACGGATGGCTCCGCCGCCAAGATCAGGACCGGTATCGGCACATACATTGTTGAAGAAGCGGCAGTTCACCACCTTGAGTTGTCCGCCACGAACCCAGAGGGCGCCGCCGCCGGTGTATTCCTTTTCGGAGGTAGAGTTGCCGTCGGCAAAAGTGATGTTTTGCAGGGTGAGTTTTGGGTACTGCTGATCCTGGCAGTGGGAGGTCGTCCAGGTCAGGCTTTGGTCACAGGTGTTCATATACAGGATTCTCCGTTTTCCGGCACCACTGAGGGTGATCAGCCCGCCGCCGTCGATCACCACCTCATCGCTGGCGTCGTTGTATATTTTGGCTGTTTCGGGCAGCGTGATGGTGATGGGGTCGGCACCGCAGTCGAAGACAATTTTGCCGCCTTTGGCAATGGCGTCGACTACCAGCTGTCCCGTGCAGCTTGCCGCTGTGCCGTCGCCAATCATCTGATCGGGATTGGTGACATCTTCGGTACCGGCTGCGCTGGGTATGGGGTATTTGCCATCGGGATTACCCGCCGCTGGCCCATCCTCTGGGTTTTCCAGCGGATTGATGACTTTGGTGGGATTTTCGTCGTCTTTGCAGCCGCTCTGAGCGAGGGCAAGGCAGGTGAGTGCAACTAAACACCGGATAGAAAGGAAGGATCTGAGATATCTGGTCATAGAAAATGGATACTAGCTGGTTGTTAAAGGTAAGCAGAACACGAATAAACTTATATTTTGCGGCTCATTTTAAAAACGGTTTGCAGCACTTTTTCCCACCTTTCGCCAGAAGGTTGAAAGAAAGATCACATGCTGTCAGCTTTTGGCTACGGCGAATAATGCATTTTTTGATATCAATAGGAGGGTTCATCCTTAACTTCCCGTTGTATTAGTGTGAATAAGCATTTCCTTATAAAACCAACTATGAAAAAACTACTACTCATTGCAGCCATCATCTCGCCTTTTTGCTCATTTGGCCAGCAGTTTGACTATTATGGTCCTGCACCATTTTCTGAAGTGCTGAACCAAAGCTTCTCACAGAATTGGACACCACAAGCCGTATCGGCCGTGCAAAACAGGGCCTACCTGGTGGTAATGGATGAGTCGAAAGAGCATGTTGTCATGCTGGGTGCAGATGATGTGTACACGCTCAGTCTGGCAGATGTCAACAGCTTCCATGGGTCATCGGCTACCTATGGATCGCTATTGCGGGGGATATTCCAGGCTGTTGATATCAATACCCACGAAAACAACGGGCAAACGCCGCTGGCAGGCCAGTACCGGCTCAATCCTTTTCTTCATAGCTATTACAGTATCGACGCCGATTCTGAGGGAAAGGCAGTATGCGCAGATGCTGGCACCTTGCAGATTGAAGAGTCGGCAGAGAAGGGTTACGTAGTAGTCACATTTACGGGAAATACTACTGCTGCCAAAATCAAAGCTGTTAATCAGTGGGAGTACAATGCTGCGCAGGGCGGTTTGGCGGCCGTGACTGGTTGGACGGAAAAATGGCTTCAGATCAATAGTGGCGCACTGGTGTGGGCAGCAGATGAAGGAAGTGCCTCCAGCTTTTTTATAGCCGACGCCAACGATGTGATCGACCTAGAGATTGCGGACGGGTCGGATTTCAATCCCCTGAGTGTAAGTTATCAACCGAACGCCACAGCGGAGCTCCCCGACAATGTGTTCCTGATTGATGATACCAGGCTGCCTACTGACTTGTCGGAAAGAGTGGATGAAAAATACCAGGCGCAGTTTGGAAATACGCCCGATGCCGCCCATGCTGCTGAGACTCAGCTGGATGAAATAGAAACCACGCTCACCAACAACGGGGCGTCGTTGCGCTACCCAAAGGCCTTCTATCTGGCCTTGAGGGAAAACATGCTCTCACAAAAAATAGCCAGTTACGACATCTACGGTGCCCGCCTGGGATACAACAATATCCTGAATGTGTATTTCACCAATGCGCTGGACAACAACAATGTGCCACATCCCTTTATGGTAGTGGTGTCTTTTGCGGTATCTAGTCGGCCCAATATGCTGATCGATGTCAATCGTCCTCCCGGGGCTGATCCGGGAGTAGGCTATGCAGAGTCTACAGTGACCCGCCACGGAAAATTGGGTGACTTCGTGCTCAAAATTCCACTCAAAGACTACGGTCTCGTCGACGATGTGCTGGACAACGACCTTGGGCCGTACGGAGATTTGGCGTCGGCCTTTGACAGCGACCAGGGCACCACTACCGAAAAGAACGTTTATAACTACGTTGGCCTGGCTTCAGTTGGGCTTGCAGTGGATGGCGTGACTATTTATCCCGCAATGAATAACAATATTCGTTTTACAGTGGAAGACGGAGAGATCACCCAGTCAGGTATTCATGTCGGTGGGGGACTGGAGTTGCACTACCATGCAGATGGCCATGCCTATAACAGGAATGGGATCAATCTATATAACGGCGCTGATTATGAAGGGCATGACCATCCGCCGGTCATTGGTATAGCCTACGATGGCGTTGCCCTGTTTGGCCGATATGAGGAGGATTATCCATTCATGGTGGGGAACAGTGTGGCTTTGGATGCATTTGGCGGCCACGACCATGGCGATGATTTTGGGTATCATTATCACGCACATACCCGGGAAGAGCAAAGCTCAGCTAACCCTGGTGTGACCTTTGAAGAGCATTTTCTGCTCGTCGGCGCCTGGAAAGGAAATATCAACAGCATTCCCGGTTTCGACGAAGGCAAAATGAACCAGTTCAACGATGCGTCTATTGCCAGGTATGCCGGTGCTCCCTATGAAATGGGAGAGGTATTGTCGGTAGCGGAAGTAAGAGCGGAACAACTATACCCCAACCCCACCACGGGCCAGCTCAACATCCTTACCGGGCAGGCTTACAGGCTGGCTTTGTATGACATGGCAGGCAGGCTTCGCTGGATAGGGGGAACCAACGGCGACGTAACAAGCCTGGAACTGGGGCACATGGAGAAAGGCACTTATGTGTTGAAGGGATTCAATCATGCGACATCATTTGTTCGCAAGGTCATTATTGAATGATCGTTCGGTAGCATTGTATGTGTTGTCCCTGTGAAGGTGCTTTCTGCAACGGAAGCGATTGTTACTCCATTATTCGGCACTTTTTAAAACAAGTTGTCCACCTCCCAATATTTCTCCTTCATCAGGCTCAGGGCAAAGGCTGCTGCGGCTGCGCTAAACACCGAGTAGTCAAGCGGGCCTTTGATGCCGGTGGAAAGCGCCATCGACAGGCCAAACGCCAACAGGAGGTAGCCGCTCAGTTTGGCGAACAGCTCAGTTTTGAAGCCAATCAAAAGAAAAAAAGCAAACACTACCTCGGCCGCAGTGGCAATGCCCGCCAGTGCCGGTACAACCGACGCAGGAGCCCAGGGGTTGATGACCGCAGTGTAGGCCACGAAGCTGTCCCAGTTTCCCCATGCGGAGACTTCAACAGGCCACCAGCCGAACCGGTCGGCCACGGCAGACAAAAATCCGGCGGCAAGGGCCAGACGAAGGAAGAGTTTGATGACGGCGTTGTTCATTTTGCTCATTTAGATGTTGAGCGTCAAAGATAGGGGTTGGAGCAATAGTGTTTTCATGCAAATGGCTTAAAGATGATAGCACTCAAAACATAGAAAAAATCTCAGCGAGGGTTACGACTTTACGTGGAATTATATTATCTGTCACTATTGTAGTGAGCGATGCAATCGCTCTTCTCGGAGACCATCGTTGCAAACGATGGTCATATTTCAGACATATATGGTAAAGTCTGAAAGCAAACAAAGCCACCGGAAAGGTAGCTTTGTTTGCTCATGGTTGTTTGCTTATGTTACAGCCTCCCGCTGTTCAACCCCGGCACGATATACTGGAAGCCCAGCACCGGATTGAAGTTGCGTTTCAGGTAAGGGTTGCCTTCGAGCCATCCCGCCGTTTTGCCGGTTACGTCGAGTGTAAGCGCCAGGCGGTCGGCCACAGCGTAGGCCACGCCCCATTTGATGGCGCCACCCCAGCTGGCTTTGCTGCCGAAGAAGCTGTCTGGTTGCTTCCATAATTTCACTGTGCACGACATGCTGAGTCCTTGCAGTGCATCGATGGGCCGCTGGTAAACGCCCGCCTCCACGCCGTAGTGGGCATGTTTGTAGTTAGCAAAGCGATTCACACCCAAAAAGTAGCCATCGCCTTTGTAGGTGAAGGGCATATTGAGCGAGATGCTGTTGCCAAAGTGGGTAGGAGAGTATTGAACAAAGGGAAGAATTGTCAGCTCCTCATTGATCCGGATCCGATTGACCAGTATGATCGCCGGATTTAAAAAATTGAGGAGCGACAATCGCTTCTGTTTCACCAGGTATTTCTGCGCCTCTTCCGACAGATCGTGGAAGCCAATGCGGCGGTTTTCGCCCTCGCCGTTAGGGAAGTCGTCACGGTCGTAGTACGATGCATTGGGGTTAAACATGTCGTAGGCCCAGGCGGTAAGGTCGGCACCGGCGAAGTCCCGCTGCGATGCCTCTTTGTGTTCAAACTTAGGCGCTATCACCTTTACTGAGTCGGAATGGGTGCTGGTGGCAAAGCGGAAGTAGTTCCACACATAGTGGGCGTTGTAGAGGTACAGGGGAGCTTTGTAGAAGCTGCGCTCATTGTAGAAGTCGTTCATCACGCTGGTTTTGGTAAGCTGCGTTTCGTATTGCACACCCGCCGTGTAGGCGTAGAGCAGGGCGTTGTTGTCGGTAGCCTTCAGGTTGGCGAGGTCTTCGTCCGACGGGCCATACACGGTGCCGTCCCAGCGGTGGAAAATCCAGTTGCCGTTTTTGCTGGCGATGCCCTTAGTGCCAAGCACGGAGCGGTGGTATTCTTCATGCCCCCATACGCCAAGCGGCAGGGGCAGCTCACTGCCATACTTGCTGAAGAGCAGTCCGGTGGCATAGCTGAAACCAGTCTGCGTCCATTTTTTGTCGAACAGCGAATTGCTAGCGGCGTCAATACCCCAGAAGCTCACGTCGTACACATCGGCGCTCCATTGAAGGGACTGATGCATGGAAGGGTAGTTCTGCGGAAGCTGGGTGTTTTGAGGCAAGTCGAGCAGCGGCACCGACAGTGAGAGCTTTGTTTGTGCTTGTGACACTGTAGCCCAGCCGAGGAGAATCAGCCCCATGAGTACATTCTTTTTCATAATGGTTTTGAGTTTTTTGACTGGCTGATATACGGAGGGAGTTGATAGCTGATCGTCCGAATTGATCAATCCGGACGAATTGAGACGTGTATTTTATCATTCGTCATTGCGAGGATACTCAGATGAGTTTGAATTGTGTGTACCACATACTAAGTGACGAAGCAAACTTGTTTATTTCGAAGCGTAAATTCCTATGAGCAGGATTGCTTCGTCGCTTCATAATTATCGAACACAATCGATGAGTAGACGAGCTTCTCGCAATGACGGCAAGTGATGTTTAGTTTATTGATGACGGTTATCTGGTAATTGCCTGAATGAAGCTTATTTGCTATTTGCAGCTTGAGCTTTGGAGTTTTCTCTTTGGTGCTCATTTGTCTTTTGCTGCTTGAGTTTTGGAATTTCCTCGTTGTTGCTTATTTGATCTTTGTTTTTTGAACATTGGAATTTTCCCTTTGGTATTCCGACGGCGTCATCCCATAGTGTTTCTTGAACACCGCATTAAAGGTAGCCTTGGAATTGAAGCCTGCATTGGAGGCAATGCCCAGCAGCGTGAGGTTTTGGTCTTCCTGGCTATCAAGCTTGTTGGTAAATTCTTTCAGCCGGTACTCATTCACAAAGTCGTAGAAGTTTTTGCCAAACACCAGGTTGATAGCTTCCGACACGTACTGCTTGTTCGACTTTAACTTTGCCGCCACGTCGGGCAGCGCAAGGCCGGCCGTTCGGTAGAGCCTTTCCTCTTCCATCAGCTTTTTGATGCCCTCAGCCAGCTGCCGTTGCTGTTCTGTAACCGGCCTGGCAGCCTCCTGGGTCGACGGAACTTCCGACACTTCGGCAAAGCCTCCTTCTTCAGTTTCCGACTGAAAAATAGCCGGCTGCCGGATGAGCTTATAGGCCGACCAGTAGATCAGGAAAATGACACCCAGAAAATGATAGGGGTAAATGCTTCCAACCACGGGGAGGTTATACTTTCTGGCATAAAACACTGCCATACCTACGCACACAATGGCAAGATTGATCCAAAGAAAATTGCCCAGCCACAGGAGTCTGGTTTCCTCAGAGGCAGCATAGTTCAGGATCTTTTTTCTGTAAAGATTATAAAACCAAAGTGAGGCAGAGAAAAACGTGACATGGAGCACGTTGACCAGCTGGTTGATCAGCCCAAAGTCGTCTTTCACCGAAAGGGCGAAGTCCGCAATATAGGCCTGCTTCTCGCTTGCCGACAGGAGATAGAAAGGCATGTGATAGGCAGCCAGTAGCACAAAGGGGACAAAGTAAAGCCATTCCACAAGCGAGGACTTTAGCGAATACCTGGTGATTCGCCGCACGAATATGAGAATGATGGGGCCGTAAAGTGATGGCACCAACCAGGTGACGTGCAAAAGGTGCGGGAATTGCATGAAGAACTCCTGCCTGTCGTTGGTGACAAGAAACAAGTGGATGGCCAGAAGCAACAGTAGAATACCAAACAGCCGGGAACCTCTGATGGCAGAATGAAAAAATAGGTAAGTGGCCAGGAGAATAGCCTGGATGCAGCCTGCAAAAAGTAAAATTTGAAGCAGCCCTATATTCATTGTTCAAGAGTGAACCGCAAATATAGCAGCGGGAAACAAAACACGTAAGGAAGGAAAAATTCAGGAAACTTGTGATGAGATAGAGAAGCTGTGAAGCAGCGAGCTTTCGCTTAGCCTCTGCAGGTGAGCAGCCAGTGGTTACCAAACTTATCCGTGAGTCCTCCAAACCAGGCGCCCCAAAAAGTTTTTCCGATGGGGTGAGTGGCTTGGCCTTTATGGGACAGTTTCTTAAAGTAGTGCTGAAGCTCCTTTTTGCTGTTGCAGTCTATCAGAATAGATACGGCATTTCCACGACTCAGGCCGTCTTCACCCACCATGTCGGTGGCCATCAGCACCAGGTTATCTTTCGAGAGCGTGGCCTGCAGGATGAATTCTCCCATAGGTTGTGGGAACTCAGCAGAAGCGGATGATGCTGCCACAGTTTCAAGCTGAAGTTCCCCACCCAGGCAGTCACGGTAGAAGGTCATCGCCTCCCTGCAGTTTCCGTTGAAGGTCAAATATGTAATCAAATGGGCCATTTATAAGCATTTGTCAGCCATACAAAAGTAGCTTTGGGAGCATCGCTTGCCGGGGTGTGAAAACGGCAGTTTGGAGGGTTGATTGCGTCATAGGGAATTCCTACTTTTATCAGGTCAAATTTCATCCCAATGAAGAGTATTTCAATCCTTGTTCCTAACTCGGCAGTGATGGAAGCGGTGGCCGATCCCCGCTACATGTTCACCGCCGCCAACCAGTTTTTACAGGCTGTTGGCAAAGCGCCACTTTTTGAAGTGCAACTGGTGGGCGCTACAAAGGACGTGAAGCTGCACGATGGCGCTTTCTCTGTCCATACCGACAAGCTGATGAAGGATGTTGAAAAAACGGATCTGATTGTGATCCCTGCTTTGTTTGGTGACATGAAACAGGCTGTGGAAGTCAACAAAGAAGCTATTCCGTGGCTGGTGGATAAATACAATGAGGGCACAGAAATAGCCTCGCTTTGTGTGGGGGCATTCCTGCTGGCATCCACCGGCTTGCTGGAAGGCAAACGATGCTCTACCCACTGGGCATTTGCCAACGAGTTTCGGGAGACGTTTCCCGATGTGGAGCTGGTAGATGGAAGCATTATTACCGAGGAGCACCGGCTCTATTCGAGTGGTGGCGCCAATTCCTATTGGAACCTGCTGCTCTACCTGCTGGAGAAATACACAGATCGGGACACAGCCATTCTGGCGGCCAAGTACTTTGCCATCGATATCGACAGGGAGAGTCAGTCGGCCTTTATGATGTTCAATGGGCAGAAGGATCACAACGACCCGGAAGTGAAGAAGGCCCAGGATTTTATCGAGGACAATTCAGCTGAGCGCATCAGCGTCGATCAGCTTGTAGATATGTTTGCCGTCAGCCGCCGGAGCTTTGAGCGGAGGTTCAAGAAGGCTACCAACAACACCATTGTGGAGTACATACAACGGGTGAAAGTAGAGGCCGCCAAACGCAGCTTTGAAAAGAGCCGCAAAAACATCAACGAAGTCATGTATGACGTGGGGTATACTGACACCAAGGCGTTTCGTACAGTGTTCAAGCGAATTACAGGGCTTACGCCCATTGAGTACAGGAACAAGTATTATAAGGAGCCGGTGTTGGTTTAGCCCACCTACGCTAAAAGCTTCGGCGGGCAAGGAAGTCGGAAGACCGGAGACGGAAGATGACCAGGCGTCGGTACGTGCCGGGCAGTGTGGAGGCAACCATCAGCCGCCGGGTAGGGAAGTGAGGCGGGAGTTTGAAGACCGGAGACCGAAGAACCCTTAGTGTCTTTGTGTCTTCGTGGCCACATTGAAGAGCGAAGCGACCGCCTACGCCAAAAGCTTCGGCGGGCAAGGGAATCAGGCGTCGGTACGGCCAGCAGGTCCTGGCGATGGAGCCGTCAGCCGCCGGGTAGGGAAGTGAGACGGGAGTTTGAAGACCGGAGGCCGAAGAATCCTTAGCGTCTTTGTGCCTTCGTGGCCATATTTCAAAAAATGCAAACCGTCCGACGGAGTTACTTCACGCCAACCTTGTACACGGTGGCGTATAGCCTGGCACCTATTGAATGCACAATAGCATGTTGGCTTAGCTCCCGCACAAGCAAGCCAAAAGGATCCGAAGCTGTATATCTCTCAGAAAAATAATTGTAGAAGCTTCCTGCCGACAACAGCAAATGAGCCAGGTTCTCAGCACTGACACCCAACTGGTAGTCGCTGACAAACGAGTCAGTTTCTCTAAGCCCATTCATTTCAAGGCCCGAAAAGCTAGCCCGGTGATTATAGCCCACAGACTCCTCTGGCAAGTGAAACCCAAATGGCAGCCGTTGAAAAAGCACCTCAAAGTCGTAGGCAATGACTATGGCGTTGGGCAGGCACACCCTCACCACCTCATTGAGAATCCCTTGCGACCTGGCGTAAAACAATGACCCCGCAAAAGTGACCAGGTCGAAACTGCTATCAGCGAAGGGCAAATTAATACCGTCAAAATGCACGTAGGTTACTTTCGAATGCCCGATAGCCTGTGCCAGCATCTCCTTGCTTGGCTCAGCACCCGTTATCTTTTCGCAGAAATCGGCCAGTGCGATACACGACTGTCCGGTGCCGCTACCGATGTCAAGTCCGTTGTCATAAACTGTCCCAGGCCTCAGGCACTTTGTAAGGATCACTTGATGCAAGGGTGGGCGGTAGGCGTTGTAGTGATGAGCGATGACGGCGTCATAGTCTTCAGTCATCACATTTTTGTGTTGAGGTTCAAAATTGCGGCCCTCGCCTTTTCTATAAATGCCGGGCTATTATCGATATGAACTAAGAGGTTATCACAGCTTTTTGTGAAGCCGTATAACTTTTCTATCGTTTGGGTCTTTTTGAATGACAGCATCACATTGGCGGTTTCGAGACCTTTCAACAAAGCTAATTGTTCCATTCCTGGTAGGGCTGTTTCCATACTTCCGGTATGCAATGCCACCCGGTCAACATCCTCCCACGGGATGGTAATGTCTCCAAACAGCCCATATTTCAGGTGCAACGCCTCGGCAGTCATCGTCGAAGGCCGAAAAATCATGGCCTTGATGTGCCCAAAAAGCTGAAACCCAGTGTAAATGCTAGTGGCAGACAGTATCCAGGCAAATGTGGTACTCCAGTGGGCGAGTAAAGTGTGTAAGACAAAGGTTTCGGCAACCAGGATAAAGATGATTGCTCCCAGCAATGCGATCGCTCCGTTATCCTTGTAGCTGCTGAACTCATTGTCCCTTGGGACTTCCTTTTTCCAGGGAAAGAGGCTGAAGTAAAACACGGCTATTTCCGTTGACATGGCTCTAGCTAGCAAGGGAATTTCCAATGCCTCCATCGTGCTTTTTTTAAGAGTGAGGTAGAAATCAGGCTCGCTACTAGCGTTTGCTTTAAAAGCGTTGACCGTCTTTCTGACTTTCAGCACAATACCTGTGACAACCAAAAGCTCTACCACCGGTAGCAGGAAGGTTTTCACCAGATTGAGGTGGAAATGTTGATTGTCGGGCAGCAGAAACGAGGCGAGCACAACGCCGACAATAAAAATGGGAACCACAGTAGCCTTTGGAATAGGTCTATTCCAGATCAGCATCAGATAAATGACCGGAGAGGTTAGCGTTAGGTCGTAGATAATGCCAGTAGCGAGTTGTGGGTAGGCAACCAGCAATGGACTTACTGCCAGGCCAACGGAAATGAAAATGACCGCCAGGGGAGCCCCATAAATCAGCAAGCGTATTTTTGGTAGCCGGAGAGTTTCCATATTTGCAATTTACTTACTTTTTGATTGACTAGCCTTCGCATTTTATTGCTCCGATAGTTCTTCCCAAATCTCCCGGTCATTTATTTGTCAGCACATGCGCTAACTTTCTCTGTGGAGTTGGGTTTGGTTTGAAAAGGTGGTTTTCAATGCCAGGAAGTAGCTGAAGGGAACGAGAGGATATTTAAAGTAAAACTTGCTAGATTCGCATTGCAAGTTCCTGGCATTATCATTTAACTCATGCAATCAACCAAAGAAAAGCTCCACAGGATCATTTTTGGTGTAGATACACCCGCAGGCAAGGGTTTCGACATAGCACTCCTCATCCTCATCGTGGCCAGCATTACCATACTTATGCTGGAAAGTGTCAGGGAGATCAATCAGGAATGGGCGGCTCTTTTTTACAAACTTGATTGGATTATCACTGGTCTGTTTACCGTCGAGTACGGACTTAGGCTATGGACATCAGAAAAGAAGACTCAATATGTCTTCAGCTTTTTTGGCATTATCGATCTGCTCTCCATTTTGCCTACTTACCTGAGCATCTTTTTTATTGGTAGCCATGCGCTGGCTATCATTAGGGTGTTGAGGCTGTTGCGGGTATTTCGGGTGCTTAAGCTGGTGCAGTTTATGGGTGAGGCCAGCAAGCTTGGTGAAGCAGTGAAATCAAGCTCCAGGAAGATTGTCGTTTTTCTTTTCTTTGTTGTTATCGTCAGCGTTTTTGTTGGTACTTTGATGTACATCATTGAAGGACGGGAGCACGGGTTTACGAGCATTCCCCGGAGTATCTACTGGGCCATTGTGACGCTCTCCACCGTCGGCTATGGTGACATCGCTCCTCAAACGACCTTAGGACAGTTTCTGGCTACCATTTTGATGGTGACTGGCTATGGCCTGATAGCTGTCCCCACCGGACTGGTTACCGTGGAGCTTGCCAAAGGAAGCACCAATGCCCTGAATCCTTCCGGAGATACAAGCAGGCAATGCCGGCAATGTGGCAATGCTGATCACATGAAAAAAGCGAAGTATTGTTGCGAATGCGGAGAGGCGCTCCAGTAGAAATTATTAGCTACACAAGCAGTTCTCCGTTCCTGTCGGTAGTCAGCACCTCGCTCATATAGTCGAGCCAGGGCCTGATGGTTTTGAAGGTCTGGCTCACGCTTTTATGGAAACCGCTGGCAAGGACTTCGTCGTCGGTGAAGCTATGCCGGAAAACAAATGATTTATGCCGAAGCAAATCAATGCCCGGGTGGTCGACTGTGTAGCCTCTCGGTGCTGTGGCCACTGTATTTCCCTGCATGTCGCCATAGGTGCTTTTTATAACTTTTGACCGCAGAATCTTGTGCCAGTCCTCGTAGTTGTCTTCTATGTCAAAGCGGATGCGTCTCAGGTCGTCAGGATTGGGGTTGAAAAATCCGCAGGCCAGGAAGTTGCTACCCGGTTTGAGGTTAAGGTAATAGCCGCCCCGCCGCTCTATGGTGGCCCGCCGGAACGACATGGCAAAGCGGGCATTGTAGGGCGACTTGTCTTTACTGAACCGCACGTCATTGTAGATCCGAAACAGCGCTTTCTTTCCTGACGGCGTTTCTATCAGGTCATGCTTGTTCATTTCAGCCAGCAGCGCATCGGCAAAGCCCACCATATTGTCAAGTGATGCCTGATACCAGTCTTTGTGCAGGGCAAACCAGTCCCGGTTGTTATTGGCAGCGAGGTCGGTGAGAAACTGGAAGGTAGATGGTTGGATGGTTGATTGACTCATAATGATTTAAAAAAGAACAAAACAGGTAGGTGCGGAGAATAGTTCTTGCTTGTTCTAGTCTGGTGCTCCGGCTTCGCCAGGTGGTTTATTTCACGCCAAGACGCTAAGGCGCAAAGAATCTCCACACCAGCCTTTGCGAGCTTTGCGCCTTAGCGTGACACCCATTTTGGCGAAGCCAAAAAGAGTCAGTTCTTGCGTGCCGCCTACCTTTCCAGCACCACCGTTTTCCCCTCCTTCGCCGACCGGATGGCTGCATCCAGTATTTCTACCACCACCATGTTGTTTTCCAGTGACGAAAGCCTGCCCTGCACGGTTTCGTTGAGCTTGGTTTCGCCTCTGATGACGGCGGTAAGAAAATCGAACGGATCGTTGAAAGGTGTTTTCATGGGCTCCAGCGTCATGGGCTGCTCTGGCTCCGACTGCTTGACCCGAAGGCTCATGCGGGTGCCGTCTACTGTCTTGATATAAGCGTTGGTGCCGTACACCTCCATGTCTTTGCGCCCAAACGTCCAGTTCCACGACGCCTGAATGACGCCCTGGGTGCCGGGGTACTTCACCAATATGGTAGCCTCGTCATCTACTTTGGGGTAGATGTCAGGTTTGTTGGTTTGGGTAATAGCTGTGACCGACAGCGGCCTTTCGTTGCTCATCAGGTGGGTGAGGAGATTGGCGCCGTAGCAGCCAAAGTCGATCAGTGCTCCAGCCCCGTTCAGTTTAGGGTCAGTGAGCCAGTCGAGGAATTCTTTGCCAACACCAATTTCCTTAGGTCCCTCGTGCCCGTCGTTCACCATTACTTTGCGAAGGGTGCCCAGGTCGCCCGCTGCCGCTTTGGTGAGGGTTTCCTGCGTGGTGGCGTACCAGGTGGTTTCGTAGTTGGTCACCAGAAAAATCTTGTGTTTGTCGGCCAGCGCCTTCATCCGCCTGGCATGGTCGTAGCTCATGGCCAGCGGCTTTTCCACCATCACGTGGATGCCCTTGGGGGCGCACTTCTCCACCACTTCCATGTGGCCGTAAATGTCGTTGAAGGCAGTAACGGCTTCGGGCTTGGTTTTGGCCAGCATTTCATCCAGGGTGGGGTACACCAGCGACATGGAGAAGCCATATTGTTTTGACAACTTTTCTGCCAGGGCTTTATTGGACTCGGCAATGCCCACGATTTCCACGTCGCCAGCTTTGGCCTTATTAAGCACCCAACCTACATGGCCGTGGATAAGACCGGCCACGCCAATTTTGAGAGGTTTTTTGGCTGGTTGGGCGACAGCAGCCAGGGTGACTACTGTGAAAATTGATGCGAGTATGTATTTCATGGGCTGGATGTTTAAGTTTCCAGCAAAATAGGAAGTTTTGGGGATAAATTACCCCAAAATCTGCTCCGCATGCTCCTTCGACTTCACGTCGTCAATCACCCGCTCAATGATGCCATTTTCGTCGATAATAAAAGTGGTGCGTAGCACGCCCATGTAGGAACGTCCAAAAGTGGTTTTTTCTGCCCACAGACCATAGCTTTCAATGATTTTGTTGTCGGTGTCAGCCAGCAGCGTGAAGGGCAGGCTGAATTTCTTGATGAAGTTGGTGTGCTTCTTGGCCGAGTCGGGGCTTACGCCCAGCACCTCGTAGCCTTTGGTTTTCAGGGTATTGTAGTTGTCCCTGAGGTTGCAGGCTTCGACCGTGCAGGTAGGCGTATTGTCCTGCGGGTAGAAGTAGAGCACTACCTTCTTGCCCTGGAAGTCGGAGAGTTTTACTGTTTTTCCGTTTTGGTCACTTACCTCGAAGTCTGGAGCTTTGTCGCCTGCTTTTAATGCCATTGGTTGTCAGAGTTTTGTTTTGTACACAGTTTCATTACCGGCGTTGTCGGTCACTACCACAACAAACTCTCCGTCGAAAGGTTTGCTTGCATCGAGTTTTTCTGTCCACAATAGTTTTTTCTTGTATTCGTAGTTCAGCAACACCCATTCGCCATCAATGGTGCCTTTCCAGCTTTTGATGCCCGACAGGTCATCCTCAATGATCAGGCGGCACTCACTTTTGTTGATCACTGCCGGCTTGATGGTAGGGGGCACAGAGTCGGTGGCGACGGTCCAGGTGCCCAGCGAGGTGGTGAGAAAGCTGATGCCGTCTTTGTCCCAGGCACCGCCCACGTAGCCAAGGTTGCCTTTGGCGCTGTAGGAGTACACCGCCGACTTTTCTTTATCGTAAAGCTGCATTGGCTTGAGCGTCACCTTTGCCGAGCGGCGAAGCGGATCCAGCACATTGTCGATAGCAAACACTTCTCTGCCGTTTTCTATTTTCTTGTCCTTTACTGCCAGGTAGAGTGTATCAAACAGACTGTACCGGTTAAAGGCCACGTCCATGTCTTTGTCAAAAAAGCTGTAGTCGTGATGTGGAGATACCATGGCCTTAAAGTCATATTTTTGCATCGTGCCACACAAATCGACGGAGTCTGGGAGGCCATTTCTCAAATCCCAGAGGTAGAAGTCGTTGGCACCCACGTGGTAGACCGGCGGTAGTTCATACGCCTGTCCTGCAGAGTACAAAAGAACGTTCTGGCGGGCCACACCATTGGGGTTCGTCAGCTCCATTACATTGCCGGTTATTTCATAACCCTCCCGCCGCAGCTTGCCAAGACTTTTGATGGTGGCATTGCTTCGCTTCCCTTTGTCGCTGAGCGTTGTCTTAAAATACGAGTAGTTATTGTAGCTGTCCCAGGTGCGTATTTCAAGTCTGTGATCGCTGGAGTCTTTGATTTTCAGCATGCCTTGCCAGTCCTTTGCTTCGTACACCTTCAACCAGTTACCGTCGTCTACCCACAGTTTGGTGAACTTTTGCCCGCTGGTTAAATACTCGCCGTAGTTCATGTGCACAGCCACATTGCGCATTTCATCAAAGCTCAGTTTGGTAATGCTTTGGCTGAACATCTTCTGGTCATCGAGCATCACCTCAATGCACGGGATGCCGTTTTTGCTCCAGGTGCCGTCGAAGCGGTCGTAGGCATAGATTTCCACGCCAATGGTTCCTTCAAATGTCAGTGGCGTGTGCATGACAAAACTGTCCCCTTCTTTGGTTACATCAAATTCGAACCGACCAAACTGCCCATTGATTCTCGACTTGATATCCATGGTAGTAAAGGCCACCTTTCTAATCAAAGGAGGTGCTTCATCAATGAGCTCTTTGAAGTGAAAGCGCATGGGGTCAAGAATCTTCTGCTCTTGGTCCCGTATTTCAAAATGGAGATGGGGCCCCGAACTGCCGCCGGTATTGCCTGAGGCGGCAAACACTTCGCCTTTCTTGTAGCTGAATTGGTTGCGTGCCGGAAAAAGCTCTACGTCGAAGCTTTCTTTGGCATACTGCTGTGCCCGCACCCATTCGGCTAGGGGCTTGCTAAACGACTTCAGGTGGCCATATACCGTGGTCAGCCCGTTGGGGTGAGTAAGGTACAGGGCATTGCCGTAGCCGCCAGTGCTGATCTTCACACGGCTGATATAGCCATCGGCTGGGGCATACACTGGCAAGCCTTCTATGCCACTGGTGCGTATGTCAATCCCTGCGTGAAAATGGGTGCCCCTGATTTCACCCATCGTGCCAGCCAGGTAGTTGCGATCTCCAGGCCTGATAGGGAACATCAGGTAGGCAGTGTCATATCCGTATTGGGCTATGGCCGTGTTTGCTGTTAGTAAAAGTAGAAGTGCTAGTTTATTTAACTTCAAAATCGAGTAGTACGTCACTTTCCAGGTATCCTTTCAGGTGATCTCCTATTTTGACAGGCCCAACTCCTTTCGGCGTTCCTGTGAAAATAATATCTCCTTTTTTAAGTGTAATGAATTTTGAAATGTAGGCTATAATGGCTTCTATAGAGTTGATCATCAGACCGGTATTCCCAATCTGAACTGGTTGACCATTGAGTTCCAGCTTGAAATTAATGTTTTTCATATCCGCAAACTTTTCCTTTGGAACAAATTTGGAAATCGGAGCTGACCCATTGAATCCCTTGGCAAGCGCCCATGGTAACCCTTTGGCTTTGGCTTTCTGCTGCAAATCCCGTGCCGTGAAGTCGATGCCCAGGCCTATGGCATCATAGTAAGTAGAGGCAAATTTCTCCTCAACACTTTTTCCTTCCTTGCAAATTCTGATAATGATCTCCAGCTCGTGGTGAATCTCCTTTGTGTAGTCAGGAAAATAGAACGGCTTGTTGTTCAGCAACAGCGCAGTGTCAGGTTTGGTGAAAATAACCGGCTCATCGGGGGTCTCGTTGTTGAGTTCTTTGATGTGCTCTACGTAGTTGCGACCGATACAAAGGATTTTCATAGTAGTGATGTTTGGTGCCAAAATATCTGATAGTCAGCGATTCCGCAACCTATCTTTGATCTGCGTGACTATTATTTGAGCAAAGGGCTATAATTTTCGAAAATTCCATTCGTTTTCATTCAGATTCCGTTAAAGCTAAAAGTAACTCACCTAACACGCACACAGTAGGTATGTAAGCCATCGGCACGTGCGAAGAAATCATTCCCATAGTATTATTTTTGTCCAATGAAGTTGTCGGAGTATTTCAAAACAGACTGGTTTTTGCAGTCTCGAAGGACTGGAAAATCTACTTTGGCAAGAAGCTTGTTAACTTTCACAATAAATTAGAAACAAATGAAGAGGATAATAGCATTGTTAGGCATTGGTGCCACGTTGATTGTTTATAGCTGCTCAACGGTGGCGATTACAGGTAGGAAGCAGCTTGCGCTGGTGCCTGATTCAGAACTCAACTCCATGAGTTTTACACAGTACGACCAGGTGCTCAGCGAGTCCAAATTGTCCACCAACACGGCCCAGGTTAATCAGGTGAAATCGGTCGGCAAGAAGATTCAGAAGGCTGTTGAGTCGTACATGTCGACGCACGGACTGAGCGATCAACTGAAAGGGTACAAGTGGGAGTTTAACCTGATTCAAGACGACGAAACGGTGAACGCCTGGTGCATGCCCGGCGGCAAGGTGGCTTTCTACACGGCCATTATGCCTATTTGCAAAACTGATGAAGGTGTAGCCGTGGTGATGGGACACGAAATTGCTCACGCCATTGCACGTCACGGTAATGAACGGATGACGCAGGGCTTGATTCAGCAGTTTGGTGGTTTGGCGCTGTCTTATGCGGTGAAAGACAAACCGGCGGAAGCGCAGCAGCTGTTTATGACAGCCTATGGTGCAGGCACTACTGTTGGGGCTATGCTGCCTTTCTCTCGTCTTCAGGAGTCTGAGGCTGACAGGATGGGCCTTATTTTTATGGCCATGGCAGGCTACGACCCCAATGAAGCACCTGCTTTCTGGGAAAGAATGGCTGCCAACAGTGGTGGCGGGGCTCCTCCGGAGTTTTTATCTACCCACCCTTCGCACAGCACTCGTATTGCCGACTTGAAGGCGGCGATACCCGAGGCGATGAAGTATTATAAGAAGTAGAAAATATTAAAGCGAGTCTTGCGCCACATTAAAGAGGTTACTATCTGCGGTACTGCAGATAGTAACCTCTTTAATTACTCATGCCTCAGCAATTACTCATAGCGAAGCGCATCCACCGGATTAGTCCGTGCAGCCCTGATCGAGTGGAAGCCGACCGTTACGATAGCGATCACCAGGGCCAGCAGCATGGCTGCCAGCGGCACCAGCACACTGATGTCGACATGAAAGGCAAAGTCGGTCAGCCACTGATCCATCAGGTACCAGGCAAGGGGAGAGCCGATGACCGCCGCTATAATGACCAATAGAGCAAAGTCTTTCACAGTGAGTGTGATAATTGAAGAAGTGGAGGCGCCAAGCACCTTCCGTACGCCAATCTCCTTGGTGCGCTGCTGAATGGCGAAAGCAGCCAGGCCAAATAACCCCAGACAAGAAATGAATATCGACAGCCAGGCGAAGCCTTGAAACAGCTGGCCGGTGCGCTCTTCATTTTCATAGAATTCCGCCCAGTCTACGTCGAGGAAGCGATATTCGAACGGGTAGGCCGGGGCGTAAGTAGTATAAATGCTGTTAAGGGCATCAATGGCAGCTGTGTACTGTTGTGGCTTGGCCCGCACGATGATATAGCTGCACCAGTCCTTTTCGAACATCATGAACATAGGCCTGATGACAGAGTGAGACGAGCTGTAGTTGTAGTCCTTCACCACCCCAATGATGTGCCCTTTTCTTTCTCCCCAAACGGTGATGGGCTGATCTACAGCTTCCAAAGGCTCAAAGCCCATTTTGCGAGCTGCCGATTCATTGATAATGATGTTTGCCGTGTCGGTGGCCATGGTTTTGTCAAAGGTCCGCCCACCAACCAGGGTGAGTCCCATGGTTTCGATGTAAGAACCGTCGATGGCAAAGTTGCTGAACAGAATGCGCTCTTGTGGATCTTTGCCAGGCCAGTCGAGCCCCCAGGTGGAGTTGCCAATTGAAAGGGGTGAAAAGCTGCTTTCACTAACCGACAGAATGGACGGGTCTTGTAGAAGTTGATCTTGTATCAGGTCATATTTTTCTGCCATGTTCTCCTGCATTTCCATGTAAATGATCCCTTCCTTGTTGAAGCCGGTGTCCTGATTTTGAACATACCAAAGTTGCTGATACACTACCACGGTGCAGAAGATCATGATGATAGAGAGCACAAACTGCGTGGTGACCAGCACCTTCCTGAACCTCACAGCGGCCTTACCACTCTTCAGTTGGCCTTTTAGAACTTTTGCTGGTTCAAAACGGGCGATGTAAAACGCTGGGTAGCTACCGCCCACAAAGCCGGTGAAAAGGATCGTGCCAACAAAGAGCAAGACGGTTTGCATGCTGAAATCCAACACGAGGCTCTTGTCAGAAATTTCATTGAAAACGGGCATTAGCAGCAGTACCAACGCCATGGCAAGCATGCCGCCCAAAATCGAAAACACAACAGACTCGGTAAGGAATTGGTAAATCAGGTGTTTCCTGAAAGCACCAACTACCTTTCGCAACGCTACTTCTTTGCTTCGCTTTACCGCCAGGGCAGTAGACAGGTTCATAAAGTTGATGCAGGCAATGAGCAAAAGAAAAACGGCAATGATGGCAAAAATTTTCACGTAGCGGATGCGGCCGCCGTCCTGCACGCCATTTTCAAAGCTGCCATACAAGTGCATTTTCGTGGCGGGGTACAGAAACAGTTCGATGGAGTTGTTCTCATTTTTCTCATCGAGCAGCCTGTTTATTTTGGCAGAATAAGCTTCCCAGTCCTGCCCGCTTTGTAGCTGCACAAACGTGGAGACGTTGTTGTTGCCCCATTGGTCGAGCCATTGTTTGTTCTCATCCATGAACTTGTCAAAGTTGAGCAGGTAGGCAAACCCACCAAAGTCGCTGTTTTTTGGCCAGTCTTCCACCACGCCGGTCACTTGTAGGTTATCCTTATTGTTAAAGCGGAAAGTTTGACCAGTGGCAGGCTCATTTCCGAAGTACTTTTTGGCCATTGTTTCGGTGAGAACTACCGAGTTTTTATCTCTGAATGCTGTGGCAGCCGAGCCTTCGATGAACTTGAAGGTAAACATCTCCAGGAAGTCGGCATCCACATAGCGCCCTGATTCGTAGTAGGACGCTTCCTCGATATTGAAGAGGTTTTCGGTAGGCCAGGTAAGCCTGGAGGCATATTTAACCTCCGGGTAGGTGGCTTTGAGATAGGGAGACAGTGGGCCCGGCGTGGAAGACGTGGTGCCAATTCTGTCTGAATAGTGTTGGTTTTCCATCACCCGAAAAATGGAGTTGAGGTTTTCGTGCGAGCTGTTGTAAGTAAGCTCATCGTTGACCCACATCAGGATAAGGATGCTGGAGGCGATACCCAAAGAGAGACCGAAAATATTGATGGTGCTATAGATTTTGTTGCGCTTGATGGTTCTCAGCGCTACCAGGAAGTAGTTTTTGAGCATGGCCTTGAGGTTCTTTTAGCCTAGAGTACCTCGCTGGAGGTGAAAGGTTGCAGAAAAGACGTGGATTTTTCTCGTTTATGAGAAGACTACAAAACAACTTTTTTTGCTGTTGAGATGAGATGGACTCTTTTCTCCCATTCATCGTTGTGATGATCTGGCATGTAGTGGCAGTCGCATTTGGTGAGGTAGTGTATGCACTAAGGGTAGTTTCGAAGGCAAAGTATTTTATGAGAGGAGATATTTTATTAAATTGAATTCTACCACAATTCAACTCCATGACAAGGAAGTTATCACTTTGTATTGTTTCTGCTCTTGGTATTTTATGTTTTTCTTGTGAAAAAGAATCTGAAGGGTTGTCCTTGCTTACTATAATGGTAGAGGAAAATGCGATAAATGAAGGGCAGGAACAGTGGGTGTATATTTCAGAACCTTCAGGAAAAGTGTTGGATAGTCACAAATGCAAAAATGGTGAAGTGTTTGAACTGAAGGGGCCCGTAACCCTTGAAGCGATTGATGTGACGGTTTTCATACCTGGTTCAAGTGGCTCGGGAGTCGCTTCAGCAGTTACCTATCTTGGGATTAACCCTGGTCTAACCCTAACAATTGCAGCCCAGGATGAATATGAAGCACCGGAGGTTATCGGTACTGCCACCATTGAAATAGTTAACTATCATGAGTCAATGCCTCCCGATGAGTCAATTAAGTTTTCTCCTGGTACTTCAGGGTCGCCGCTTAACGACCGCTCTGTTACTGAATCAGGGCTTTTGGCCACTATTAATATGTATAAAGACCCACAAGAGCTACTGATGACGGGATTTAGAGGTGGCCAGAGAGTTTATTTGAAGGTGGCGGCGATGTTACCGAATGAAAATCTTGTGATTGATTTTGATTCATTTCAGGAGTATGATCAAATAATAGAGATTCCTGCTGAGTTTCACGAGGATGGCAGAACGATCGGGTACTTTAATGACGGGAGAGGTTATCTCCTGAGTGATGCCTACGATTCATTTTTGTACAGTACCGAAACTTCGCTGGGCTACATACAAGGGTATGATTCCTACTCTACCAAGTTCAATGAATTTTATGGCCCTTCCCATATCACCTACCATAAGCATGGGGAACCTGCGCTCGATGTGGAATTTCCATCATTTACCCTTTCTATAGTTGACCGGACGACTAAGGGATTCAGTTTCGACGCCTCTTTCGATTACACCTATAAGAGTGCTCAATGGCTCTACTCTTCTGCCGACGGACAAGCTGGCATGTCCTGGACTGTTTATGGCGATGCAGGAGCTAACGTTAGAATACCAGTTGTTGCCAATATTGTCTACGAGAAAGAATCTGGATTGGAGATTGACGATTTTTCCATCTATGAACTCAGCTGCACAAAGAGGCTTGACGGTCGAACTTACGTCGATTTTCTCGCCGAAGCACTTGATCGTCAAGGATTCGGTAAGTATGAATACTTGGTTTTTTCGACCCATTAGTTCTTTCCGGGGATAGAGTGGATCGTCGTCCATTTTTTTGTGTGGTCTTCAGAAAGTCTTCATAAATTGCCTACTGCAATCCTTATTTATTTTTCGTGGTATGAAGGAAGTTCAGATTGAAGTCGCTGGAGTCATCAAGCACTTCAAAGATGTGAAAGCTGTCAACGGCATAGACCTCACCATTTACAAGGGGGAATTTGTGGCCTTGCTTGGCCCAAATGGTGCTGGAAAAACAACCCTGGTTGAGATGATCGAAGGCATTCAAAAGCCCGACTCGGGAGAAATCAAACTCAAGGGTATGACCTGGGCCGAAAATGCCAGGAAATTGCATCAAATCATTGGGCTTTCCCTTCAGGAAACCCGCTTTATCGAGAAACTTCGGGTACGAGAAACACTTGAGCTTTTTGCCAGCTTTTACGGCTTGGGCAGCGAAAGAGTAGAGAGGGTGCTTGAACTAGTGAATCTGACTGAAAAGCAGAAGGCTTTCACAGACAAACTCTCGGGAGGCCAACGGCAGAGAATGGCATTGGGCATCTCGCTATTAAATGAACCGGAGATTTTACTCCTGGATGAACCCACCACTGGCCTTGATCCGAATGCCAGAAGAGAACTTTGGGACATCCTTTTGAACCTCAGAAAAAGAAAGGGCACTACGCTGATCCTCACCACGCACTACATGGAGGAAGCAGCCTATTTGTGCGATAGAATTGTGATCATGGACCAGGGGAGTATATTGGCTGAAGGCACTTTGAAGCAGCTGCTCTCAAAGCACGTGAAAGGGGAAATTATTGACTTTAGCATTGACAGGCCGCTGGAAAAAGAAGCGTTGCCGGGACAGCAGGCCATTTTAAACTACACTTTTGAGAAGGAAACGCTCAGTGGCGAGCTTTTGGTTACCGACATAGTGGAGTTCTTGCCAGACTTTCTGCTTTACGTGCAAAAAGAGAAGATCAGAATCGATTCGCTGGAATGCCGGAAATTGACACTCGACGATTTATTCACTTCGATGACTGGCCGCCATATTAATCAATAAAGAGATGAAGCATCCGATTATACTTTTGATACTGACCAACTTCAGAGAATTTCTTCGGCAGCCGGGAGCTGTGTTTTGGGCTGTCTTTTTCCCAGTGTTGATGGCAGGCGGACTTGGTCTCGCATTCACTCAAAAAGGAGAACGGAATCAAAAGATCGCCTTTGTTGGGAATGAGGAAACCGAAGAAAAGAGCTGGACGAAGAAAGTGGGCAACGAAACCACGGGCTTTACCAATTATGAGTTCCTGAATGTAGGGTTTGATGAAGGGTTGGTGCTACTAAAAAGAGGAACAGTTGATCTGATCGTGAAGAAGGAAGGGGACAAGTATCAGTATCATTTTGATCCACTGAACCCCGAAGCGCAGTTGGCCTACATCAATCTCACCGCAGTGCTCAACGGAAACGAAACACTGTCAAGTGGAGAGGATGTGGTGCCTTTAAAGGAAATAGGAAGCAGGTACATCGACTTTCTGGTGCCCGGACTAATGGCCATGGGTGTGATGATGTCGTGCATGTGGGGGATCAGTTATGGACTGATTGAGAAAAGATCCAAGATGCTGCTACGCAGAATGGTGGCTACTCCGATGCGAAAGACACACTTTATGGCGGCGCTGTTGATTGCACGCACCATGATGAGCGCCATAGAAGCTGCGCTTCTTATAGGCTTCTCATGGTTGTTTTTTGATATACACCTTGAGGGGAGCTTTTCAGCACTTGTCGTTTTGTTTCTGTCGGGCACCATCGCCTTTGCTGGTATAGCTATTCTTACGGCTTCAAGAACAAACAACACCTATGTCGGTAATGGCATTTTGAATGCTGTAGTAATGCCAATGATGATTCTATCCGGTATCTTTTTTAGCTACCACGGCTTTCCTGAATGGGCAGTGAGCATTATCAGGCTGTTTCCGCTGACCATTTTTGCCGACACAGCCCGGGCCATCTTTATTGAAGGGGCTGGGTGGAGCCAGATCGTGTTGCCTGTCGGAGTGCTCGCAGGGCTTGGGCTGGTGTGCATGTCAGTCGGCATGAAAGTGTTCAAGTGGTATTAGGTAGCCCGACTTCTTAAGTCAGGCTACCTCCATTGGGGGGGGCTGGGGTATCAATCTCCAACCTTGTCCAAAGTCATTTCAAAAAACTGAAACCATGATGTGCCCATATTGATCTCCCCCTTCTCATACCACTGGCCCTTGCCGTTAATGGAGATAATGTATCTCATATTTTCAGCGGGGTACCAGTAAAATTCCTCTCCGATTAATTCGCCTTTGAACTCACCCTTTTGTCCTGTGGAAAGGTAGGAGTAAAAGGAGTAGTTGTTATCACTCTTGTTGAATGTAATAATTGCCATGGCATTGTGAACGTTTTTTCCGTCGGAAGAACCTTTTCCTTCAATCAGTATGGCTGTACTGTCGAGTTTGAATTTGATGTCTTCCACCTGATCAAACTCCCGCCTGACCCTGTCTTGTCCGTACATCCATCCTTTCCCTTCCCAGCGTCCGGTGATGAAGCCAAGCTTCGTAACCTCGGCTTTAGCTAAAGCATCAGTTTCAGGCGCCTGCGCCCAACCTATGACGGGAACGAGTAATATGACGAGTATTAAATGAGTGATAGTTTGCATGGTTATAAATAAGTTTATTTTATAAACTAAATTGATAAAAAAAATTATGGTAGATACTTTTTCAGGGCAAGAACATAGGCTTCAAATGCCTTAATACCTGTTGTGGTAATCTTGCAAGTTGTTAATGGTCTTTTGCCTTTGAACGACTTGGAGATGCTGATGTATCCGGCCTGATCCAACTTGTCGAGCTGCACACTGAGGTTGCCGGCAGTTGCCTGTGTTTTTTCCTTGATGAAGGTAAATTCGGCGTCCTCCAGGCTTATCAGCAGCGACATCACCGCCAAACGCAATTGCGAATGCAATAGGGGATCTAATGGCTCAAAATTATCCACGTTCGGCTCTTTTAAGTAAGTATCCGGGGATCAGGTAACCTAAAATGATGGCGCTGCCTGCCACGATGTACTGCTGAATTTCAGGCAAATTAAACGAAATTAATGCCGCTAGCCATAACACAAAGCTTCCAAGTAAAATTGGTGTGAATCTTAACAAGCTACCCGTGATGAACATCCCCATTCCTGCGATGAGGAGAATCACAGCATTGTGGTTAAAGTTGATCTTGTGCATCATTGACAAGCAGATGACAATGCTAACGCCCGCTGCTATCCATACTTTGGCATACACGCTGTCTATATGGCCAGTAGCTCCACGTTGCCTCATCTTCGTGCCTATGACCGCCGAGGTAACGGCCGCTGGAATGGTAATGAGCCAAATTATGTAGGGGGATGGAATACCCGCCATAGCCAAAAAGTAATGTCCAAAATTGGCAAGGGCAATAGTCCAGCCCCACAGAAGTATTTGCTTACTTCCTCCTTTCGCTACATTCCTTTTCGCCTGTTTGATCATCTCGGTGATCAAATCCAGGCTTTCCTGATGTGTGAGTTCTTCTTTCATATAAGTGGTTTTCTATGCTTATACGAATGTATAATAAATTAGTTTATATTATAAACTAATTTATTAAAAAAATATTGAATTACTCGCATAGCGTTAGTATGGTATCTTGATTTTTGGCTCGCTGGCCTCGTTGGAGAACAGGCGGAGGTGAGCGCTAATTATTGGTTGGAGACAACATTTTGCCAGCAAAAAGGATCACGTTGCTGTGCTTTTCTCTGATAAAAAAAGCAAAAGGCCGGTCGACTCGAAAGATTCTCGGGTGAGGGGTGGAGTTTGACGACAATTCCACCATTTCAACGATGGTGGCTGCCGCTGCTTCCGAGCCTTTTTCATTTACCTCTATGAATGATTGATGCAGCACACGGCTGATAACCAGAGCCAGTTTCTCATCAAACAGATTGGAAAAGTCGGCCTTGTCGGAAAAAGCGATACCCATGCCCATGTCGGAGAGTGTCTCTTTAAGCTCCTCTTTGAATTGTAGTTTAAACCTGGGCAGGTAGAGCTCTGCTGTGATGGTGTCTGCCTTGTCGAGGTAGTCGGCAAACGTTGCGCCGTCAAATGTTTCAATTATTTGGTTGATACTTCTGCTTCCGGCCTGCATAAAAATGGTCATGCTGTACTGTCCATTGCCGTAAGGGATATCTACCATGGTGAAATCTTCACCGTAGCGATAGTTAATCCTGGCTCCTTTCGAAAACATCATGTCGACCTCGGTTTCACCGGTAGGTGCGTAGAATGTTGCCTTCGTAGTTTTTGAGTCATCGAACTTATACTGCCAGTCGGCTTTGAAATAAATGGCATTGATGAGGTACATCACGGCGTCGTCCGGGATGCGATCCAGCATATCCCGAATCTTGCCGTTGGTTTTGTCTTCAATCCAACCGTTGATGTCGCCTACTGTGGTCGGTGCTCTGAAATCGGCAGATTTTACTTCGGCGTTGTAATAGTTGAGCAAAATCTCCTTAAAAGCACTCTTGATGGTGTATTCCTTTGTATACCAGTTGCTGTTGGCTATTTCGAGAGCCACTTTTTTGTCTACATCGAGCAGAAAATCCTGCAAGCCTTTGTAAGCCTCGTTCATGTCATCATCGGCCACGTCAGCATTGCCAATCACTTGCTTGATGGCTGATTTTGTGTCGCCTTCCGCACCGTTGGCAGTCATAGAAAGAGCAGCGCTGATGCTAAAAGGGGAGATGAAGATATTGGCGCTCTGATGTTGCTTGTTGATTTGGTAAAAAACATCGAACGAAAAATTGTTCGATGCCGATGCCACTTGTTCTTCCGGCACCGACAGCGTTCGAAGGTTAGGAATATTGCTAACGGGTTCTTCGGTTGAACAGCCGCTGATGAAAGTGGTAACAAACAGGCTCACCCAGGTAAGCCTGTTGATATTGGCCAGTAGGTGTTTCATAACAAGGGGATTAAGCTTTGGACTATAAGACCCCTCCCCGGGAATAATGGTTGGTGATGTAGAATTGAAGAGAAAAAAAATTGGTGCAGGCAGAACCGTATCGAAGAAAGGTTAATGAACCAGTATCTCTTCTTCAGCTTCTGTTACTTCCACAACACCACGGTCGTTGATTTCACGCAACTCCACTTTTTTGGTCTCGTTGATCAGAATGGGGTCGTATTTGGCAGCCACCCGGATGTAATTTTCGGTGAAGCCATGCATCATGCCTTCTTCAATGTCTTCCTCAAACAGCACGGTGAACTGTCCCCCCAGGTTTTCTTCGTAGAAGTTACGGCGCTTCTTTTCAGAAAGGGAGCGGAGCATTTTGGAGCGTTTGTTACGGTCCTTCATGGGCACCACGCCATCCATTTCAATGGCATCGGTGTTGGCTCTTTCGGAATAGGTGAACACGTGCAGGTAGGAGATGTCCAGCTCATTCAGGAACTGATACGTTTCAAGAAAGTCTTCTTCCGTTTCACCAGGGAAGCCCACGATGACATCTACCCCGATGCAGCAATGAGGCATTAGTTTTTTGATGGTAGCTACCCGTTCAGCATAAAGCTCCCGAAGGTAGCGGCGGTTCATGCGCTGCAAAATCTTGTTGGAGCCCGACTGAAGAGGGATATGGAAGTGGGGCACAAATCTTTTGGATTTTGCGACAAAGCTGATGATGTCTTTGGTAAGCAAATTGGGCTCTATGGAGGAAATGCGGAAACGATCAATACCGTCCACCTCATCCAATGCTTTAACTAGATCCAGAAACTTCTCCACCCTGCGTCCATCCTGAATGCCAAAGTCACCAATATTAACACCGGTGAGCACCACCTCCTTTACGTCGGTAGCAGCTATTTCCTGTGCTGCCACTACTATGTTCTGTATACTGTCGCTGCGGCTTTTGCCACGGGCCAGCGGAATGGTGCAAAAGGCGCAGCCGTAGTTGCAGCCGTCCTGCACTTTGAGGAAAGTGCGGGTGCGGTCGCCGTATGAATAAGAGTGATTGAAACGCTTTGCTTCTTTGATTTCAGAAGCGAACACCTGAGGCTTCTCCTTCTTTTGGAACCCATCGAGGTAGTCGATCAGCTGGAATTTTTCGGCAGCACCCAATACAGCATCCACCCCGGGAATTTCCGATATTTCCACCGGCTTCAGCTGTGCATAGCAACCAACGATGGTTACGTACGAATCCGGAGAAATCTTCTTGGCCTCCTGCACCACTTTGCGACATTTCTTGTCGGCGTTTTCCGTCACCGAGCAGGTATTAATGACAAAAATATCTGGAGAATCAGAAAAATCTACCTTCTGATAGCCACGGTTTTCGAACATCCGTGCGATCGTTGAGGTCTCGGAATAGTTGAGCTTACAGCCTAAGGTATAGAATGCCACCTTTTTCATTGGAATGCAAAGGTAAGGAGATTAGATCGAAATCCTTATGGACACCTGAAAGATAATAGCCAGACCTGCCTGCATTTGTGTTATCGTGCGAAGAAGGCTGCTGTTTGCAAGGTGATAAGAATCAGAAATTGAGGTGATTAAAGTTTTTAGTGAAGACTATATGATTGGTTAGCTTGACAAAGTACCAATTCTCACGCATAAACAATTTAGTCATGAAAAACATACTCATTCCAACCGATTTTTCACCTAGCGCAAACAATGCATTGAGGGTGGCCGCACTCATAGCCCGGCAGGCCAAAGCAGAGATACATTTACTTCACTCAGTAAGAACCAACATCGACTGGGCGCATTTGCCAATAGAGAAAAGGGCGTCGTATCCTGAAACGCTGGCAAATATAGAAAAAGCAGAAAGTCAACTGGAGAAAGAGTCGTGGAAGCCGTTACTCAAAGGACTGAAGATTCACACTCACCTTGTCGCCGGAAACATCTATGAGCAAATTGTTCACTTTGCGAACAAGAAAGTGAAAGCAGACCTTGTGGTGATGGGAGCTCATGGGCCAGACGAACCGAAGGAGTTGTTTATTGGCTCCAACGCACAAAAGACAATGAGAATGGCACAATGCCCTGTGCTCACGATCAAGAAAAATTTCAAAGGGAAGACTTTCAAAAAAATACTGTTTGCCTCAGATTTTGCGGAAAACGTCAATGCTTCCTTTGAGAAGATTTTGGACGTGGCCAAAGCGGTGAAGGCAAAAATCGAAATGGTCTTTATCAACACGCCGACAGACTTCAAGAATGACGACACTATCAATCAGATAATGGACAAATTTATAGCGAAGTATCCCGGGGTGAAATTCAGTAAGGCCGTTTACAATCATCAGTTGCCCGACAGAGGAATTCTCAACTACAGCCTTGCTTCTAAGCCGGACATGATTTCGCTGGTGACCCACGGCAACAGGCATATTCCGCATTATCTGTTGGGTGTTACCGAAACGCTCGTTTATCATTCCAATTTTCCGGTGTTGAGTATGAATATAAAGTAGTCTGGCTGGTTTCTTTGAATGGCCAGCTCTTCCATATGCAGATATTTGGAAGGACTGGCTTTTTTTATGTTTCATAAAAATCGGCTTGGCTTCATTGGACACAAGAAAAATTGTTTACTCCACTACTTATTTGAATCAAAGGTGTTTCTGCTTAGTTTGAATCAGTAATTGTAAACTGAAAATCAATTAATGAAACCATCAATTCAACGCTTGCTTGAAGGAAACGAATTGTATTACAAAGGTGAGACAAGAAAAGACCCTGAGTTTTTTCTTCGTACTTCTCAAGGCCAGCAGCCCAAATTTGGAAGAAGGCTTGCTGACAGGTCGTTTTACTTAGTCAAACCCGACGTGCTATGATAGTATATGAATCTAACCGCTTCTGGGTAAAGGATATGGTCAACTTCACCAGAAGTTATACAATGAAAAAAATCATTTTTGGTGTGTTGCTGATAGGATCCTATACTGGTCTGGTGTGTTTTGTGTATGAGTTTTACGGTCTGGAATCAAACTTGCATTCGGGCATCTACTCTCTTCTGGGTGTCATTTTAAGCATACTCCTTGTGTTTCGAACAAACACCGCCTACGACAGGTGGTGGGAGGGGCGCAAGCAGTGGGGTGCGCTGGTGAACAACTGCCGCAACTATGCCATCATGGTGGAAAGCCTGCTGCCAGCCAATGACAAAGACACCCGGAGATTCTTTGCAAAGCATATCGCAAACTTTTGCATAGCACTCAGGGATCATCTGCGTGACGGCGTCAAAACAGACGCTTTGCTGCTGTTGTCTGATGAAGAGATTTCGGAGCTTACCCCAAAAAAGCACAAGCCCAACCACATTTCTTTGTGGCTTTACAAAAAAATGACAGCGCTTCAGAAGGCTGGTGTTTTATCGGAGGCCGATGCCATCAATATGAAAATCCACCACAACTCGTTGCTTGACATATTGGGTGCCTGCGAAAGGATACGAAAAACACCCATTCCATTTTCCTATGCCGTGCATATCAAGTTATTTATCACGGTTTACGGCATCATGCTTCCTTTTGGGATGATTGCCGACTTTGGCTATCATACAATAGGACTTGTGATGGTGATTTTCTTTGCATTGCTTGGTCTTGAGCTGATGGCCGAAGAGGTGGAGGAGCCTTTTGGTGTCGATTGCAACGACCTGCCCACCGGTGACATAGCCCACAACATCAAGAACAATGTTTTCGAAATTTTGATGGACGAACGCCCTGTGCAGGAAGAAGCAAAAAGGGAATTATACGAGAAAATACATTGATCAGTCTTCGTAGAACTCAATAGGAAGATCATCCGGATCACTGAAAAACGTAAACCTTTTGCCGGTGTGTGGATCAACCCGAAGATCTTCGCAAAGAACGCCTTTGGACTCCAGGTGACTTTTCGCAGACTCGATATCGCTGACCTTGAGAGCCAGATGCCTTAAACCGCAAGCCTCCGGCCTTGAAGGCCTCGGGGGCGTATTGGGAAAAGAGAAAAGCTCTATTTGATAAAGCCCATTAATCTTTAAATCCAGCTTCCACGAATCCCGCTCTTCTCTGTAAACCTCTCTAAGCGTTTCAAACCCCAGAATTTCGGTATAGAATCTCTTCGAGGCCGGATAGTCGGAGCAGATAACGGCAATATGGTGAACTCCGGAAACAAAGAAAGGTGAATCTTTTTGCATAAAGCAAAGATTCACCCTCCTGAAGTATAAGTCAACTTTGTCGTTGCTTTATTTTTTCTTTGTAAAAATCTGAATTACGCCGTTAGCTCCCCGCATGCCATACATCTGTTGTCCTTCAGCCCCTTTGATAACATTCACAGTTTTGATGTCATTCACATCAACAGCACTCACAGCGTCGGCATAGCTGTTACCTATGGCTGTATTGTTGATAACATACAAGGGGCTGTTGTTTCCTCCAACAGAGGACATACCTCTCACCATCACATTTACGGTGCTGCCTCGCTGGTCAATTTGCAAGCCCGGAATTCTGCGCAGGTAGTCCACCAGTTGCATGCTGTTATTGTTCAGCGACGAGACACTGCCGGCTTTAGTGTCAGACGAGTCGTCCATTTTGATAGATATTGTATCGCTGTCATCACTACTTTCTGTGGTGGAGGCCTTTTTGTTGGCAGCACAAGACGAGAGAAGCACGATCGCTATTGATGTGGCGATAAAGCGGTTGAAAGTAAAAAATGTTTTCATAGGTATGATATGTTTAATGATAGTAAGCTATTTTCAATGAAATTACGAAAATTGGCTGTCATTGAGCGTGCAAAGACAATTTTTAACAACTTAAAAGCCAAACCCGTGTAAATTCATGAGTAATGTGGGCTGCTTGTTATTACTTTTGGCAGAAATCTCTTAAAAACGGTAGATCAATTTGAAACTGATAAAAGTGAAACATCTGTATCTGGCTTTTCTCTTACTCCCCGGGGCAATGCTTGTCGCTCAGCCGGCGCAGCAAGCAGTCGAACAAAGTGTTTTTGTAATAGATGCTGAAACCAATCGGCCGATAGAAGGAGCAGTCGTGAGCTTCCAATCCGGGCAGGCAATAGCCGGTGAAAATGGAATGGTTACTTTGTCAGCAGAATTGCCTGTTGAAGTACTGCTTTCACATGTGAGTTATATTTCCACCAAAGTGATCATCAGTAAGTCCGGCCAAACGCTGTACATGCAGCCTTTGGAAAAGATGCTGCAAGCTGTAGAGGTAACAGGCTTTGATTTTGAACGGGAGTTGATCGATCAGGCAGCGCCGATAGCCTACCTGCAGCCAGCCGACCTGGCCAAATTCAGCGAAACCTCCCTTGTGCCCTCGCTCAATACCCTACCCGGTGTGCGGATGGAGGAGCGGGCGCCGTCAAGCTACCGGGTTTCTATCAGGGGTAGCTCGATCAGATCTCCATTCGGTGTCAGAAATGTGAAGGTATACTGGAACGATTTGCCTTTTACAGAGGCTAACGGAACCACGCCATTGAACATATTAGACCTGTCGAATACAGAGCGAATAGAGGTGCTAAAAGGGCCATCCGGAAGTGTGTATGGCGCAGGTACAGGCGGCACACTTTTGCTTAGCAGTGCTAACCCGAGAGACATTAAGGGCAATGGACTGGCCTGGCAAAGCATGGCTGGCAGCTACGGCTTGTGGAAACACCAGTTTTCCGGAACTGTTCGCCGTGACAAGAGCCTGATAGAGGTAAAAGGTGTTGCCCTTAAGTCGGACGGGTACCGGGAGCAGTCTTTTACCGACAGAAAAGTGGCTCAGGTGTCGGCGCATTTGTTCCCATCGGCCAACCACACTGTTTCTGTTCATTCATTTTTCAGCGACCTCAACTACGGCATCCCCGGGGGCCTTACACTAGACCAACTCAACGAAGACAGGCGCCAGGCCAGGCCGGGCAGTGTCGACAGGAACTCGTCGATTGACCAGAAGTCGGTGTATGTGGGAGTGGTGAATGATATTGTCATTTCCGACAACTTTGAAAATAAAACGAGCCTGCTTTACTCCTATGTCGATTTCCAGAACCCATTCAATCTCGACTATAAAAGGGAGTTTAACTCAGGACTGGGTGGCAGGACAAAATTTGTTTGGCACAAAAGTGCAGGCGAAGCCCAGGCCCACCTGTCGTTTGGAGGAGAGTGGCAGCAGGGGTGGAGTAATGCCTACAACTTTGGCAATGTGATGGGCAAGGCCGACACACTCCGTTTTCACGACGACCTGCTGATCAAGCAATACTTTGCCTTTGCGCAGCTGGATGTAGATCTGCCAGGCGAGTGGGTGGTTACCGGCGGATTAAGCAGAAACTACCAGGTATTTGATATCGATAGAGATCAGTCGAAAGTTGGGCCGGTATTTACTTACAATAACTCGTTTGACCCTATTTGGGTGCCGAGGCTGGCAGCGCTTAAGAAGCTATCCGATCGCCAGTCTATTTATGCTTCTTTGAGTAACGGTTTTTCGCCACCGACGATCGACGAGGTCCGAACCAACGAAGGGAGCATCAATAAAAACCTGACAGCGGAAAAAGGCATTAATTATGAACTGGGCTACCGGGCATCGATTATTGGAGACAGATGGTTTGTGGATGCCACTGCTTTCTATTTCAAGCTCAAAGGAACAATTGTAACTCGAACCAATCAGGACGGTGTTGTGCTGTTTGACAATGCTGGTAATACCAACCAAAAAGGAATAGAGTTGAAAGTAAACGGAATTTTGTCCGAGAACCCAGCGGCGTTTGTAGCTTCTTCCAAGCTCCAGGTAGCCTACACGGGGTATCACTTTCGGTTTGAAGATTATCAGAAAGGTGACGATGACTTTTCAGGCAACAAGCTGACGGGTGTGGCGCCAAATACAATTGCCACAGTATTGGATATTGCTTTTAAGGGCAACTTCTATTCGAATTTGAGCTGGTTCTGGAGCGATAAAATACCATTGAGGGACGATAACACTGTATATGCCGATGCTTACAGCAATGTGACTTGCCGACTGGGTTGGAAGAACCAACTTGCTTCAGGCAAATGGGGCTTGGAACTGTTTGCTGGCGTAGATAACCTGCTGGATCAGAAATTTAGCTGGGGCAACGACCTGAATGCATTTGGAGGCCGGAACTATCAACCGGCACCGGCGAGGAACTACTATGGAGGATTAAAAATTCGTTTATAGGCAAAAAGAAAAGGGTGGAATCGACCCATCGTCAATTCCACCCCTGTGTTCCGTTTAGAGGGCTGTTTCTTATAAGAAAGAGAATCCCAACGCTACCACCCACATGCTTTGACGCTGGTCGGTGTTGTAGCCACCAACAGCATCGCCAAGTTTGCTGAGGCTGCCCTCATATTTTACATCAAGTATAAGTGGACCAAGATCAAGACCAGCACCTGCCTGAAAACCGACGGTGGCGTTGCTGTAGTTATTTTTCACGTCAGTCGTAATGTCACCTACTTTTGATTCGGCTTTTAGCAGGTAGCTAAACGACGGGCCTACGTTTACACGAACAATTTTGGCAAACTTCTTTCCAAACATGATTGGGACATCCAATTTTTTAAAGGAAAGCTCTCTGGTTTCGTCCAAAGATGCAGAAACGTCTTTCACATGTATTTCGCCACCTGTTGCAGAAAACAGCAATTCTGGCTGTAAGTAAAAGCCTGCTATACCCAGCCGGGCAAATGCGCCACCCTGGAAGCCGATTTTGGCATCGCCGCTTTCAAATTGGGCACCCAAAGATGCGCCGGTTGATTCCTTGTCAACCTTTATGGACGATGATGTAAGGCCTATTCTTGGCCCAATCTTAATGTCTTGCGCATTGGCAGACGCCGCCATGGCAACAATAGCTAGTAGGAAAAGTGTCTTTTTGATCATTTTTGTAAAATTTTAGTCCTGAATGCAAATAACGACAAAAGTGACTGCATTATTAGAAGCGGGTAAAAAAAACAGACTTACTTAATTTATCGGGAGGATAAGGTCAATTTAGTGGGTTTATGGCATTAACAAATTACCTGATTCCTTGCGCATACCGCCTTTAGCATCCACTTTTGTGGTGGCTATGAAGAGCATCACCCCTCAAATGCAGCAAAGGTTGGACGAGCGTAAGACCAAAGGCAATCTACGTTCTCTGCCTTCTATCCAGTTACCACACAACTTTACCTCAAACGATTACCTTGGCTTGGCCAGGTCACAAGCGCTTGGGCAAATGATAGCTAACAGGTTGGCCGAGTTGGGAGCTCCAGCCCACGGAGGCACCGGCTCCAGGCTGCTTTCGGGCAACAGCGACTTTGCCATGGCGTTGGAACAAAAACTGGCTGGCATTTTTAATGCTGAGGCAGCACTGGTTTTTGGGTCTGGCTATCAGGCCAACCTTTGCCTGATTTCTTCGGTAGCACAAAAAGGAGACACTATTATCTACGATCAGCTTTCACACGTTTGCCTTAAGGAAGGTGCCTGGTTGAGCAAAGCCCAGACTTTTGCCTTTCTGCACAACGACCTGGAGGACCTTGAACGAAGGCTGAAAGCTGCTGAAGGCAATAAGTTTGTGGTGGTAGAATCGGTGTATTCTATGGATGGAGACGATGCCCCCTTGAAGGAGATAGCAACACTTTGTAAAAGATATGAAGCAAGGTTGATCATAGATGAAGCGCATGGTACCGGCGTTTTTGGAGAAGGAGGCAATGGTTTGGTTTGCTCTCTAGGCCTGGAACATGATTTCTTTGCCAGGGTTTACACGTTTGGGAAAGCCATGGGTGTTCATGGCGCAGCGGTAGTGGGTAGCCAGGAACTGATCGATTATCTGGTGAATTTTGGCCGACCATTTATTTATACTACAGCGATGCCTTTGCATAGTCTGGTAGCTATTGAGCAGGCATTCAATTACTTGTCGAAAAACCAGCATCTGCAAGCCGAACTAAGACAAAGGATAGCGTTGTTTTTAAAGCAGTTTCCTGAGGAGACTGACATGAAGAGAATTCAGAGCAATACAGCCATTCAACCTATTGTTGCGCAAGGCAATGAAAGGGCAAAAGCCATGGCAAAAGCCTTACAGAGCAAGGGATTTGATGTTCGCCCGATTTTAGCACCTACAGTGAGAGAGGGAGAGGAGAGGCTGCGAATTTGCTTGCATACCTATAACACAGAAGAAGAAATAAATGCACTATGTCAGATTTTAAGCCAGCCACTCTAAGCAGGTATTTTGTGACGGCAATTGGTACCGATAGCGGGAAGACGCTGGTCAGCGCCATTGTTTGTGAAGCACTTCGTGCCGACTACTGGAAGCCAATACAGGCCGGACTGCCCAGGGACACTGATACGGTAAAATCGCTGGTGAGCAATGAGAAGACGCAATTTCACCCGGAGGCATACCTGCTGAACACGCCAGCCTCACCCCATGCGGCAGCGAAGGCCGATGGCGTTGAAATAAGCATGACGAAGATCAAGTTGCCGCAAACCGACAATTGTCTGATCATTGAAGGGGCGGGCGGTTTGCTCGTGCCGCTCAATGATTATGATTTCGTCTCCGACTTGATCATAGAATTCAAGGCGGAGGTCATCCTTGTCGCCAATCTTTATTTGGGAAGCATCAATCACACCTTGTTGTCGGCAGAATATCTTAAGACGCATAAGGTGCCGGTAGCGGGAATTATTTTCAATGGTCCTTCTAATCCGGAAAGTGAGCAAATCATTATGGCAAAAACAGGATGGCCAGTGCTTCTTCATATCAAGGAGGAGGAGAAAATAGACAAGGAAGTGGTGAAGAAATACGCAGCACAATTGAATGAAAACTGGAAATGAGTAAATTGCTTCAAGAAATAGACAAATCCCTTATTTGGCACCCCTTCACGCCCCTGGAGGGAGGCATTGCACCATTAGTAGTTACGAAAGGGGAGGGTGCCTACCTTTACACCGAAGATGGGCGGAAAATCCTTGATGCAGTGTCATCGTGGTGGGTAAACATTCACGGCCATGCGCAACCAGACATCGCCCTGGCTATTGCCGACCAGGCCATGAAGTTGGAGCAGGTCATTTTTGCAGGCTTTACGCATGAGCCGGCCATTCGGGTAGCGGAAAGCCTTTTGGCCCTATTGCCGGATAAATTTTCTAAGGTTTTCTATTCCGATGATGGCAGCACGTCGGTGGAAGTGGCTATTAAGCTCGCTCTTCAATACTGGCACAACCTGGGAACCCCTAAGAAGCGATTGATAGCCATAGAAGGTGCCTATCATGGCGACACTTTTGGGGCCATGGCTGTGGGAGACAGGGGAGGGTTTACCGCCCCATTCGGTTCTTTACTGTTTGATGTGGATTTTATTCCGTTCCCTACCGAACAGAATAAGGATCAGGCGTTTGAGCGACTAAATGAACTTACTGCCACCGGCGAAGTAGCGGCCTTTATTTTTGAGCCACTGGTGCAGGGTGCCGGAGGCATGAATATGTATTCTGTGGGCATTTTGGATGAGCTGATGAGCATTGCCCGGAGAAATAAAGTGATCTGTATTGCTGATGAAGTAATGACCGGCTTTGGGCGAACAGGCACCATTTTCGCCACAGACCAAACTACCCACAAACCCGACCTGATGTGCATGTCGAAAGGGATTACCGGAGGTTTTTTGCCGCTGGGAGTTACCGCTGTGGCTGACTTTATTGTGGAGGCTTTTGCAACGGCGGACCTTTCAAAGACCTTCTTTCATGGACATTCGTTTACCGCCAATCCTTTGGCGTGTGCCGCTGCCATTGCCAGCATGAAGCTGTTGCTCGATGAATCGTGTCTACGGCAGCGTCAGATGATTGAAAGAAGTCATCGGGCTTTTGCCGGGAAGATCGGTGGCGATGCGAGGGTAAAAGACGTGAGAGTTACCGGTACGATTCTGGCGCTGGACATCAATACCGGCGACACATCTTATTTCAATGACATACGCACCAAGGTGATGCCCTTTTTTCTGGAAAGAAACATTTTGATCAGGCCGCTGGGGAATGTGATTTATGTGTTGCCGCCTTATGTGATAACGGAGGAAGAGTTACAAAGGGTGTATGAAGCGATTGAAGACTTCCTGGGTGCTTAGTTTCTTTCGCTAAATCGCCCTTCTGCTTTTCAACTCCAAATACTTGTTCACGACATCTGCTGTCAGGCTTTGTGGGGTGGTATAGAGGCTCAGGATGCCATGCTGGCGAAGCAACTGGAGTATGGCGAACTTTTCGTTGAGCATGTTTTGGGCGATGGCCTGATGGTAAACCTCCCGAAGGTCACCCGCCCCATTGGTAATCAGTCCGTCGAGTTCTGTGTTTCTGAAAATGATAACCAATACCAAATGCTTACGATTGAGCAGCTTCAGGTACTTTAACTGGCGCTCCAGTGAATACAACGACTCAAAGTTGGTGTACAACAGTAGCAAGCTTCTCGACGTTATTTTCGCTGTTATCTGGGCATAGAGCATTCCGAAGTTATGCTCAGTGAAGGCTGTCTTTTCGTGGTAGAGGCTTTCCATCAGTACGTACATCTGTTTGGGGCCTTTTTGCGCAGGTACGATGGTGTCGGGTTTGTGCTGAAAAGTAACAAGACCCGCCCGGTCTCCTTTTTTAAGCGCAATATCGCTGATGGCCAACGAGGCGTTGATGGCGTAGTCGAGCAGTGTCATTCCTTCAAAAGGCATTTTCATTGGCCTGCTCTTATCAATCACATTATAAATCGGCTGCGACTTTTCATCGATATAGTGGTTGATCATCAAATGGCCCCTTCTGGCACTTGCCTGCCAGTTGAGGTGGCGTGGGTCGTCGCCGGGCGTATATTCCTTGATATGATCAAACTCCATGCTATGGCCAATCTTCCGAAGCTTTCGCTGGCCTTCTATTGACTGTTGCTGAGAAAAGGCGATCAGTTCGTATTTGCGAAGGTGCAGAAAGGACGGATACACTTTTACCGTTTGTTCGTGCCCGGCTTTGAAGTGCCTGTTGATCATGGCAAGTTTGGTGGTAACCAGCACGTTGGTGTGTCCGAAGTTGTATTCGCCTCTTGCAGTAGGCCGAACGAAGTAAGACGCCAGCCGTGTTTCACCTCTGGCGACAGTCAGAACAATGGCCAGGTTCCTCATCTGAAATTGAGGAGGCAGCTCATCCAGCACCTCAACGTCCAGGCCGAATGAGTACCTGTTAGTTATTCTTAAGACCACAGCATTGTCATCACCATTCGAGAACCGCTCTGGCAATTCCCTTTCGCAGCTCACCTCGCCGCCAGTAATAAACAGCAAGAGAAAATCGGCAGCCAGCAGTGCCATAAAGGCAAAGAAAACCAGCTTAACCGGGATGAGAAGCGCCGGAAAGAAATAGCTGGCCGCAAACCCGATGGTAAGGACGGTGGCACTGTAGTAGAACCGGTTGGTAACGAATAGCTTCATTTTACTTGGGCACCGTGACCTGCTCAATGATTTGCTGACAAACTTCTGTGGAGGTGAGCCCTTGCATTTCAGCTTCAGGATTGAGGATGATCCGATGGTCAACCACTGGCTTGAACAGGTACTGAATGTCCTCGGGCGTCACGAAATCACGGCCCTGCATAGCGGCGTAGGCCTTCGATGACCGTAGCAGGTCGATTGACGCTCTTGGCGACGCACCAAGATACAGGGAAGGATGGCTTCTGGTTTTGCCTACCAGGTGCGCAATGTACTCCACCAGCGAGTCTTTGGTTAATATCTGCCTCAGGTTTTCCCTTATTTCTATTACCTCCTTGCGGTTAATCACAGGATGAATAAAGCTCAGCTGCTTGAAGCCAAAGTTGCCATTGACCAGGTGCAGCACCTGAAACTCTTCTTCCAGCTTTGGGTAGTCGACCTTAATTTTGAAAATGAACCGATCCAGCTGAGCCTCGGGTAGCCGGTAGGTTCCTTCCTGTTCAATAGGGTTTTGAGTAGCCAGCACCATAAAAAGGGGATCCAGTGGGTAGGTGGTGCCGTCGTTGGTGACCTGCTTTTCCTCCATTACCTCAAAAAGCGAGGCCTGGGTTTTGGCTGGTGCCCTGTTGATTTCGTCAATGAGGACGAGGTTGGAGAAAATGGGCCCCTTCTTGTAGTCAAATTCAGCCTTTTTGGGGTTGAAAATAGAGGTGCCGAGCACATCGGCTGGCATCAGGTCGGGAGTAAACTGAATGCGCTTGAACTCGGCATCAATCATTCGGGCTGTTAGTCTTGCTGTAAGCGTTTTGGCCACACCAGGCACGCCCTCAATCAGCACATGGCCTTCTGCTAACAGCGCCACCAGTATCAGGTCGAGCATTTTGTCCTGGCCCACCAGCGCTTTCCTGGCTTCGGTTTTTATTTTAGCTACTTTCTCATTGAGAAGTTTCAGATCAATTCTGTTTTCAAATTCACTCATGCTATTTGTATGTCAACTTCTGATTCCATTTTTAACATTTTTCAACCCACTATCCTGTTGAGCTTTTCAGCCAGCAACACCAGCTCGTTGCCTTTTATCTGTTCCTTTTGCCTGACAGCGATCACCGCTGCCAGCGTAGCGTTGATCTCTTCAATAGGTACCTCGCTTCGCACCGAAAGCATGTGATTAAAATACTCAGTTGGCTCAAAGGTCAAGTAATATTTTTCCTTTACCCGGTGAATGAAGTGCCGGATCATCTTTTCCGCCAGGTTTTTATGATTGCCTTCCTGAAAATATAAATTGCCCAGTGTTTTCACATAAGTCAAAGTGGCATTCTCAGGCGGTGTCATCACTGGAATGGCTCGTTGCCTCCTTCGTGTTTCGATAATCAGAAAGACCAGTAACGCTGCCAAAGCCAGGTAAAGCGCCAATTTCAGTGCTTCCTGTGAAAGGATATAACGTAGCGGGGTTTGAACTTCGGGCCGGCCAAGCTGGTAGAAGTAGCTGAGCTGGGTGCGCTGCTCAGGGAGGAGGTTCAATATACCAGCCGCAAACCGGTAGTTGTCCTGATAGAGCAGACCAAAATTGGTGAAGATCAGCGGCGAACTGCATAAAATCAATTCGCCATCACCAACTGCTTTTTTGATTACCAGTGGCTGGTCGGTTTCATCGGTGACAATGATTTCCCATTTGTCGGCTTCTACTTCCTCAAAAACTGCCTGTATCATTTGCCGGGGGTACCTCGATGAAGAAGAGTTTATGCGGCTGATTAATTGAATTTGATCTTCTCCGAATATCTCCTCGTTAACGAAGCTGTAGTTGAACGCCACCTTCAGGCCCAATGAATCGAGCCATGCCTGGGGAAATTGATGGGCTGCCAAAAAAACGGAACTACCTGCGTGGAGCATCTCACTGATGCTTTCCTCGTCAGTTGGGCTTAGTTCCATTTCATGTGCCAAAACGAGAACATTTTCTTTGTCTGTGAAAAGCTGCGTGAAGTTATAGTTGCTGGTCTCAAGCTCAGGAAAAATGTCCGGCAGCCTTTCAATGAGCACAAAACCCCCGAATGGATTCTTGTCATCTTCATGAAAGGTGATAGTCCAATCGAGCGGTTTGGGTGCCGTGTATTGCACGATCACGTAACCGACGAAAAGGCCGATAAAAACCCAAAGAAAGATTTTGTCCTTTTTGTTCATGCCTTTTTCTTTTCCAGGTCAGCCACTGTTGCCTTGCACAGTTGAACGTCGGTTTCGTCCGGCTCAAACTCTCCATACCAGGTATACTCAAACACCTGCTTGAGCTGGATAAACTTTGATTTTTGGTCTCCGCTCAACTCACTGGCATAGTCGGCGCCAGTTTTCCAGGAGCGAATCTTCAGCAGGTTTTGATCGCTCAGATTCGTGAGGCCTTTCATATACAAATAGCGAATGGCCATTTTAAGGTCGCCCGCTTCCAATGCTTCATTGATGCGCTTGTTGTAGTCAACCTGCTGGCTGCCGCCATACACGGTAAAAGCCGAACTGCCAGCCTCATTCGATTTAGAAAAAACGGAGCCATACTGCATTTTAATAATCAAATAGGCTGCTCCCACGACCACAGCCGCAAGAAAAAGTAACCAGAGGATTTGGCCTATATTTTGTCCGTTGGGCCCACCAAACAACCTGCCGATCAGGCTAAATATCCAAAGCCATAATTGATCCCAAAGTGAAATTCCTTCCGGCCGAAGGCTGACGTAGTCAAAAGCTGGGTCGGCTTTGTAAGCTTCCATGGCTGCCCGGTCAAAGGCTCTTTCTCCGGCCAGCCACCTGGCTTCGGCATACAGACAGGCTCCCCACGCAATGCTGGTTGCAGCAAAAGCAAATACAGCTTTACTGAATATTTTCAAAGTCCTGAATTTTATTGATCAAGCCGGGGGCGCTGTTTCGTTCTGCCAAATTAAAATACTGAAAGCCGAGTGCGATCAGCGGGATAGAGTAGGAGAGGTAGCCCCCCACACCCAGGATCACCATGCTAATGGCCATATACCAACTTGAGAATATATTGGTAAAGGCACTAGGGTCGGTGTTGATTTTGTCTACCACACCTACCAACTCAAACATGTATACAGCATAAAATGGCACGGAGAAAATCATCGATACCACATAGGAAATCATTACCGAAATGAAAAGCAGCCCGAAAGTGCTCCACCACTTGTCTTTGATAAGGGTAAATGCTCTTCTGTAGGCTTCCACCGGGCTCACTTTCTCAAAATAAAGAATAGGAATAGCCAGCGACAGGACGACCCCGAAATAGAGCGCTGGAAGAAAGAAGAAGAAGACTGAAATGAAAAGAGTAATGCCCACGAGGATGGTCAGTAAAAAGGTGGAGCCAAACCTGCTCAAGGCTTTGCGAAGCACGTCCATGGCGCTAAACTCCAACGCTTCTTTTTGGCTGTAGAGCTCCATGAAGGCATAGGTTGTAAGTGACAACATAATGCTGGCAAAAATGGACACCAGGAACATAACGAAGTAGTTCGTGAAAAGTGTGGGTAGGTCATCCAGTATAGCCGGATTCCCCGGGTTGGCAGACATGCCCATGAAAAACCCCATAAACTGTTTCATCACTATGCCCATGATGAGGGCAGTGGGGCCAGCAACGAAAAGCAACGTTGTAAAAAGCTTTTTGAAGTTTGCTCTTATGAATTCGATGGTGGCGTTCAGCTTCTGGCCGAAGTCACGCATTTTGTACAACTCAATTTTTGGCGTGGTCATGAGGGTTGGTTTTTAGAGGCAAATAGAAAAAGTAGAATAGAATGAGCAGCAGCGACAAGCTGATGATCAAAAGCTTCAGGTAAAGTGGCCATTCGGTATGCCGTGTTACAAACGACTCGATAAACCCGGCAACTACGAAGAAAGGAAACAGGCCAAGCACTACTTTAATGGCTTGCTTTGCCCCTCGCTGGAACGAGTACAGCCGGGGGTAGGTGCCGGGAAACAAGAAGCCATTGCCGAGGACAATACCCGCTGCCCCAGCTACGATGATAGACCAGATTTCAATAGTGCCGTGAAGCCAGATGGTGAGGATGGTATCGTCGAAGAAGCCTTCTTTGAAGAATAGGTAATGAAAGGCACCGAGCATTACACCATTTTGGAACAGCACCCACCCGGCCCCAACACTAAAGAAAAGGCCCAGCGCAAAAGCCACAAATGATACCCGGATATTGTTGGAGGTAATAGCCATGAACATATGGTTGCCCTCCATAGAACCATACACGCCCATGGGGTCGCCTTCTTTGATATTATTTAGCGTCATGTCCACATAGGCATCGCCCATGATCAGGCGCATGAAGGTTTCGTCGTTGGCAGAAGACAGGGCTCCAATGGCGACTCCAGCAGCAGTAATGAGGAAGGCAATAAGGATGTATTTGTACGACCTTCGGATTTCCAATGGCACCTCATAGGCCCAGAATTTACGGAACCGCCCTTTCTCTTCTTTCTTGTTTTTGTACACCGTTGTATGGACCTTCAACGCCAGGGCATTCAGATAGGTGAAAAGTTTGGTGTTTGGATAGTTGGCCTTGGCAAAGGCCAGGTCTTCGGTAAGGTGGATATAGATGAGCGAAAGTTCGTCGGAAGAAAGTGTGCCAGTATTTGTCAGTTTCGACTCAAATTCATTCCATTTAGCCTGATTATTTTTTACAAATATTGACTGCTTCATTATCTTCCGCCCAAATATGCGTTAACATAATCACTAGAAGGGAAATGCCCAAATTTGTCACCAGTCAGAATATAGAAATCGACCTTGAGCTAGCCAGCCTTGGCGAAAGGATCCTTGCATTCCTGATTGACATGTTTGTGATTTTTGTATTCATCGTGCTGTGCTTTTGGATCATTTCCACAGGTTTTGACCGACCGGAGTTCTACTTCATTCCATGGGTATTGGTCATGTTTTATTCCCTGCTTTTCGAGTCTCTTTTTCAGGGGCAGAGTATTGGCAAAAAAGCCATGAATATCAAAGTGGTGAAGGCTGACGGCAGTCCCGCTGGAATTGTGAATTATATCCTCAGGTGGGTGCTTCGGCTTGTCGACATCTACTTTATGAGTGGAGGCGTTGCCGTGATTACCATTATTGCAACTCAAAACGGACAACGGCTGGGCGATCTGGCTGCGGGCACAGTGGTGATCAGACTACAAAAGCAGGTTTCTAATGCTGACCTGGTCGCAAAAGTCGATGAAAACCATCAGGTGACGTTTCCAACTGCCAGGGTGCTGAATGATAGCCAGATTGAAGTCATCAGAAATGCTTTGAACCTGCGGAAGGAGGGACTCAACGATCAGGCAGTGATGCTGGTGTCACAAAAAATCAAAGACCTGCTGTCCATAGAAACTCCGATGCCAGACGTGAAGTTTTTGTATACCGTAATTGCCGACTACGAGTACATGGCGGCCAAGGAGATGTAGGAGGGAGCGGAAAAGTAAAGAGGTTACTATGTGCGGGAGCGCAGATAGTAACCTCTTTACTTTAGGCGCACAATTTTGGGAGCATCGACTAGTATTCCCTCAGAGTCTCCCGACGATAGGAGGGGACTCTGAGTATTAAGAGAATATTTTCTACCCTATGTCAACACACACTAAGCATACAGAGATCGGCACAATCTACTTTATTACATTTACCTGCTTTGAATGGCTACCCCTTTTCGACAAGACTTCGCTTTATGAATATTTCAATAAGTGGTTTGGTTACTTGCTTAAAAATGATGCTTCTCTGGTGGGGTATGTCATAATGCCAAACCATTTTCATGGACTTGTTTATTTGGGCGACAAATGCGGAATTTCTTTGAATAACCTCGTAGGGAATGGCAAGCGCTTTTTGGCGTACGAGATTGTTAAGAGGCTAAAGAAGTCTGGTCAGTCAGACCTTTTGACGCAATTATCGTCGCATGTAAGAGAAAGTGAAAAGAACAAGAACAAGCAACACGAAGTTTTTAGATTGTCGTTTGATGCTAAGAAATGCTTTAATCGAAAGATAGTTGAGCAAAAGCTGGATTATATCCATCATAATCCAGTGAGCGGAAAATGGAGCCTTGTAGAAGACTGGAGAACATATCCGCATTCAAGTGCAGGATTTTATGAGTTAGGTAAGGATAATAAATATTTGCTCCATTATAGAAACGTGATCTAGTTCAAACTCCTCAGCGTCCCTTTCAGGAGACACTGAGTGAATTCGATATCAGAGTTTCGGTTTGACCTGTTGCCTATATGTTTGAGTTGAAGTACCGCCTGGAATTTCTTGACTTAGCAAACTCGCCCTTCCGAATGTGCTTGAACCAGTAATATATTTCGCCAAGCAAGCCTCCAACTACAATGAGCAGTATCCACTGGAACTTGCCCTCCCGGTTGAGTTCCTGGTTTTTTGTTACATGGACGATGTAAAGGATGGAAGCAATCAAGGCCATGATTAAGCCCGAAAATAGCGCATCAACACCCCAGTAAGAATCAAACCGAACCCCAAAAAAGCTTGAAATAATGAGTGCCAAATGGAACCCTGGGAAAATGAGATAAACAAAAGAGGGGATTTTGTTCATGGTTGTCGAAAATAAGTTTTGTTCATACAATTTAATTGACTAATTCGAATATGTCACCTTCTCTGGAAATATTAAACCCATTAGTTTTTACATTTTTCATCTCTTCATCGCTCCATATTAACGGATTGGTATGATTGAAATGAATGAAATGTACCTTCCGTCTGTCACTTTCGGGCAAGTCTTCAAATAGCGCCATCGATTCTTCTACAAAAGGGTGGGGCACCTCGCTCATGTCACGGGCAATTTCTCCTTTTCGAAAAAAGGTGGCATCCAGAAAGGCCACGTCGGCAGATGCTACCAACTCTCTGATGTTTCTGTCCCACTTGCTCCATTTATCAATATCGGGGATGAAGATGACACCCTTACGCCCGCTTTCAATGCGGTAACCCACGGTTTCTGAAAACTCGTCTCTGTGTGGAACAAGAAATGGGGTGATGGAAATGTCAGGTGACAATTGAATCGTAGAGTCTGCCGCCAGCTTTTGCAGACTGATATTTTCCAGGGCAACCAGCTGGCTCCAGGGGCCATTTTGGGTTAAGAAAGACCGCATAACCGGCATGCCGTAAACGGGCACACTGGCAGCCCCCATGATCTCTCTGCCCAGCTCCATCAATCCGGTGTAATGACCTACGTGCGCATGGGTGAGAAAAATGCCATCGGGAGAGGTATTGTTTAGACCAGCCTTCTCATTCAGGTCATGCCATTGGCTTTTGAAGTCAGGCGTGGCTTCGATCATCCACACCTTTCCGGCTTTCTTGTCTACGATGCCAAGGCTCACCACCCTCTCTTCTTTGTGCTCACCCGACCAGTAGTGTTGGCAACAGGCTTTTTCGCAGCCAGCCTGCGGGTAACCGGCGTCTTGCGCCACACCCAGCACCATGATGAATTGGTCAGGCAATGAGGCTTCAGCTTGTCCTGCTGATTTTTCTTTGCAGGACGAGATGGCTGTGCTGATCAGCAGGAGGAATGCTACATTGAAAGTGTCCGATCGTATCATACTTCAATCTAGTGAAACATTCTAAATGTAGGGTTGATCGTTCAGCAATGAAACCTCCCTTCCATCACATTCCCTTTCAAAGGCTCATAGGGCGTCGGTATCTTATTGCATCAATCAAACCGAAAGCCATGCTTAAAAAGTTGCTCTTCATTACCGTTCTTGTCACCGCTGCCCAATTCACCCAGGCGCAGAAGGAAGACCCTAAAAACCCCAATTGGGCGAAGTATCACATCACTGCTGATGCTTACTACTTGCTCCAGGAGTGGGCCAAAGCCTATCCTAACCTGACCAAACTCTATTCTATAGGCGAGACGCTGAAAGGCACTCAGCTGATGGTGCTGGAAATCACCAACAAAAGCACTGGCGCCGCAGAGGACAAGCCAGCCTATTACTACGACGGCAATATCCATGCTGGAGAGCTAACGGGTGCCGAAGTAGCGCTGCACTATACCTGGCTGCTGCTCAGCAGCTACGGCAAGGATCCACGCATTACCAACCTCATCGATACTCGTACTATCTACATCCGCCCCAAGTTCAATCCGGACGGCGCTGACATTGCCCTGACAACTCCCCAGGCGCTGCGCAGCACACCCAGACCCTATGATCAGGACGGCGACGGCCTGCTCGACGAAGACCCGGGCAACGACCTGAACAGCGACAACCTCATCACCGACATGCGGGTGAAGAACCCCACTGGCAAGTGGAAAATCAGTACCGAAGATCCCCGCATCATGGTGGAACGAGAGCCCAACGACCTAAGTGGCGATTTTTACGACATGTACGACGAGGGAATTGATGATGACAAAGACGGACTGTACAACGAAGACGGTATTGGTGGCATTGATATGAACCGCAACTTCCCCCGCAACTGGGGCCTGGAGTCGGAGCAAAAAGGAGCCGGGCCTTATCCGCTTTCGGAGCCTGAAACCAGGGCGACCATTGAGTTTTTGAGCACGCACCGCAACATTACCGGCATTTTCCATGGGCACACGGCCGCTGGGTTTCTCTACCGATTGCCTTCCACTACCAATTGGGACAACTTTAATATGGAAGATCAGCGCCTCATCCTTGAGCTGTCAGATAAATATGCCACCACTACCAGCCAGAAGGTGGTGCCCAGCTATAGCAATCCCCGCCTGCACCGCCACGGCACCCTGATCAGCTGGGGCTATTGGGACTACGGCGTCGTAGGCTTTGTGCCGGAGTTCTGGGGAGCCTTCCAGGCTGATGCCAACAAAGATGGCCGTGTGTCTGATTTGGAGAGGATGAAATGGAATGACGCCGAACTGGGCGGCAAGGGCTTTGTCAACTGGCAGGCTTACGATCACCCGCAGCTGGGCAAGGTGGAAATTGGTGGATGGGATTATAAGTTTACCCGCCAGAATCCACCAACTAAATTTCTGAAGGGAGAAATAGAAAAGTATGTGGAGTGGATGCTGTGGCTGGCAGAAACCAGCCCGAAGATTGCCGTTTCGCAACCGAAAGTAGAAGTGCTGGAAAAAGGTAAGCTGGTGAAAGTGAGCCTCACTGTAGAAAACGACGGCTATTTGCCCACCAATATCACGGAAAGAGCCATAGAGCTGGAGATAGCCAAGCCTGTAAGGGCGATTGTTGAGTTAAGTGGCGCCGAGTTGGTCAGCGGTAAAATGAGGACCGATCTTGGAAACCTCGCCGGGCGCCGAGATGGTGAAAGCGCTGACCGTACCAAAACGATTGAGTATGTCTTCAAAGTAACAGGCAATTCGCCCAAGGCTACCATCACTATTGATTCCGAAAAAGGAGGGAAGGTGAAGAGGGAGGTAGGGTTGAGGTAATAATACTAATCCAGGATATTGATTATTGTCATTTCAACATATATTAAAAAACATCTGATTTTTAATGGCTATTGGAGTCTTACAAGCAATAAAGGGCATTGTAGTATTTTTTTTGCTTAATTTACTATTGAAAGAAGTGTTTTGCATTGCCGGAGAGTGTTAGAAATGTGGTTTGTGATGTCCGTTGATGTGTCTGAGTAATCTTTCATAAACTTCTATGAAAACACAAACACTAAAAGTTAAAGACCTAATTCTTTGGGACGAAAATGCCCGATTTCCAGACAAGTACTACAACACCGATGAGAGGGTTTTAATAAATTTTTTTATTAGCAATGCCGAATACAAGATCAAGAAGTTAGTTGAAGCTGTTGTTAAAGATTTTGAGTTGCCTCAGCTTGAAAAGCTTGTAGTTTGGAATGATGAGGATAACAATATCGTCTTGGAAGGGAATAGGAGGCTTACTGCATACAAGCTTCTCATAGACCCAGAATTATCAGACAATCCCACTTTTAAGGATTTCTTAATCGGGCAAAAGAGTAAAATTACCGTTGATGAGAGCTTTGCGGTTGAATGCATAGTAACAACGGATAAGGCTGTCGGTTTTAGATATATTGACAGAAAGCACGCCAACGGGAATAATGAAGTCGGTTGGCAAGAGCCTGAAAGAGTGAATTACAATACCAGGCGAGGGGATGAGACGATCAATAACTCACTTAAAGTGGGGCTTACAAATGCTGTAAGAGCGTTAGATATTCCGGAGGCGTTAAAGGATAAAATACTTGGTAAAGGATTTGTTACAAACTTTTTTAGGACTCTTACATCAACGCCTGCAAAGAAAAAATATGGTTACAAAATATTGGAAAAGGGGGATTTAGAGGTTCAAAACCCTAATTTCTCAGACGAGCTAAAGGTTGTCATATTTAGCATTTTGAACAAAACAGATCTTCAAGGAAATAGAATTGATTCCCGCACCTTGAACAAGAAGGAGAAAATTGAAGATTTTATCCGATCTATTGACCCTAAGGATTCCGAAAAAGTTGAAAAAAAAATCAAAGTAAACACAACAAGCGACCTGTTCGGAAATGAAATAATTGAAGTTGGCAGTAAACCCATAACTAACCCAAGGCAAGAAGCTGAAACAGCAAAAGCTCTCCATATTAGAAGCAAAACTGTACCAAAGGGGCTTTATCACTCTGGAGACTTACCCTTTAGACTAAATAGTTCAAGCTTGAGGATACTATATGATGAGTTAAGAAATATAAGTGTCCAAGACTTTCCAAATGCAACACATGACTTATTAAGAAGCTTTTTAGAGTGTTCTCTTCTATTTTATTTCAAAGAAACAGGTGAGTTTAAGGAAATAAAGAAATTGGAGAATCACAACCCCAAGCTAGGTGAAATGCTAACACATATAATCAATGGTAAATCACCTTCGATTAACGATTCGAATCTAATTGAAACACTAAAGATTGTTAAATCTGACTATGATCAACCATACTCTTTGGAACGAATGAATATGATTAATCATAATGAAAACTGCTCGTCATCAGAAAGAGATGTGAGAAAAGCCTATGCTCAGTTGGAGTCCCTGTTTAAAATAGTTTTGAATCCACCTAAGTAATTACAATGAACTACTCTCCTTTAAGGTACCCAGGTGGGAAAAATAAGCTATCTGCCTTTATCGCTAAGATCTGCGAAAAAAATAACCTAACCGAACACTATGTAGAGCCGTATTGCGGCGGAGCCGCAGTCGCACTTTTTCTTTTGATGAATGGCTATGTGAAAAAAGTTACCATTAACGACAAAGACAGGTCAATCTACAGTTTTTGGTACTCCATCCTCCATTATAGTGATGAGTTTATCTATAGAATTAGAAACACAGATATTTCCCTTTCTGAATGGGATAACCAAAGGGCAATCCAGAACAACAAGGAGAAGGAAAACCTTATGGATCTGGGTTTTTCTTCATTTTTTATGAATAGAACCAATAGGTCAGGGATAATTATGGGGGGAATGATTGGCGGGAGAAACCAAACTAGCCCTTATAAAATTGACTGTCGATTTAACAAAGAGGAATTGATCGAGCGGATAAAGAGGATTGCCGAAATTAAAGACTCAATTATTGTAAAAAATGATGATGCTTTGGATGTTATAAAGGCCTTTTCAACTGGAAAGGAAGAATCCAGCCTAGTATATCTAGACCCTCCTTATTTCAAAAAGGCTGACTCACTTTATCTAAATCATTATCAGCTTGAAGATCATAAAGCCGTTAGTTTGTCAATAGTCGACTCCGATTTGTCTAATTGGTTAGTTTCATATGACAATGCGCAAGAAATAAAAGATCTTTATCCCGATGTCGACAAAATTGAGTATTCATTTAAGCACACAGCATATGATGCCAGAATTGGCAAGGAAATTCTGTTCTTTAGTGAGAGCTTAAAGAGTGAAGTATTGAAAGACAGAAATCCAACTAAGTATAAGCATGAAAAAAGGGGCGGTAAAATGCTCATTACTTATAAAGGATCACCAGACGCTCTACTAGAATAAACTAATAGGAGTGTTAAAATAACTATTTGAGTAGCCCACTTTCAAAAAAACAGCCGCCCAAAGCTCCATTCGCTATTTGATGGTCGTAGCCGTGGCTGAGGAATATCATAAAGAAAATGCTAGTCGAAATGCATTTATGGCTCATCTATATTAGAAATACAGCTCAAATTCAACTCAATTTGAGCTTTAAAGTGGTCGTTGGTGAGCTTCAAATCTTGGTGTAGCTAAATAGAACGGGTCGTATCAAACTGCTCCAAATAATCCGCTACCTTCCTCACAAACATGCCTCCTAGTGCGCCGTCCACCACCCGGTGGTCGTAGCTGTGGCTGAGGAACATCATGTGGCGGATGCCGATGAAGTCGCCCTGTGGGGTTTCGATTACCGCTGGCTTTTTCTTCACTGCACCCACGGCCATAATAGCCACCTGAGGCTGCATGATAATAGGCGTGCCCATGATATTGCCAAAACCACCCACATTGGAGATGGTGTAGGTGCCTCCTGAAAGCTCGTCGGCCTTCAGGTTGTTGGTGCGGGCACGTTCAGCCAGGTCGTTCACCGCATGGGTAATGCCCAGCAGGCTCAGCTTGTCTGCATTTTTGATCACGGGCACAATCAGGTTGCCTGATGGCAATGCCACGGCCATACCAATGTGCACAGCCTGGTGCCTGACAATCTTTGTGCCATCTACCGAGATATTGATCATGGGGAAGTCCTTGATGGCCTTCACAATCGCTTCAATGAAAATGGGGGTATAGGTAAGGGCCGCTCTTTCCTTTTCCTGAAAGGAACGCTTCCATTTGTTTCTCCAGTTCACCACGTTGGTTACGTCGGCTTCCACAAATGAGGTTACATGAGCGCTGATCTGCCTGCTGCTCAGCATGCGTTCTGCAATCATCTTGCGCATGCGATCCATTTCGATGATTTCATCGTCGCCGCTGTAAGTGATTTTTATTGGTTCGGCCACTTTAGGGGCAGCGCTTTTTCCTCTGGTTTGAATGTAAGCGAGGATATCGTTTTTGGTAACACGGCCTTCCTTGCCAGTGCCGGGAATTCCTTCCAGCTCTGACGTGCTGATCTTTTCTTCTTTGGCTATGCTCATCACAAGGGGAGAGTAGAATCTGTCGGAGCTTGGCTTTGCAATGGGGGTGTGGCTCACTGCTGCTACGGCTGTTTCGACCATTTCGGTAGCAAGAGCCACAGCGTCCTTGCCATTCCCTGAGATGTCAGCAGTATGTCCGTTTTCACTGCTTCCTTCAATTTCTATAATCGCAATGGCTTTGCCCACCTGCACTACTTCACCCTCTTTGGCCAAAATCTCTTTCAACACGCCAGCATGGGTGGCGGGCACCTCCGTATCCACTTTATCAGTAGCCACTTCCAGCACCGACTCATCCTGTTCAATGGTCTCTCCTGGCTTTTTCAACCATGAAAGGATCGTGCCTTCCATTATACTTTCACCCATTTTGGGCATCACCATTTCAACTACTGCCATGTCACTAAGTATTTCGTATCCTTTTGGGTAATAGGTTATTTGTATTGTTGTTTATTGCTTTTCAAAATATTCTTCTAATTCATCGTCTCTTTATAGACTAAAACCTAAGAATCGTTTGTGTGCAAAATAGCGCTTACGGCCTCTAAGTTAACATTTTAATGGGAATGATGTATAATTTTTCCTTGCAGTGTCGTAAGCTTTACCAAACCGGGCAGAGAGAGAACACTTATTTAGCAACCTCCTCCATTTCCATCAGCGATGTCCTTAAAAGATTCAGTGTGTGCAACGCACTGGCGTGGATATTGATTTGCCTGTCGGTGGTCAGTTGTAGCTTTCGTGTAAAAGTTTGCCCCTCAAAAGCGCAGGCAATCCACACGGTACCGACAGGTTTTTCAGGCGTACCACCGTCTGGGCCCGCAACACCCGATGTAGCCAGCCCAATATCCGTTTTCAGCCTTTTTCTCACGCCCTCCGCCATTTGTCGCACAGTTTCTTCGCTCACAGCGCCCACCGTGTCGAGGGTTTCCTGCTTTACGCCCAGCTCATCGGTTTTGATACGATTGTCGTAGGAGATAATGCTGCCTACATAATAGGCGGAACTGCCTGGTACGCTCGTGATTTCGTGAGCGAGGTAGCCGCCCGTGCAGCTTTCGGCGGTAGACACTGTCAGCTTGCGCTCCAGCAGCAGCTTGCCGATGGCTGATTCAATGGTTTCCTGATCGTAGCCGTATACAAACTTTTGAATATCGGGCAGCACCCGGTCTATTTCAGCTTGCACTTCTTTCGCCAGCGTCTCCAGGTTGGGGCCGGCACCCGTCAGCCGTAGCTTCACCTCTCCGGGGCTGGGAAGATAGGCCAGCCTGATGTGCGGAGGCAGCGATGTTTCCCACCATTCAATTTTGTCCGACAACCATGACTCACCAATACCGATAGTACGGATCATTTTGTGGTAGATAACCGGCAGGGTATATTTTTCTCTTAGCCTGGGGATGACCTGTTCGCTGATCAACACTTTCATTTCGTAAGGCACACCTGGGAGCGACACAAAGGTTTTGTCGCCTTTTTCGAACCACATGCCCGGAGCGGTGCCCATGCGGTTGGTGAGTTTGGTGCTCCCTTTGGGCAACCACGCCTGCTGGCGGTTGGTGTCAGTCATTTGAAAGCCACGCTTCTCAAAAAGGGCGGTGATCTCTGCGAGGGCTTCTTCATGTAATGCCAGTTCCATACCAAAGTACCTGGCCAATAAAGGTTTAGTCAAGTCGTCCTTGGTCGGACCCAGGCCGCCTGTGATGATGATGATATCTGCCCTTTTTTCTGCCTCAGCAAAGGCGGCCATCATTTCGTTTTCTACGTCACCTACCGTGGTTTTGCGGATTACCTTTATGCCCCGTTCTGATAGTTGCTGACCTATCCAGGTGGAGTTGGTATCATTGATTTGTCCGTAAAGGATTTCATCTCCAATAGTGAGTATTTCTGCGGTGATATGCATGGATGAGATGTTGTTCGTTATTCTGGCGAAAGTTAATAGATCGCTGTGTTATCAAACTGGGTTCGGCTACTTTAAATTCCTGCCAAATTTGTAACATCGTTTTTTAGCTATAAACATATAAAGTGGTTTTATTTGAAAAAGTTTAAAACAGCAACGTAATGAGATTTTTATCTGCAACAATATTGGCCTTTGGCATACTGGCAATTTCAGCCTGCTCAGTTCAGCAAATACAGAAAACAGTTGACGGCTACCTGAAAGACGCCAAGCCAACCACCGAGGAGGTGGTATCGGGATTGAAGGAGGCGCTGGAAAAAGGGATTACCAACGGAGCCAAAAAAGCCTCTGCTGTCGATGGCTACTACAAAAACCCTCAGATCAAGATTCCTTTTCCTCCTGACGTGCAAAAAGTGGAGACAAAGCTCCGTCAGCTGGGGATGGATAAGCAGGTGGATCAGTTCATTGAAACACTCAACAGGGGAGCTGAAGAAGCAGCCAAACAGGCGGCACCGATCTTTGTGAGTGCGATAAAACAAATGACAATCAATGACGCCTGGAATATCCTGAAGGGAGACAAGGACGCCGCCACTCAATACTTGCAGAAGACAACGACCAGCCAACTTGAGGACAAATTTAAGCCTGTCATTCAAAAGGCGTTGGACAAGGTGAATGCGACTAAATACTACGGCGACCTGGTAAATACTTACAACAAGATTCCATTTGTGGACAAGGTCAACCCTGACCTGAACGACTACGCAACCACATTGGCTATTGACGGTCTGTTCAAACTGGTGGCCCAGGAAGAAGCCAATATCCGCAGCAACCCCGGCGCCCGAACTACCGAACTGTTAAAGAAGGTGTTCAAGGAGCAGGATAATTGATTGCGGGGATAAAGTTGAAAACCAGTTAAATCTGAGAAATTACTACTGAATTTCGTAAGGGTTTGCCAATTTCAAAGCTTGTATATTTTTGAAGTCATTGATATTTCTCGTCAAAAGAGTCAAGTCAAATTCGACGGCAGTGGCGGCAATGATCGCATCGGGTAGTTTTACCTTATGAGCTTTGCGGATTTCAGCAGTTTTCATTTTAACAGCGCTTTCAAGCTCAAATACCCATGCATCCTCAATGAAGTTTTTTACTACTTCCAGGTCTTTTTCTGTTGGCGCATTCCAGCACAAGAGTTCAATCTCAGTAATACTTGAAATTGATGGTTGAGAATTGGCTAAAATAGCGTCTATGAATTTTTCTGCAGATGGAGAAAACTGTTGCTGTAGATAGTAGATGACCACATTGGTAACCCAAAGGTATTCTATTCCCATTCGTCACGCAGATCATCAAGCTGCTTGTCAATATCATGCAATGGCTGCTTGGTCATGGCTCCTTTGTACTTAGCCCAATTAGTCGTTTTATCAACTAGTTTTTCTTTTCGAACTCTGATGAGCTTAAGCAGTTCTAAATCTTTTAATAAGCTAATAGCCTTTTCGTTAATAATGTCTATCGTGATGGTTCTCATGGTTCATTTATTAAAAGAAAAAAGACTCCTGCACTTCTTACAAGTCAAAAATAATGAAAAATAGTCAATTACCCTGTCTGGCTTTTATACCATCCCAGTTTCTTAGCAATAGCCGTGCTGCCCCAAATCAACAAAAACATCTCCAAAGCCCTTTTCATCAACAGCACAGTGTTATTGCCTTTCAACCCGACAGCCCTGATCAGTTGATCAAGGAGAATACTGCTCCCCACCAATACCACAATGGCCAACACCACTCTTAAAACCCGGATCGGCCACTTACCTTCATCCGAGGGGAATCCCTGCAAGCCAATGAGGAGGAAAGCAATATTGAGCCCCAGGAATTGAGCAGCTATGCTGTTGCCCAGGAAAATGAAAACGATGGGAAGTATAACACAAGAAGAAATGAAAATGAGAGTAGGCATATTCATTTGCAGTCGCAGCCTGCTGAGGGAGAGATAGGCCGAAAGTTTATTCTTTTTGATCAGAAAAAACCACGCCAGCCAAACGGTGATGCCACCGAGAACGAGCCCACCCAGCACATCGGCCAGGAAGTGCCTGCCGAGGTACATGCGTGAAAATGGCATCAGCGCAATGATAATGATGGCCGCCACCCTCACCCAGGTTCGGTTAAACAGCAACGCAATACCTCCCCAGTAAGCCACCGAGCCACTCACATGACCTGATGGAAACCCATGAGAATCGAGCTTGTTCTCTCTGTAGTATTCAATGGCTTCCGGTGCAGGTAGGCTGAAAAAGGATTGCCCGCCTTTTCTGACGAAGGGAGAAACGGCATTGAACTCATTGACAAGGTGCTTGAGCGATGAATCAACATTTTCCGGGCGGGGCAGGGCAAAAAAGTCTTTCAGAAGAGCTCCGGCAAACCCTGTCCAGATAAGCATGTGTGTAGCAAGGAAGGCCTTCTTCATATGGATGCCAAAAATGAGCACAATGGCCACGGCAATGAAGGCGGAGTTGTACCCGAGCCTGGTGGTAGCGTCCATAAGCCAGTAAATGGCCGGGCTGTCAAAACTCTGGAGGAAATGGTTTGGCTCGGTTTGAAACATCAGCTGTTTTTTGCCGAAACTACGGGATTACTCTGTCAGACAAAAAGACAATTTGACCGATTCTATGAATTTTTATTCAGAAAACATGACATAAATACCTGAAAAATGCGTTGGTACATTGATTGATTGGTGATGTGGGAATTTAGGATATATGAAAATGAAGTTATCTGACTCTTTGGTAAAAAACATGGTTGTGACGGCCGATTTGCTGAACACAATCAATGGCGGTATGAGTCTTCCTTCCACAAAAATGCGGAAGCTGGAAGATTGCTACGAATTGGATGTGGTTGCTCCGGGACTCTCGGTGGAAAACCTCAAAATTGAAATTCACAACAGGCACTTGAGTGTGTTCCATTACCTGAACTATAAGGCACCCAACCACACGAATGAACAGGAGGGAGCACCAAATATTGTACATTTGATGCCGATCCCATTCGACGTGGAGCTGGATAGCATCACTGCCCTGTATGAAGGAAAGCACTTGAAAGTTATCATGCCTTTTAATGAACTGGCTGAGGGATATTTCAGGAGCATAGATATAGATACTGTGTAAAAGAGAATAACTATTAAGCATAGTTTTGATTAGTCCTTTTTGAAGACCCTGCGAGCGTTTGCCCGTGGGGTCTTGTGTTTTAACGGTATTGTATTCCATTTTTCTACTCCTATTTTTGCTGCTCGTCTTTTACATTTCAGCGGAGGCTAATGCTTGGAGTTTTTGTAGTGATTTATCTGGTATTGACTGTGGCTATTGGTATAGCCGCTTCCAGGTACATCAAAACATCCACGGACTTCATGCTGGCAGGCCGCAAGCTGCCCATGTTTCTCTCTGCCTCAGCGCTGTTTGCTCTCTGGTTTGGCTCTGAGACTATTTTTGGAGCATCCTCCGAATTTGTGAAGCATGGCGTGCTGGGTGTGATCGAAGACCCGTTCGGAGGCGTGCTTTGCCTCGTTTTATTTGCGCTCATCTTTGCCAAGCCGTTGTACAGGTTAAACTTGCTGACGCTCGGCGACTTGTACCGCAACCACTATGGAAAAAGCGTGGAGTTGATCGCCAGCTTTTGCATGCTGCTGACCTTTTTTGGTTATATAGCTGCTCAGCTGGTGGCACTGGGCATACTCATCCAGATCATCTCCGGCCTGCCCACCATTTACGGCATCCTGATCAGTGCTAGTGTGGTGACGATTTATACACTGATGGGAGGGATGTGGGCCATAACTATTACTGATTTCTTGCAAAGTATCATCATTGTCGTCGGTTTGGTGATTGTGGCGGTTACTATTGTCAATAAAGCTGGCGGAATGGCACCAGTATTGGACGGTGCGCCGGAGGGATTCTTTTCGTTTGTACCTACCGACGGAGACCCGATGACCTGGATTCATTACCTGGCGGCCTGGCTCACGCTGGGCCTCGGTTCGCTCGCTTCTCAGGATATTTTTCAACGGGCCAACTCTGCCGAAAGTGAGAAAACGGCCGTTCGGTCTACATTGCTGGGAGCTGGCATGTACGGCCTGATTGCTATTCTCCCGCTGTTCATTGGCCTGGCAGGTAAGGTGCTTTATCCGGAATTGATCGATGGAGACACCCAACAGGTGCTGCCCTCCATGGTAATGGCACACACCAACTTATGGGTACAAGTGATGTTTTTCGGGGCGTTGCTGTCGGCGATCTTCAGCACATGTAGTGGAGCCGTGCTGGCACCTGCCAGTATTTTGTCGGAGAATATCATTCGTCCGTTGGTGGATCAAAACATGTCCGACAAGCGCTTTTTAGTTATTTTGAGGGTTTCTGTGGTTGGTATGGCTGCCTTGGCTGCCTGGTTGGCTGCTTTCAGAACCAATATTTACGAGCTGGTATCGGAATCTTCGATTTTGGGCTTGGTCACGCTATTTGTGCCAATGGTAACAGCACTGTTTTGGAAAAAGTCGTCCCAGGGCGGGGCGATATTGTCGATGGTGGTTGGGCTAATCAGCTGGTTTCTGAGCGAACATGTTTTTCACTTCGAGTTTCCGGCTATGTTTATTGGGTTTGGTGCCAGTGCGGCGGCAATGGTCGTGGGAACCGGTCTTTTTCCCAGGAAACCTCCTATCTCAGCCAATCGGTAAGTATCTTACCTTTTTTCAAGCAAACACTTACTACTTACTCCTCACCATTTAACTCCTCACTATTCCCTTCCCTGCACTCCAACAGCTCCACCGTCAATTGTTCATTCACTTCCTTTTCCTGCAGCATCATTTCCTGGTATTTGTTGGCCATTAGCGAGTTAAGCTCAGCTTTGGAAGCCTGCATTTTGGAATAGATGCCCAGGAGAATCAGGGCCGCCGATAAGATGACAATAATGATCAGTGGGAAGTTTTTCATGAGAAAGTACTTTGACGGCAAGTTACTTCTTTTTGCTTTCGCATGCCTTAAGCGTCTGCATAGCGAGCGCAGCTTGTTGTTCGGCCATCATTCGTTGTTGTTCGGCCTCGGCTTGAGCACTTATCGCTATTTCAGTTTGCTTTTCAGCTTCCAGTTCAGCCCGAACCAGCAGTGCTTCTTGCTCCCTCAATAGGTTCAGGAACGTGGATGCTTCATTCGCTTTGAGAGAGGAGTAAATAGCAAAAAGGATAATGATAAGCACTTGGATGCCGATGGTGATTTTTGCCCAAAGTTTCATTGTGTTAATGGTTTAGTGGTGATGTTTCTACTTGCTGTTCTCGCAAGCTTCAAGTGCTTGCCTGGCAAGGTCAGCTTGTCTTTGAGCTACTGCAGCGTTCTTCAGGGCCAATTCTGCTTGTAGCTCAGCCTCCTGCTGCGCCTGAACGAGCAAAGTTTCCTGCCCGATCAGCAGGGCTGTAGTGCGTTCTGCTTCTTTTGCTTTAATACTGGAAAAGATGTAGAAAAATACAATAATGACGGTTTGAACACCGATGATAATTTTCACCCAGAGTTTCATAATGGTTTAGTTCTAGTTTTTCTTTTGACAGGCCTCAAGCTGCTTTTTGTAATCGTTGGCCAAAGCTGCTTGCCTAACAGCCTCAGCATTTGCCTGAACCGCTCTTTCCGCCTGGATGAGCGCTTCTTCCTGAGATTGATCGGCAATTGCTCTCTGCTTTTCGGCTATTAGTGTCTGTTGCTCAGCCTCACGTCTCCTCGCCTCCACAATAGCCAAAGCTTTTTGAATTTCTGCCTTCAATGAGTCGTTTACCACCATGAGCTTCTTTACTTCATCCTTACAGGAATATGTTTCTGGTGAAGAATAGGAGGCGAGCACCATGAACAAGCCAACTCCGAAAAAAAGCAGAAGATTTTTCATGCTTAAATATAAAGCTTTAATATGAAAAGTGCCCTTTCACAGCAATTAGGGTCGCTTATTTGAAATAGCCAATGCCCCTAAGTGAATATTGTCTCCCACGGATCGTACTACCACTTTTCAGCTCGCCACTCTCTTTTGATATTGCAGCAGCCGCTTACTTCGATCCTCGGTCTTCAAACTGCTTTCCCGATTCCTGAACGCTGCCACTTCTCACTTTGATACGCTTTACTCATCACTCTCAAACTTTCGCACCTCTCAATCTGCCACTTCCATTTTCCTCCCGACTTTCCCATCCAAAAACTAGTTTAAACTAACCCCCCGTATTATTTTTGCGGATGGCTGAAATGATTCTGATCCTCGACTTCGGATCTCAATACACGCAACTCATCGCTCGCCGGGTTCGGGAGCTCAATGTTTACTGCGAAATACACCCCTACAACCACCTTCCTGAGTGGAGCGACGACATAAAAGGCGTCATTCTTTCTGGTAGCCCCTGCTCGGTAAGAGATGAGGGATCGCCTGACATAGATATTGACTTTTATTCTTCCAAGGTGCCATTGTTAGGCGTTTGCTATGGTGCGCAGCTCATGGCAAAAAAGAGTGGAGGCAATGTTCTTCCCTCAGAAATCAGAGAATATGGCAGGGCCAGGCTTAGCAAGGTAGATTCGCACCACGACCTGCTGAAAGAAATTACGCTTAACTCGCAAGTGTGGATGTCGCATGCCGACACCATAGCAAGCATACCTGACAAGTATGAGGTTATAGCCAGCACCCCGTCGGTAAATGTGGCGGCATTCAAGTTGAAGAATGAGCCAGTTTACGGTATTCAGTTCCACCCCGAAGTGACACATACCACCGAGGGCAAAACGCTGCTTCGCAATTTTGTTGTGCACATCTGCGGTTGCAGTCAGGACTGGACACCAGACATCTTCGTGGAAACCACAGTGGCTGAATTGAAAGCCAAACTGGGCAATGATAAGGTGGTTATGGGACTTTCCGGCGGTGTGGACTCTTCAGTGGCTGCCATGCTGATCCACAAAGCTATTGGTAAGAACCTGCATTGTATCTTTGTTGATAACGGGCTCCTTCGTAAGAACGAATTCGCTAGCGTACTTGAGTCTTACAAGCACATGGGCCTGAATGTGAAGGGTGTAGACGCTTCACAACGTTTTTATGCAGCGCTTAAAGGATTGACAGAGCCTGAGCAAAAGCGGAAAGCGATTGGCCGGGCGTTTATTGAGGTATTTGACGAAGAGGCGCACAAAATTCAGGACGTGAAGTGGCTTGGTCAGGGCACCATATATCCAGATGTGATCGAGTCCGTTTCGGTAAAAGGGCCTTCCGCCACCATCAAGTCGCACCACAATGTGGGTGGTTTGCCCGACAAAATGAAAATGAAGGTGGTGGAACCGCTCAATACCTTGTTCAAAGATGAGGTGAGGAATGTAGGACGCACGCTGGAGATTGACCCCAATATTTTGGGCCGCCATCCCTTCCCCGGCCCGGGATTGGGGATCAGAATCTTGAGTGAGATCACCGCTGAAAAGGTCAGGGTGCTACAAGAGGTGGATCATATCTTTGTGCAGGGCCTCAAAGACCATGGTTTGTACGACCAGGTATGGCAGGCAGGCGCTATGCTTACGCCGATTCAGGCAGTAGGTGTGATGGGCGACGAAAGAACTTATGAAAATGTAGTAGCTTTAAGGGCAGTAACTAGTGTCGACGGCATGACTGCCGATTTTTGCCACCTGCCTTATGAATTCCTGGGAGAAATATCGAGTGAAATTATCAATAAAGTAAAGGGGGTTAACAGAGTGGTGTACGACATCAGCTCTAAGCCACCTGCAACCATTGAATGGGAATAATCAACATGCGATATCCAGCTATTTTTAGACAGTTTCTAATAGTCTTTCTTTTGTCTTTCTGTGCGCTTTATACGAATGCACAGGATCTCAAGACCAATTTTACTTTTGGTAAGGAACTCTTTCGGGAGGGACGCTATGAGTTGGCCATGCAATCATTCAGGAAGGTGATGCTGCCTGCTCCAGATAATCCCTATGCTGCCTACGCTTCATTTTACAATGCACTGTCGGCTTACAAGCTTGGGCAATCAGAAAACAGCCGCAATTTGTTTTTGGAGCTGACGCAACGATTCCCATCCTGGGAAAAGTTGGACGAGGCTTACTATTGGCTGGCCACAGGATACTTTGAGCAGAATCAGCCTGCCGCTGCCCTTGATTATTTGAAAAGGGTGAAAAGCCCGGCCATGTCCGGCGAAATTAAGCTTCTCAAAACAAAATACATCTCCAAAATTGATAGCCTCAATCAACTAAAAGTATTGTACAATACCTACAGTCAGGATACTATCGTAGCGTCCTGGTTGGCAAGAAGTATCATGAGTGACCCGGGCAATACGCTTGATCAGGCCCTGGTGAGGGAGATAGTAGAGAAGTTTGATCTGCCCGTGGAATCATTTGGCCTGGTTGACCTGAGCAAGTCTGTTAAAAAGAGCGAGTATCATGTGGCAGTAATGCTGCCTTTTATGTTCTCCTCATTGGATGAAAGCAAAGCTAACCCACGGGCCGACTTTGTCACCGAACTCTATACAGGAATTCTCCTGGCAACAGAAAAGCTCAATAGCGAGAAGAAAAAAGTGATTGTTCACGCCTACGATACCAGAAGGAACGGTACCGTTACATCCAAACTACTCCAAAAAGAGGAGCTGAAAAGAATGGATTTGATTATTGGGCCGCTTTACCCCGAACCCAGTAAGCTGGTGTCAGATTTTTCCTTTGCCAATAAGATCAATATGATCAACCCGGTGTCGGCCAATCCGGACGTGATGGCAGGCAATCCGTTTTCGTTTCTACTTCGACCAACCTACCTGACCCAGTCTTTAAAGGCAGCAGAATATGCGATAGAGAAATTTCAGGCTAATAAGAACGCACTTGTTTTTTATGAATACAAGCCCAACGACAACAGAGACTCACTTGCAGCAGTGCTTTATGCCCAGCAGTTGAGAGATAATGAGTTCAATGTGCTGAAAGTGAAGCCCTTGAGGTCGAGTGAAGCCCACTATCTTATCGACACACTGAGCTTCAAGAAGGAAGTTGAGATAAAGACCCAGGAAAAATTGGATACCATGCTGTTGTATCCTGAGAAATACATTGTGAAGTCCAAGCAGAAGACATATGGCAAGGATTCTCTGGTTTATCATGAGGAGGTGTGGGGTATCAAACGAGACAGTATCGGCCACATTATGATTGCTTCGTCTAATCCTCTTTTCGCCACCAATACGATCAGCGCAGTAGAAATTCGTCCTGATAAAATCCCTGTGATTGGCAGGGAAGACTGGTTGGATATTCCCCAGGTAAATTATGACCAGGTGGAAAGGATCAATGCGGTATTTATATCACCTGTATTCATAGACAAGAGCCGGGCAACCTACCAGTCGTTTAGCGGAAACTATATGAGAAAATACAAAGCACCGCCATCGGTATATGCTTCGTTAGGTTACGAAATGACTATGGTTTTTGGAGGCTTGATGCATGCCAATGGCAACTATTTTCAGGCAGGCCTGCCAGAGGGTAAGATAGTGGAAGGGGTATTTACATCTGGTTTCGAATATGGATTCCACAACGATAATCAAGTGGTGACTTTTCTGAAGTTAGAGAATAACCAATTAGTGAAGGAAGTTAAGTAGCAGTATGAGGTTGAACAGATCTAGCAGTGCAGCGCTCTTTGACAGGGCACAAAAGGTAATTCCAGGTGGCGTAAATTCTCCGGTAAGGGCATTTAAAGCAGTAGGGGGCAACCCACTATTTATCAAGTCAGCCAAGGGAGCCTATCTTTATGATGAAGATGGCAACAAGTACATAGAAATGATCAACTCATGGGGGCCAATGATTTTAGGCCACGCCAATGAGATGATTGAAGAGGCCGTAAGAAATGCCATCGGTAAATCATTTTCATTTGGAGCGCCTACGAAAGCTGAGGTGGAAATTGCGGAGCTGATTTCACATATGGTGCCTTCCATTGAGAAGGTGCGAATGGTTAACTCGGGTACTGAAGCTACCATGTCGGCAGTAAGGGTGGCTCGTGGATTCACAGGGAGAGACAAAATCATCAAGTTTGAAGGTTGCTACCATGGCCATGGCGATTCGTTTTTGATTGCCGCAGGAAGTGGTGCAGTAACCATGGGAACGCCCGATAGCCCGGGCGTAACTGAAGGAACTGCCAAAGACACGTTAACGGCACCTTTCAATGACCTGGCGGCTGTGGAAACGCTGGTTGCGAAGAATAAAGGGACTATTGCGGCCATTATTTTAGAGCCCGTAGTTGGTAATATGGGCTGCGTACTGCCTGCGCAGGGGTTTCTGGAAGGGCTGCGTAAGCTTTGCGATCAGGAAGGCATTCTTTTGATATTCGACGAAGTGATGACCGGTTTCCGCCTGGCAAAGGGCGGGGCACAGGAAATATTCGGCATCACTCCCGATCTCACCACTATGGGTAAAATCATCGGTGGTGGCATGCCTGTTGGTGCCTATGGGGGTCGTGCTGAAATCATGAACTATGTGAGCCCGGCCGGACCGGTTTACCAGGCGGGCACTTTGTCGGGCAATCCTATTGCCATGGCAGCCGGCAAGGCGATGCTTACCTACCTGAACGAGCACCCCGAGACCTACACTTACCTGAACAAGATTACGCAGCGAATTGTAGACGGCTTTAGACACAACCTGGAGTCACTCGGCTTGCTGCATACCATCAATCACGTTGGTAGCATGTTCAGTCTGTTTTTTACCAATTCTGACGTGGTAAACTTCGACTCCGCCAAGACCAGTAATACCACTATGTTTGGCAAGTATTTTCAAAAAATGCTTGAAAAGGGTATCTACCTCGCACCTTCACAGTATGAAACACTGTTTATCTCTACTGCCATCACTGAAGAACTAGCTGACAAGATTATTGCCGCCAACAAAGAGGCCTTGAAAGAAATCCATTCGTGAGAGATTTGGTGCCCACAGCGCAGCTGGTGGCACCAAATCCCTATTTCATTCCTTCAGTCGAACATCCAGCTGCTGTACTTTTGGTGTCTTTTCAGGAGACATAGTGAAGAAAACTTCTGCACTCCCGTTTTCGCCTGTGAGGGTAAAAACACCCCTGAGCTGGTTGATGGCTTTCATTTCCCCCACTTTAGTGACATTACCTATAGGAGCCAGGGCCTGATTGTATTCTTTGATACGTCTGTCTCTGGAAAAATCCAGGAAGAAATTTTCCGCAAAAAGCGCTTCTTCAACACCTGCTTCGTTGGTCTGTAGCCAACTGGCCACTTTTGTCTGGGCGGCCAGGAGAATATCAGAAGCTGGCAATATCCTGGGCTGGAGGCCGGCTTTTTTGAATATCAGGTTGGCGACCTCATTGTTGATGGCGCCAGCGCCTGCATAAGTGCGGTTGGCGAAGGAAATGATGCCCAGGTCATATTCAGGATAAAAACGATAGTCACTGCCAAAACCAGGCAGCCCACCGCTGTGCCGGATGTACACCACGGCGTTACAATCTTTTCGGGCACTCAATCCATAGCCATAACCGCTGATCATCGGACAGGTATTTCCATCAGCATCCCTGGCGTTAGCCATCAGGCTTGGTTCTTTGGGTTTGTGCATGCTTCTGAGAGAGCTGCGCTTTACGGGGCCATACTCGTCATCGTTTTTTGGTGGATAGGCGGAAAGGTGATAGGCCACGTATTTGCTGAAGTCGTCCAGAGAGGTGATGAGCCCGCCCATGCAGCCAAAGGCACCGTCGTGCAACAGAGGCTCCGGCTTCCATTGTTCATCTTCCCAGCGGTAGCCCAACGCCAGCAGGTCTTCAGGAAGCCCCTCAAACTCCCAGTAGGTATTGTTCATACCGAGTGGCTTAAAAATGTTCTCATTAATGAATTCCTGATAAGGTTGGCCTGATACATTGCTGATGATCTGCCCCAGAATTGCAAAGCCGGTGTTGCTGTACTCATAGCCAAAGGAGGGGATATTGGAGAAACTCAGGCCTTCTGCCACTAGGGCTTGCAATTCTTCTGGGGTGTCTTCCAGCTGTCTGTCTCCCCAGGGGTTGTCCTCGGGAAAGCCCGCTGTCATTGTGAGCAGGTTTTCGATGGTGATGGGTGTGGCGTCTTTTGTGAGGTATACCAGATTTTTCATTTCTGGCATATAGGCAGCGGCTTCATCATCAAGTTCGAGTTTGCCCATTTCCACCAGCTTCATAATAGCCATGGCAGTAAAACTTTTGCTCATAGAGGCTATTTTGAAAAGAGACTTGGTTGAGACTGGTACTTTGTTGCCGGTATTGACGATACCATAGGAACTCGACCAAACTAATTTCCCTTCCATGACAATGCCATACACCATGCCTGGGTAGTGATTGTCTTTGGCGGTCTGCTGAAGCAAAGCTTCGATTTCCGGCCCCAGTGCAACTACTCTTTGCACCCTATTGGTTTCTGTAAATACCGCAGGCTTAAAGGAACGGTCGAAGCTGCTGATTTCAGCGGAGTGTTGAGCTTCCGTTTCTGCTGGTGGCGAAGTGGGTTGACAACTAGCCAGCAGAATGATGAATGCCAGAGGAAAGAAGGATTTCATAAAGGTTTGGTTTAGGTAAGACACAATTTAACAGCGAGCTGCGACTTAGAATAGCAAAAAGGAAACAGTCATCTCTACCATTACTCCCATAAACAAAGACCAAAAATAGATCCAGCCAAGGAGCCAGAACTTGGTAAGTGTTTTGAACCAACCCTGCTCATATACCCTGAGGAAGGACAGGTAAGAATAGACGGTTACTATCAGAAAGCTAACGGTAGTGATCCAGTCCTCCAAAACGTCGGTATTGTCGTACATGGCGACGGCAAACATACCGATGCCATAAATGATGTAGGCAAAGCTATGAAGGTGGATGGCATGCATAAGATGATTAACATAGAGGATGTTGCGACGGATATAAAGCACTTTGAGTATCAAAGCAAAAATGGGCAGCATGATAAACATGAGGATCGGTAGATTTTTTGTAACAAACTCTAACAGGGTTTGTTTATCCGCTCTATTTATCCTGATTATTTGCCTGACAACGAAGCGTTCAGAAGTGCTATTGTTCTCCAATTTCAGGCTATCGAAGAGCATGTCATCAGTCAACTTCCTGTCGTCTTTTAACCGGTTGTACACTTCCCAATTCTCGGAGCTTATTCCGAAAAAATTGTCTTCCTCATCCGAAAGATTGATTTTAATGGGGTCAAGGGATTTTTTTCGCAGTGCCAGCTCAGTGCTGTCTTTAGTTAGTTCCTTAGCTCTTTCTAATTCGCCCATTTCAGCTCTTATGCTGTCCATTATATGCAGGCTGTCGCTGCCATTGAGAAGGTTAGGGCCAAACGAAAACTTCGTATCAGGTCTTGCTACTTCCTGCTCGACAAGGCTTTTTTCTATATCTCTCGTGATTTTTTTGCCCACCAAATTGAGAACGAAGAAGAAGAAAAGGCTGATGACCAGATAGAGCCGGACAGGATTAGCATAGGAGGCTCTTTTTCCTTCGTTGAACTTCTGGGTAAGCCACCCGGGTTTGAAGAAAAAAGGCACTAGTGAGTTGGTGAACCGGCTATCGAAGGAGAAGGCATTGTTAAAAAAATCGTAGAGAAGCTGACCAAAAGAGATATTGATATTGGTGTTTTCTTGTCCGCAGGACGGGCAGTAATTGTAAATCTCACTATTGAGCGGATAGCCGCAGTTCAAACAGGCGTTTTGCTTACGTCTCCGTCGCATGCTGGGTCGGTTGGTCGGTAACTAAATTAGGTACTGGGTGTTGAAACTGCAACCCCGAGGGTTCCCATCGTTGACTTGATTTGGTTAAACATTATAATGTTTCAAAGCTTTCTCCACATCCTCTGGGGCGTCTATTCCCAGCGTTTCAAGTTCGGTTTCCACCACCTTTATTTTGTAGCCGTTTTCCAGCCAGCGCAACTGCTCCAGCGACTCCGCTTTTTCGAGAGGGGAGGGCTGCAGGTGAGTGATGGCCGCAAGGGCATCGACACGGTAGGCATAAATACCAATGTGTTTGTAAAAAGTGAATTGCGACAACCGGTCTTGGTTACTAACCCCCCGCAAGTGCGGAATGCACGATCTGCTGAAAAGCAGTGCCTCCATTTTTCTGTTAAACACCACCTTAACAATATTTGGAGAATCGAGCACGGCTGGATCGGTTATTCTTTTGATGAGCGTTCCTAGCTGCACTTTTCCATTCAGAATACCTGCCAATGTATCAATCTGTTGCGGATTGATAAAGGGCTCATCCCCTTGTATATTGATCACATACTCAAAGTCACCTTCAGTTAGTTGCAACGCTTCCAGGCACCTTTCAGTGCCGTTGGTATGATTAGTCGAGGTCATAACCACCTCAAGGCCCAGGTTTTGCAGGTGGAGCAAAATTCTTTCATCGTCCGTTGCCACTACCACCCGACTCAGGAGCTTCGCTTTGCAGGCTTGCTCATACACCCTTTGGATCATTGACTTGCCAGCCAGGTCAATCAAAGGTTTGCCTGGAAACCGGGTGGAAGCATAACGGGCTGGGATTACACCAAGGATGTTAGGCATAGAGCAGGTTTTTGGAGTTATCGGCAAAAACTATTCAACCTCTTTAACTTTCAGTGAAGTTCCCTCGTCAGATATTACCACAATTCTGGCGCCCTTGTCGATGTAGTTGCCCCGGGTAAAAGCGTCGAATACATCGCCGTCGATCAATACCTTGCCGCTGGGTCTTAATATGGTGTGGGCCTCTCCGGTCTTGCCTACCATCGGCTCTTTCATAAAGCTGGAGGTGTAGCCAGCACTTCTGTCCATGCTGGTTCCCAGGGCCACTCTGTTGAATACTTTCGACTGACTGAGCCGGGCTCCACCAAAAAACATGAGGACAATACTTCCCATGATGCCAATAATGGCTGTGACGGAAGCAATAAGGAGGCTGTCTAATTCAACGAAAGAGAAATCAAGGTTGTCGTTGTTGACCATTACCAAAATAAGGGCACCCAGGGTGAAGATAATACCAGCCACACCTGCTACCCCGAAGCCGGGGATGACGAAGATTTCGGCGGCTATCAGCAGCACGCCTATGAAAAACATAATAATTTCCCAGTTTTCCGCCAGGCCATTGAGGTAATAGGGCACAAAATAGAGCGTAGCCGCAATAATGGCTGCTACAATAGGAAAGCCTACACCTGGTGTTTGTAGCTCGAAATAGATTCCACCGATAATGATCAGTATGAGGATGCCTGAAATAAAGGGGTTGAGAAACAGGGCGATGATCTTATCAGTAGCATCCAGCTTGAAATCGATGAGCTCGTAATCGGTTACTCCCGAGCGTTCCATTATTTCATCAATGCTGCTGACCTGGGCTTCGCAGTAGCCATTTTTAATGGCCTCGCTGGTTGAAAATGTAAGCACCTTGCCTGCCTGCGTGATGCTATCAAACTCCAGCGTTTCATCTACCATGGCCTCAGCTATCCGTGGGTCACGGCCGTTGGCCTCAGCGGTAGACCGCATGATAGAGCGCATATAGCTTTGGTACTTATCAGGGGCGGCGGCACCATCCGAAGTCACAACCGTTGCCGCACCAATGCTGGCAGCTTTGGCCATATAGATACTGTCGCAGGCAATAGAAATCAATGCACCGGCAGAAGCCGCATCTTTGTTGATGTAAACGTAAACGGGCCTCTCGAAATCAAGCACCCTTGTCCTGATCTCATCAGCATCGGTAAGTGCACCTCCGTAGGTGTCCATTTCAATCACCACATAGTCAACTGAGTCTTCAGTGGCCTGGTTGAGCGCAAGCTCCATCAGCCGGTTGGTGCGTGGATCAATTTCTGCCGCCAATAGCACTCTTAATACTTTGGTTTGCTTTTGTTGGGCAAGCCCCAAAAAAGGCAAAGCCATCAGGAGGATAAGTACGCTTTTTTTGTTCATCAATTTCAATAGGTTCATATTACCTATAGTTTTACGTAAAGTTAATCAAATAGAAGTGTCGGAACGCTTATCACCCATTTTTATCCATGATTTTGAACAGCCCATCTGGCAAATGGCGCTTGAACCGGAAAAAGGATTGCTGGCCCTGGAGCTACGTGACCTGAAGGAAGCGTCTGTGAGCTTTTCTTTGCTGGACCTTCATACACAAATTCTGGTGTTTGATCGTTATGCATTCGAGGAAGAGTGGTGGATGAGTATTGTAACGATAAAAGACAACCTGTTGTTGATAAAACAGTACCATGATAGCCAGCAACCGGAGAAGCAGGGACTTTTAGCGATCAACATAGAATCTATGGAGGTACAATGGTGGCTGCAAAATTTTCAACTGCTACAATTGAATAGCCTGTCAGTTTCTGGTAAGCAGCACGGTGAAAGTGAAAGTATTGTGAAGCACTACGAAATTAATTCCGGGCAGGAGCTTGCGACCGATTTGGTAGACAAATCTAATGGGCAGGAGCAATCGATAAAAGCCAAATACCCAACGCACTACGATAGTGAGTCACCACATTTGGAAACTATTAAGTCATTCATTGCCAATTACTTCAACGTAAAAGCCGTTGGTGCTTGTGACTACCTGGAAGTAGAAGACCTGATCGTTATTTCCTGGTTTTATTCAGAGGGAAGCTCTTATGCAAATGTGCTATCCGTGATTGATTCTGAAGGGAATATTGTGATCGAAGAAAAAATTGGCACTGGATTGGATGCATTTGCGGCTGATACTTTCTTTGTACTGAAGAATAGATTGATATTTGTGTCAAACAAAACGCAACTTATTGTTTATGAATTATTTGAGGGTGCTTAAGGCTGTCTTTTTATTGACCATGATCACCAACCTCTCATTTGGAGCGGAGATGGACTCTGTGCGCCTGGAAAAAAGAGAGGGTAAGCAGTTTGTTATTCATAGGGTTGGACAGGGAGAAACGCTATACGCCATTTCGAGGCGATACCAATCAAGCGTAGAAGAAATTTCCAAAACCAACAACCTTAGCGGCAATAGTGTAGCTATAGGCCAGGAAATCGCTATCCCCTGGAAGGGAGATGTCCCAAAGAGTATGAATCAAAACTCGACTTCGGGGCAGCTTTATCACACCGTTGAAGCAGGTCAGACGCTGTATGCTATTTCGAGGCAATATGATGTGAGTGTGGATGAAATCAAACGGCTGAATAACCTGACAAGCAACGAGCTAAGTACCGGACAGCAGCTGGTGGTAAAGAAAGGCCAAAAGCCGGTGGAGCAGACAGCCCCTGTTAAAGCTGAGCCTGCCACCCCGAAAAATCCTCAGCTGACTTATCATACCGTAGCACCTTCCGAAACGCTTTTTAGTATTTCGCAGAAATACGATGTGTCTGTAGACGATATCAAAAAATGGAACGACCTCAAGGGCAACAGCCTGTCGGTGGGGCAGGAGCTGGCCATTGGGAAGCCGGCAACTATTAAGGCACCCGTAGTGGTTGTGGAAGAAACACCGACGAGAGAGAAGAAAAAGGAACTTGTGGTAAGCGAGGCCAGCAATGGTTCGCTGAAGCAGATCAACAAGCAAGGCTATACCAGAGATACGGCCTCGGTGGCGGGCTACGAAAAAGTGGTAGAAGAGGGCTTTGCTATGGTGATTGAAAACTCGCCTGAAACAAGGAAGTTTCTGGCGCTGCACCGTACTGCGCCCATCGGTGCCATTCTGGAAGTGAAGAACAGAATGAACGGCAGATCGATTTATGTAAGGGTAGTGGGTAAACTGCCTGACACTGGAGCGAACAACAAGGTGCTGATCAGGCTTTCGGAAAAAGCTTTTCAAAGGCTTGAATCAGTTGACCCGAAAGTGCCCGTTGAAGTGTCTTATGTTCCGTAACTGAAAGATTGATAGTGAGAATAAGGCTGAAGTCTGGTAATTCTCGTCTTTAATTCTCTTATCTTAATAAATATTTGGAGATATGGTCATTGAAAAAACAAAAGACGAATTAATTATCAGGCTACCTTCAACCGTCAATGTGGAAGAGATAGAAGATTTTTTACGCTATTTGCGCTATCAGGAAATTACTTCAAAGTTCAAAGTTAAGCAGGTTGAGGTTGATAAATTGGCAAAGTCGATTAACAAAAGCTGGTTTGAGAGTAATAAGTCAAAATTTCTAAATGAAGATAATAGTTGATACTAATATTGTTTTTATTGGTATCTTAAACTCATCAGGAAATATTGGCCGTCTTCTCATTCACTCAAAAGCAATCCTTGAATTCTACTCTTCTGAATACTTGTTTGTCGAAATTGAGAGCCACTTCCCGAAGCTATTAACATTGACGAATCTAGGTAGCGATGAATTATCCGAACTGATTGCTACCGTGACTAGTGACATCACTTTTTTGTCAGATAGCTTTTTGTCAAACTCTTCTTTGAAGTCCGCCTATGATATCGTTAAAGACATAGATGCCGATGATTTGTTATTTGTAGCAATGGCCAGTAACGTTCCTGACGCTAAACTCTGGACAGGAGACAAGAAGTTATATAGAGGACTACTGAAGAAGGGTGTTTCCAATGTAATAACCACAGCTGATCTGTTGACTTATCTAAATAAGCGGAGCGCCGAATGATCGACATTAAAGAACTTAAAACGCTACTCGATCAAAAGGTGGATGAGTACAATCGCTCCTTTTTCATAGAAAAGGATCCGGTTTGCATTCCCCATAGCTTCACCACCAAGCAGGACATTGAGATCACTGGATTCTTTGCTGCCACTCTGGCCTGGGGGCAGCGGGTCACTATCATCAACAAGTGCAGGGAGTTATTTAGCCTGATGGATAATGCACCCCATCAATTTATCCTGCATCACAGCGACGACGATTTGAAGGCCTTGCTAAAGTTCAAGCACCGCACGTTCAACACAACGGATCTACTTTACTTTATTCAGTTCTTTCGTGAGCACTATGCCAGCCACAACAGCCTTGAGAGTGCTTTCTCAAATTCGATGAAGCCTGGCGATGAGACGATTGAAAATGGGCTGATCGGTTTTCATGATTTGTTCTTCAACCTTCCCGACTTTCCACAGCGCACCAGGAAACACATTGCGACGCCAAAAAGGAAAAGCGCCTGCAAGCGTATCAACATGTTTCTGCGCTGGATGGTAAGAAAGGACGACCGGGGTGTTGATTTTGGCTTGTGGAAAACCATCAGGCCCTCGCAGCTTGTTTGTCCGTGCGACTTGCACGTGGACAGGGTGGCCAGAAGTTTCGGATTGATCACCCGAAAGCAAACCGATTGGCAAACAGCTTTGGAGCTCACTCACAACCTGCGGCAAATGGATCCTGTGGATCCTGTTAAATACGATTTTGCTTTGTTTGGAATGGGAGTGATTGAGCATGCGTAAGCTCTTTTGACACAACTCGCTCCAAATTGTTTGACTACAGGGGGCTGAACTCAGAAAATATGCCGTTGAACTCTTCTATGTTCACAGGTATTTCATAGTCACAAGCTTCCTGAAATTTTTCCCACATCTCCTGCACAACCGGATTAGAATGGGCAGTTTGTATGGCTTCGGCCGACTTCCAGCCAAAAACCTCAATAACAGTTCCGTCTTTCGATTTCATCATCACTGGGAGCCTGTCACTCACCAGGCCTTCTCGCTTCAAAGCGGGCACATGGTTTTTCACCAGCTTTTCAAGGATTTTGTCCTTGCCAGGCTTAGGTCGATAGCAAACTACCACTATTCTTTCCATAACAAGATCATTGGTTTATACCAAATTATAGAATTCGTGGCGGTAAACCTTGTGGAGGATCAAGTTGATTCGGGTGCTAGGCTGCTTGAATTTGCCGCTTCACCTTCTCCTTCACGATCTTGTTGATCACGCCCATCATCAGAATTGTAACAATCATGGTGCCGGTGACCACATAGCCAAGCAAGTCGTATCGTTCAAGCGGCCCGGCAGGTGTTTGTATAACAATAATGCCAGCCAGTGCAGAGGCAAAACCTCCGGATATTTGCTGAATAGAAGAATTTACTCCCATGAAAGCGCCACGCTCCTTTGGTTCGGGAATGGCTGTCATCAAAGCAGATGCAGAAATCATTCTGGCAGTGATGCCTATGAAGATGGCGATATTGATCATGATCACAACCCAAAGAGGGGTAATGCCAAGGTTGCAATAGATTAGGATCGTAGCAATCCCTATGAAAGTACCAATGGTGAATATTTTGTACTTGCCATAAAGGTCGCTCAGCTTCCCGGCCAGTGGCCCTACCATGATGGTGCTGATGCCTGTAAGCATGTATACCAATGGAAGCTGCTCGAGTGTGATGCCCAGGTTGTTAACGCCAAATGTGCTACCGAATGGCATAAGCATGAAACCGCCAGTGGCTAGAAGGGCGGTGGCACCGAAGGCCTTCAGGTAAATGGGCTGGGAAACCGTTTTATAGAGGTGCTTGAACGGATTGCCTGGCGTTTGAAGCTTCAGGTGCTCATCGACAGGCTTCATGAAAAAGATGATGACAGTGGCGGTGGCAATCGCCAGCCCCACGATCAGAATAAAGGGAGAGTGCCACCCCCAAAGGTTAGCGACATAAAGGCCTACCGGCAATCCAAGTACCTGGCTGCTGGCAAATGCCATTTGCACAAAACCCATCACACGACCTCTCACTTCTAGCTTGAAAAGATCGGTGATGATGGCAAAAACCACCGAGCCCAGCACACCGCCGAAGATGCCTGTGACGATTCTGGCGGCAAGAAGAAAGTGATAGTTAGGAGCCACACCGCAGAGCAACGTACCAATAGTGAAGCCGGAGTAAAAGAAAAGCAGCAACTTCTTTCTGTCGAACTTGTCAGCAAAGCCAGCCGCCAGCAAACCTGAGATCCCGGCACTGAAAGCATAGGCCGACACCACGAGCCCAAACTGAGAGGTGGTGATATCAAGCTCCACTAGCAGCATGGCACCCAGTGGTGACAACACCATAAAGTCAAGGATGACAGTAAATTGAATAATTGCCAGTATGGCAATGATAAAGGTTTCGTACCTGGTAAATATCTTTTTTCTGGGAGATGAGTCTTTTGTCATTCAATATTGGAGTTTGAATCAGTCGGGCAGCTCCTCGCAAAAATACCCGGCTGTTTGGATCATGGTTATTACTTCTGTTGGATGAAGTTCATCCGAAGCAATCCTTAGCACATTGTCTATATCCATTTGATCCACATTCCACTCCATGACTCTACTATCCGATTCCAGTAAAGGTGAAACCTTGTTCACATCTTTTTTGTAGCGGATGTTGGTTTTAAAAACAAGAATCTCGTTGGTAACGGTAGAATTCATAGCAAAAAATTAGTCCTCTGAATGATAGACGATTGTACTTAAGAATTACTTTAAATTGTTTTCATTTTATGGTTTAAGCGCTTTTAACACCAAAGCCAGCGCCATCTCCAGTTTTGATTCATCGAGAAGAAATGGGCCTCTGTTGCCCAATCCTTTTCCGGCCAGATGAAATTTAATGAGCTGGTAGAGGGGAGCAAATGCAACCGACCAATACACTTCAGCTGGCAACGGAATCACTTCTTTTCGGGCGACAGCATTGGCCATGAAATGCCCCATTAACCTCGGAAACACCTTATCCTGACCAAAAAAAGCTTCATAAGGCGGAGAATGCTTCACTTGCTCGAGAAACTGCCCACTCATTGGGTTTTCGAGCCAGTAGCGGTACCTGTTCTTCCACTGAATGCTCAGGCCTTCTTCGAAATGCATCTCAGGGTCAAAACCATCGAAGGTGGCTTCTATCATTTTTGTGCCTTCCTCTTTACAAAGTTGCAGGATGAGGTCGTCCCTGTCTTTGAAATAGATGTAGATCGTGGCAGGTGATACGCCGGCCGCTTTGGCCAGTTTTTGCATACTTAAGCCCTCAAATCCTTGTTTAGCGATCATTTCAAGGGCCTTTTCCCGTATCAACTTTTCTTTGGCTTCGTCCCTGATTCTCATACATCACAAATATAAATGAATGTTCATTCATTTAATATATTCTTTGAAATAAATATTCTTGTGACCACAAAATTATCGGGCATTTCCAAGTACATTTGGTTCACTATTTTGATTATATGAAGACCATTCTTCAGGTTACTTCAGTAGTTGTCTTTCTTTTTTTCTTCTTGCAGGTTATAATATTCCCTGTATTTCTCAGTCATTCTTATTATGCAAGCCGAAGTGCAGGGGAGCACTACAAGGTAGCGGTGGATTATAACTTTGTGGCTTACTCTACAGGCCAGCATGCCGTTCAAAAATCCTCATTTCCCCTGGGAACGTGGTCAAAGGAAGATGAAGCGGCGAAGGTTTCTCTCGACGGGTACTTTACTGCATTGTTTCAAGTAGAGGCCTCACGTGTCTATGTCGATAAGGGTGTCTTTATTTCCTCACTGACCAAGGCACCATAACTCAGTAGACGGAGTTGCGTGCCCGCCACTCCACTCACGCGCCTGTCAGTTTTCTTACCTGCGCTGCATTTGCAGTGCTAAACAATCATATCATGGTTTTAAATTTCACGTTGCTGGTCATCGGCTTCATTGTGCTGATCAAGGGTGCCGACTATCTTGTTAATGGCGCTTCGTCTCTTGCAAGGGGCTTTAAAATTTCAAATCTGGTCATCGGTCTTACAGTTGTAGCTTTCGGCACTTCAACCCCCGAGTTGACCGTCAATCTTTTCTCCTCTGTCAGGGGCATGAATGATGCCATCTACGGTAATATTATCGGGAGTAATGTGTTTAATCTGTTGTTCATTTTGGGGGTAGCCGGACTCATTTACCCGCTTTCTGTTCAACGGACAACGGTCAGATACGAAATCCCATTTTCGCTCTTCTGTGCACTCATCCTTTATTTTCTGGTAAATGACGTGATGTTTTTTGGCTCGCCGGAGAATAGTTTGAGCCGTACGGAGGCGTTAGTTCTGTTGCTTTTGTTCGGCCTTTTTATGTTTTACATTCTGAAAACAGCCAAACTTGAGCAAGAGGTGGCAAGCAACGGCGAGGAGGTGAAAACTTTATCAAAATGGCTGTCGGTGGTTTTTGTGGTGTTAGGTATTGCGGCGCTTGTGTTAGGAGGGAAATTGGTGACAGATAGTGCCGTCTATATTGCCCGGGCATTTTCAATGAGCGAAAAATTGATCGGCCTTACAGTGCTCGCAGCAGGCACCTCTTTGCCGGAATTGGCGACGTCAGCCATGGCCGCTTACCGGCGAAATACCGACATCGCTATTGGCAATGTGGTTGGCTCAAACATCTTCAACATCATTTTTATTTTGGGAATCAACGGAACTGTCAGGCCGGTACCTTACAATGCCACAATGAATGCCGACATGTTTGTTTTGATGCTTGGAACGGTGGCTCTGCTTCTAGCCATGTTCACTTTCAAAAGGAACAAGCTTGATAGGGTTGAAGCGGCGATCTTTCTGGCAGCCTACGCCCTTTACTCAGTTTACCTTTTCTGGAGAAACTAATTTGTTATTAAGATTGGCAGATGTGGCCCTCCATTAGCGCTGGTGCAGGAATATTGGCCGGAAGGTCGCTCTGCTATCTTATTTTCGAACTGATTGATCCTCTTGTTTTGCTCTTGTCGGGAAATGTTGTCCTTTTCTGACACAGTTTACTTCGATACAAGCCTGTTCCATGGGCAGGATGACCAGGATTAAACACTTGTGCAATCGGGCAGGTACCTCCTAAGCACCAATCAGGTGATCTCTATACACCAGATACATGTTGTAAAAGACGAAAAACATCAGCAGTATAAGGGCTTCCCAGCGATCCAGGATTTTCTTCTCGCCGGTGAACATGGCAATAAACAGAATGACAGTGCCAGCCATAAACGTGATCATGTCCACATTGAAAATGGTCGGGTAGGGAATTGGGTTGATCATAGAACTGATAGACAGCACAAAAAACATATTGAAGATGTTAGACCCGACAATGTTACCGACAGCCAGGTCACTTTTCTTTTGAGTAGCTGCCACCACTGAGGTGGCCAGCTCCGGCAGCGATGTTCCGGCAGCCATAATGGTGAGGCCAATCAGCTGCTCGCTCACCTGAAGGTACCTGGCGATGTCTATGGCATTGCTTACAACCAGCTTTCCGCCAATGGTCAGGCCAATAAGCCCCAAAATCATAAAAAGTATAGTCTTTGGCATGGCAATGACCTTGATCGGTTCATCACCTGATGAATCCTGACCTTTCTTCATCGAGAAAAAGACATAGACCAGAAACAGCAGGAAAAAGACAAACAAAATGACTCCTTCCACCACACTGATGATATTCTGGTCTCCCATATTCAGGAGCACGTCGTTGGCAAAAAACAAGATGAGTAAACCCCCAAATAGAGAGTAGGGTATTTCTTTGAAAACGGTGCTCTTTTGCACCGAGAGAGGATAGACCACACCGGCTATCCCCAGAATGAAAAAAGTGTTGAAGATGTTTGAGCCAACTACGTTGCCCAACACCACATCGGTATGGCCCTCGTAAGAAGCGACTCCGTTAACCACCATTTCTGGCGCAGAGGTACCAAATGCGACAATGGTGAGTCCGATAGCCAACTCAGGAACATTGTATCTCTTGGCTAGAGATGAGGCACCCGTTACCAGTAAATCAGCTCCTTTTATTAAAACAAAAAATCCGACAATGAGAAGGAAAAAACTCAGTATCATAGTTAGGTTCGATCAGCAAGCTTAGAAATATGTATTTTTCAAAAGCAATGAAAAATAAACATTCTTTCTCTTTTCTCTCTTTTATGTAAAGAGAAAATCGGCGATACCCGAAAATATAATTTGCTAAGCGGGAATCAAAATATCGTCCAGGCGTTCGTCGTCAATAGGTTTTACAATATAATCCGTTACGCCATACATGCTTCTTGCCCGGTCAATGTCCGAATCCTGGATTGAACTTGATACGATGTAAAGAAGAATTTTCTTATTCACATGAGGCCGAAGTCGGGCATATTCGTTTAAAAAATCCCAGCCATCCATAATGGGCATGTTCAGGTCAAGGAAGATAACGTCTGGCAAACGGCCGCCGACCTTCACCACCTCACCCAAATGCAGAATGGCGTCCTTCCCGTTCTTGAAAGTACTTACCTCGGCAGAAAGTTTACGCTTCAGGATTTTCTTTTTGACGGCGTATTGATAAATGTCGTCATCGTCAACAACGTAGATAATCTCTATTCTGCGGTTCATGATGTAAAGCTAGAGGCCATAGGACAACTTTTGGTAAGACATTCTCTGTTCCCATCCATAGCTTTTTCAATAATACGACCGGGATACTGGAGCCATCTCCATCGGTCATGTACAATCTTAAGGAATTAGGGTTTTGTGTGCGGCTTATTTCGACGACTACCGCTATTTTGTAGAGGAAAAAATGAGAGTTGCACCTTTACACCTCTTTGGTCTAAGTAATGTACTAGAAAATCAATGATTAATTATAGAAGGCCAATTTTTCTCTGCTGTTGTAAAGAATGTGCCCTCGTCTTTGTTCCAAAGAGTGAGCGTATTGGTGAAAAGCCTGTTGTAGAAAAGTAGCAGTTTGCCCTGGTAGATTTTGTAGGTGAGCGGATCTACCTCTACCTTTTCGCCGGAAGTGCCGAGGGCATAGGCGCACCACCCGCCATACGACGGTTCATAAGCCGCAGGTGAATTAACGAACTCAGAGCGGTTGCTAGCTGAGCTAAACCAATAAGTAATTCCTTTGTAGGTATACGACCATGTCGCTTCGCCTTTTTTTGGTTCCGGGCTTTTGAAGTAGCTCACCGGGTCATAGCCAGATAGGGCAACACCATTTTTAGTCAGGTTGAAATTGTTTTTCCTTTGAGTTGCATCTTGAGCTACACCGATTTGAAAAACAAACAGAAGGAGAGTGAATATAAAGAGCTTCATATTTTTTATATACAAGCTCGAACGTGGCTGGTCTTCCCGGGTTTGTGTTCGGTTCGCCAATCTGATTGGTTGGTCATTGGGAAGACAGTTTTACCCGGCGATTTCGACAGTGAAGCCGAATGTTTCGGTTGCGCCAGCGGCCAGGCTGCGAATGCCCTCCTTTTTTTCTAAAGCCTGATTGTGACTGACACTGTCAGCAATGCCGTTCCATGGCTCAAGACACACGAATTGAGATGTGGCTGACTTAGACCAGATGCCAAAGTAAGGAGCATCGAAATAGAAATTTAAGAACGGTGCCTCTCCGGCTTTTGCCAGTGATAATTTTTTTGAGGCAAGCCCCTTAAACACAAGCGCATCTTTGTCGAACAGAGAGTCACTGATAGCCAGCCTGTTTTGCTCAAGGGAAAGGGGTCCGGTTTTGCCAGAAAGCAGTCCGCCGTCAATTAGGTGCACAGCCACTGCCTCTTCTTTTTCAAAAAGGATTTCGTAGTCCGACCTTTTGGCTTTGGGATGAATAGGAATACGAAATGCAGGATGGGCACCAACGGAATAGAGGAGGGGACCAGTGCCTGGGTTTTTTACTGCGTAGGAAATTCGGAGTGAGTTTCCTGAGAGCTCATACGTTACTGACAATGAAAAGTCGAAGGGATATACAAGCTTCAGCTTGTCATTTGAGGTAAGTTCGAACACCAACTTTGACGTGGTCGATTCTATCAGACTAAACGGCTGGTCTCTTGCAAAGCCATGCTGTGGTAAATGGTATGTTTTCCCTATGTACTCATAGCTGTCGCCTTTGAGCTTGCCCACTATGGGAAACAAAATAGGGGCGTGCCTGCCCCAGTCGGCTGGGTTAGCCTGCCAGACGTACTCTACACCACTGCTGGCACCTTTGATGCTACAGAGTTCTGCACCAAGTGTTTTAACACCAACAATGAGGTCTGACGAAGTTAGGCTATAGTCCATTGGTTCAGGCTTTCCAGTTGGCGGGGTCAGTTCTCCATGCTCCGAGCGACGCCACATGGGAGGCATTGATATAGCCATTATCGCTGGCTACTTTAATCAGCGACTCATAGTCGCACAGGCAAGCCAGGTTTACCTCGGCCCTGACGAAGTTTTGCTCGGCCTGAGGGAAACCATAGGTAAAAATGGCTGCCATGCCCAGCACTTGCGCTTTGGCTCCTCTAAGGGCGTCTACAGCTTTCAGTGAGCTGCCTCCAGTTGAGACTAGGTCCTCGACAACAACTACTTTCTGGCCAGTCTCTATCCTTCCCTCGATGAGATTTTCCATGCCATGGTCTTTCGGCTTGGAGCGCACATAGCAAAAGGGCAAATCAAGGCTGTCAGCTAAAAGTGCTCCCTGGGGAATGCCTGCGGTGGCCACTCCTGCAATACCCCCGACGCTGGGAAATTCCTTCTTGATAAGATTGACTAACTGTTCCTTCATGAAACTTCTTGTTTCAGGGTAGGACAATGTCATTCTGTTGTCGCAGTAAATAGGCGATTTCCAACCAGAAGCCCAGGTAAACGGCTTGTCGGGGCTGAGCTTTACTGCCCCAATGCTGAGCAAGTGCTTGGCGGTGGCGGCGGCAACGGCAGGGTCTGCAATTTTAATGTTCATGTGTCAAAAGTAACCATACTCGATAAAATTGCCATTTCTGTTCTTAGTTAAATATTGACCCGAATAAGAAATAGCCGAAAGGTGCCTTACGATGTTCATTCAGTGTGTCCGGGCTAGTAGATTTTTTTTAATGAATTCCTGGCAAAAACTTTTTCATATTGAGGAGAATTTACATTATTGAATTCCCTTAGATCGCAACATGAAAATTTTCATCAACGATATCCCTGTCTCCATAAAAAAGCTCGACGAAGTGCAAAACTTCGAGCAATACAACCATATCGTTGACGGAAAGCGAGGCGGCATCGATACCAAAAAGTTGCAAGACGATGTGCTTGTGATCAACGCTTCGAAAGAAGACATAGACAAGCTTCTTCAGTTGATGACAAAAAAGAAGTTGAAAGACCTTGATGCAGTCACATTTGCCGTGAGTAAGCGCAAGGCGACCATCAATCACCTGAAGGAAAAGTTCAATATTGTTGAGGCTGCGGGTGGTGTGGTGGAGAAGGGAGATCAGATTTTGCTGATTCACCGCCTTGGTAAATGGGACTTCCCAAAGGGAAAACTAGAGAAGAAGGAAACGCCGGAAATGGCAGCCGTGAGGGAGGTGGAGGAAGAGTGCAGGGTGAAGGTGCTTTTGGGCGAGAAGATTTGCGCTACCTACCACACCTATATCATGAACGAGAAGTACATCTTGAAAAAGACCCACTGGTACCGTATGGACCTCATAGATGATAGTCAAATGACTCCGCAAAAAGAGGAAAACATTGATGAGCTTAGGTGGATGGAAATAAGAGATGTAAGGGCCTCTCTTTACAACTCCTACCGATCAATCCGGCACGTGGCCCGGGAATTCTATAAAGTGAAAAGAGAAGCTTATAACTCGTAAGGCAGAAAGGCCTTTACATCGCCACCGTATTTATGTACTTCCCTGATAATGGTGGAACTAATGGGGGCGTACTTGGGGGAAGTAATCAAAAACATGGTTTCTATTTCGTCGTTCAGGTACCTGTTTACCTGCGAAATACTGTTCTCATATTCAAAGTCCGTTGTATTTCGGAGTCCTCTCAGTAGTACTTTAGCGCCCAGCCTTTTGGCGAGGTCTGCGGTCAGCTCGTCATAGGTCACTATTTTTACCTGCGGATACTTCACAAAGGCACTTTCTATCTTGCTGAGCATAGTCTCAAGCGGGAAATACCTTTTTTTCTGACTGTTGTGGCCAATGGCGATGATTACTTCGTCAAACAGCTTCAGGCTCCTTATCACAATGTCGAAATGCCCCAGGGTGAAGGGGTCGAATGAACCAGGAAAGACAGCGGTTTTATTTGGCATACAAAAAGTCTCTGGCTAAAAGTTAGCCAAGATTAGTCGCAAAGAAAAATATTGAATACATCGAAGCCTTTGTGATCAGGAATCTCGTCAAACACAAAGCTGAAAGAGAGATAGGAAGGACGACTTCCAAACGAAATGTCACGGATATACTTTTTGAGCTCCTGAATATGCGGAGACTGTGGGGTTAAACCACCCCAGAATAGCACTTTACTTTTCTTTTGCGACAGCTTCATTTCCTTAAACACAAGCATGATGTATTTAAGGTAGTCAGCACTTTTTCGTACGGCAAACTGGTTGTAATAGTGTAGCTTTTTATCAGAAGTGATTACCACGTGAAGGATGCCTTTGTCGACCAAACAAAACATCGACTTTTCGCCTGAGTGGTCGTTGTATTTCAGAATGCCCTCAATGAATGCGCTTCCCTGGTGGACAACAATTACTTCTTTTTGATTGTACAGCTCCCTGACCCAGTCTATCAGCTTCTTGTCGGCAGAGAACACGTTAACAGCATCGGTGCTGATGTGCTTATAGAAGTATACTTCTTCGTATCTGGGATTAAACGGGGTATTAAACGACAGATAGTCGACAAGCCCTTCCTTTGAGAATACCGGCTGAGGTACCAACGCAAACTTGTGGCTTTTGATCGAAAGCTTGATGGTGCTCCAAAAGCCTGCCATGAGCAGGTGATGATTCTCAAAAAGATCTTGAACGACTTGAAGACGGGCATTGACCGTCTTCACGTTTTCAAAGGCAAAGTCTTCATAAAGAAGACATCGATTGTCTCTGTTGTCGATTACACAAAACTGGAAATCACGGATGCCAATCTGAAGATACAACCCATAGTGATGAAGGTCATCGACTTCAAACTTGGCGTCTTTGACCTTTTTTAAAAGCTTGTAGTTGGCTACGAGAGTCTCCAAAGGCAATTATTCCCAGTTTCCCGATGTGGTGATGTTTGTTCTCGAACCGAAACGAAGTGGTTTACGGTTAGTGATCTCGTTGGATTCTTTTCTGGCCGGATCAACCGGAGCAATGTCTCTTACTTCCACTACATCAACCATCACACCTGCTTTGTCAATCTTATCAGCCCACATATCGAACCTTTTACCGTCTGTTCCGGGGATAAGAGGAAGCGTGGCAAGGTCGAAATTAGGAAACTTGCTTGGGCTAAAAATTGAGTCTTTCACCAAAACTGTTCCTATTGTGTCAATTTCAACATAAATACTGTCAGCACCATAGTCAAGTGGAATAATGATCTCCGTTTTGTTTGTGATGTAGAAGCTACCCGTATCCACGAATGCAAGTAATTCATCCCAATTGCCAGAGTATTTTCCGTTTACTTTCTGGAAAGCTACCTGAGCCTCACGGATCATCTTAAGCTTGTTAATAACTCTCGCCTCAGTTTTGGCAATTCTTTCAGTGGTATCAATGTCAGTTTTGATGCTGCTGAAAAGATAATATCCTAAAGCTAGAGCAATAACTAGAATTACAATGGATAGAATTTTGGTGGTATTCATCTTTTGACTATTTGAGTGCTTAAGTTATTAGTTTACGAAACTATATGATTTTAATAGAAAACGCTATTTTATTAATTCTTTTCAAATTTAAAAAATCCTGTTTTACGAAGTAGGTCTTCCTTGCTGTGAACACCCTTTAGCATGTGATGGAGACTTTCCAGCGCAAAATCGTTCAGCTCCTTCAAAGATACAAAACGAACCTCATCTATTATTTGCTGGGAATCAGACATTTCAGGATCAACGCCTCTGCACAGGTCTCCGCCTGTGGGCTGAACTTCGAAGAATAGTTCTATTGTTTGCAGGGGCGGGCCCACATATTCATAGACAAAAAGAAATCTAACCACTTTTATGTTAAGGCCGGTTTCTTCTTTGAATTCCCGAATGAGGTTGGTTTCCAGATTGGTGCCGTATTGCACGCCACCACCAGGCGGCGCCCACAGAAACCCGGCTGCGGTAAGGCCCAGGTGCTTGATCAACAGCAGCTTGTCTTCCCTGAAGCAAATGCCGCACACCCTCGTTCTTACTTCGTGCCCATACAGGCGCTCTACCTCCTGGCTAACATCCATCTTCAAATTTAGGGAAAATTCCATCACCCACCTGCCGGATTTTGTATACGCAATTCATTTCAATGTTTGATTTGAGCAGGCTATTGAGGAAATTCGACGTTTACAGATAACCACCTTCTCATTTTGCCCTTACCCTCCGAAGTACTCGAACGCCGTTTTCCGTTTGCCCCCACAAAAGGGCAGAGAGCCTTTATGGGCCTCCTGGATGAGCTGCTGAATGATGAAAAGCCGGGCCCGCAGATTCTGCTGCTGAGAGGCTATGCCGGAACAGGCAAGACGACCCTGGTTAGCCAGTTGGTAAATGTGCTACCACTTTTCAATCGAAAATATTCTCTGCTTGCACCTACCGGCCGGGCCGCAAAAGTGATGAGCGGCTATGCCAAGCGCTCGGCATTCACGATCCACAAAGTGATTTACAAGCAAACCTCAGAGCCGGGCAGCCAAAACCTGAAATTTAGCCGACAGAAAAACTATCAAAAAGATACCATCTTCATTGTGGATGAAGCGTCAATGCTCTCCAACGAAAGCGACTTTGGGCAAAATGGGCTGCTGGCAGATCTTATGGAGTATGTTTTTGAAAAAGAGACCAACAGGCTTATTTTGGTAGGGGACGTGGCGCAGCTCCCACCCGTTGGTCAAATTGAGTCGCCGGCCATGAGTAGCGCTTACCTGCGCAGTCAATTTCACGTGGATGTGAAGGAAGTGGAGCTCACTGAAGTGCTACGCCAGGAAAAGGCGTCGGGTATTTTGGAAAACGCTACCGCTCTTCGGGAGCTGATAAAGGCTGAAAATTACACTCCCAGGTTCGTAACCAGGCCGTTCAAAGACATCTTCCGGATGACTTCCGAGAAACTGGAGGAGGGGTTGAGGTATGCATATGACAAGTTCGGCCAGGAAAATACCATCATTATTTGTCGATCAAATAAGTCAGCAGTGATGTACAATCAATACATCAGGCGACAAATCCACTTTATGGAAGACGAGATCAATGCCGGCGACATACTTCTTGCCACCAGAAACAATTATTTCTATTTCCCCGAGGATGCTCCGGGAGGGTTTTTGGCCAATGGCGACTTTGTTGAAATCATGAAAATCATCAGTTTTCAGGAGGCGTATGGCTTTAGGTTTGCAGACCTCGAGCTGCGAATGATCGACTATGATGCAGGCAAGTTTGAGGCAAAGGTTTTGCTGGAGTCGTTGCATGCGCCAACGCCCTCCATTGGCCCGGAGGATCATAAGAAATTATACGAGGAGGTGCTGAAGGACTATGAAGACCTGGTCAATAAAAAGGAGAGGGCGGAGGCTTTAAAAAAGGATCCGTTCCTGAATGCGCTTCAGGTTAAGTTTGCCTACGCTCTCACTTGTCACAAGTCGCAGGGCGGCCAATGGCAAGCAGTGTTTGTTGATCAGGGATACGTAAAAGACAATATGATAAACCAGGATTTTGTCAGGTGGTTGTATACGGCTGTCACACGGGCCACCGATGAAGTTTTTCTTGTTAACTTTGACGCTAAATTTTTTGCTGGCTAAGGAGTCTAAACCTAGTTGAGGTTCCTTATGTATGTTATTATTGTATCTTTTCGGTATATTAGTTAGCAACCAACCTGGGCCATTGTGTGAAAATTGACAATCAAGTCAGCCAAACTCAGCTGAGAAATATCTTGCCCTGGTGGACGTGGGTGGCTCCCCTTATTATCTTTTTTGCTGCAAGCTATCTGTCGTCGTTATACAGAATTTCCTCTTCGGCCGCTCTGATTTACCTCCCCACTGCAATAGGAATAATACTTGTCAACTGGTGGGGGCCGGTTAGGGTGCTTCCCATGGTGTACGTCAATGCGGTCATTTTCGGGTACCTGTGGGGCGTGGATCCCTGGTATTTCCGCCCTTTGTTTGCCCTGCCCGAGACATCATTTGTCTTCCTTTCATGGTATCTTTTTTCTGTGAAGAACCATGGGAAGTATTGGATACCGGATACGCACAACCTAAACATGTTTTTGCTGTGGGGAATAATTATTCCCCTGTTCATTTCCTTCCTTTTTCTTAAGGCGCTATTCTTTTTGTTGTTCCACGTACCGATTGTTATGTTCTCCAGCACTGCTGTACTTGGCTGGCTGAGGGAGTTTATGTGTAATTTTGGACTAACCCTTCCAATCCTATATTTTCTAACACCGGTGATGGGCCGACGGGGCCTGCTTGCTATTCATTTTGATTTCAACGACTACACCCCTAAAATCCCCGGTAAGGATAAACTCCTGGTAGTTGCTATCTATTTTTTAATTTTCATGATGTCATTTTTTGTCGGTTTGGATCGATACTGGTTTGTGTATGGTGTTTTTTCACTCTGGTTTGCTTTGCGTTTTGGGTTTGGCATGGCCGTGCTCACCAACTCTTTCATCTTTATACTTGCCTATATTATTCCGGTCGTCAGGGAGATAGAGACGATGGGGGAGTACACGATTGATCCCTTTTTGATCAATATTTACCTCGGCACCAGCCTGCTCTACGTGTTTTCGGCAATAACTGGCAGGGTGATCGATGACATCAATTTCGCCCGGGAGCAAATCACCGATCAGGTGATTCGGCTGGAAAGGGCCAACAATGAACTAAAAACAACCAATAAGGAGCTGGATCACTTTGTCTACAGTGTTTCTCATGACCTTACAGCACCTCTTAAATCGATAAAAGGGCTGGTTAATCTCAGTACACTCACTCAGGACCAGGAGGAACATAGAACTTATTTCAATAAGATTGAAGACAGTGTCAGGAAACTAGAACAATTTATTGTGGAGGTGCTCGATTTCTCGCACGTTAAGCGAGTGGAGGCAGACTACCAGCGCATAGATATGCAGGAACTCATTGCCGATATCATTGAAGACGTTCGCTATATGGATGGATTCGATGCTGTTGAGATTGATTTCTCGTCACTTACTGTGGGTGAGATCATCAATGATAAAACCAGCGTCCGGGTGATTTTGGCCAACCTGATTGGCAATGCTATTGCGTACAGAAAAAAAAATGACAACCATCCCGCCAAAATTTCAATCACCTCCCGGAAGAAAGGTAGCGAGGTGTCGATCATGGTGAGTGACAACGGTGAGGGAATAAAACCAGAGATGCAAAAAAGAATTTTCGAAATGTTTTATCGAGGCACTACCAGCTCTAAAGGATCGGGACTTGGGCTTTATATCGCCAGCGAAGCTGCACAAAAGATCAAAGGGAAGATTACTGTCGAATCTGAGTTTGGTAAGGGTTCTGTTTTCACACTTCACCTGCGAACCGTTCATAAGTAGTTAACCTTTTGAAGTTTCCTCTTTTTGTTAACTTCCCTGGCAGGTTAGACCGACTCGCAACACCTAATATTTAAGAACATGGAAAAGTCGAGGAGACAGTTTATAAAGGGCACTGCCTCACTGGCAGCCCTCTCTGGCCTGGGAAACAGTTATGCATTTGGTGAGGGCATCAGAAGAGATCCACAACTGAAAGATGAGTTACAAATTTGCATGTCATACTTCTATGGCATGCAACCGCAAAAACTGGCTTTGCAACGCCAAATGGGTGTAAATGGGGCGGTTTGCTCCGTAAGCCCTGGTATGGCTGGGGTGCCAGGCAAAAAGCCGTGGGACTATGAGACTATCCAGGGGCTAAAGGACGTATTTGCCAAAGAAGGATTGGTGCTCCGGGTATTGGAAGGGCCGCCAACACTTGAAAAAACCAAGTTGGGCCTGCCTGGGAGAGACGAAGAGCTTGATAATTTTATTACGTTCTTAAAAAGCAGCTCCAGGGCAGGTATCGACACTGTTTGCTACAACTGGATGCCTGTCATTAGCTGGCACCGCAGCCAGGTCGACAAGAGGGGCCGGGGAGACGCATTCGTTACTGCCTTTAACTACGAAGACGTAAAAGACCTGCCTCTTACCGAGTACGGCGAAATTTCTGCCGAAAAAATGTGGAGTAACCTCGACTACTTCCTGAAGGCAATTATGCCGGAAGCCGAAAAAGCAGGGATTAAAATGGCCATGCACCCTGATGACCCGCCAATACCCAACATCCGGGGTATTGCGAGGATCATGACCTCAGTGGAGGCCTTCAAACGTATGCTTGATATGCATTCCAGCCCAAGCAACGGGCTCACTTTCTGCCAGGGCACCTTTGCCACTATGGGGGAGGATATCCCGTCGGCCATCAGGTACTTTGGCAAAAAAGATCGCATCTACTTTGTGCACTTCCGTGACATCATTGGCGACAAATGGAAGTTTGAAGAAAGCTTTCACGACAATGGCAAAACAGATATGTATGAAGCCATGAAGGCCTACTATGATGTCGGCTTCAAAGGGCCTATCCGGCCGGATCATGTACCGACGATGGAAGGAGAGGAAAATAATCATCCCGGGTATGGCATTCTTGGCAACCTTTATGCTATAGGGTATATGCGGGGTTTAATGGAAGCTGTATCGAAGAGCAGCTAAGTTTCTTTGCTCTGAGAAATTTATTTACTTTTGTTAATGAAGGAGAATAAAAACGCTTCTCTGGTGTTAGTAATGGAACTAACGGTTACCTACATCGTTGTTTGTGTATTAAAATTGAGTTTTACAAAATATAATTGAATATGAGAAAGTTTGCTTGGTTAGTAGTTTTCATGCTGGTATCGGCAGTGGTTGTACAAGCTCAGGATGCGGCTGCAGAAAAGAAGGGTCCTGAAATTAAGTTTGAAGAGTCTACTCACGATTTTGGCGACATTACACAAGGAGATAAGGTTGAATATGTATTTGCCTTTTCAAATAAAGGCACTGAGCCTCTGATTTTGTCGAGAGTGCTGACAACATGCGGATGCACAGCCCCCAGCTGGCCAAAAGAGCCTATTGCTCCCGGAGAAAAAGGTGAAGTAAAGGTATCATTCAACAGCGCTGGAAAAATGGGTATGCAAAACAAGGTGATCACCATTATTTCTAACGCTACCAATAGCAGCGAAAGGATCAGCATTACCACAAACGTTTTGCCTAAGAAAGAAGCAGGGGAGTAAGAAAGACATTCCTTTTGAAAGGCAGAGGCCAGCGCAAGTAAATTGGGCTGGCCTCTTTTTTTATGTTATTCGCTTCTGAGGGAGTTTACCGGATTGGCACGGGCAGCTCGCCAAGTTTGAAAGCTCATGGTGAGCCAGGCCACTACCAACGATAGCAAGCCCGCAATGAAAATAGTCACCAGGTTGAGGTCGGTTCGGTAGGCAAAGTTGTCGAGCCATTTGCCAACAGCAAAGTAGGCCGTGGGCGCCGCTATGACAAAGGAAATGCCGATCAGCTTCACAAACTCCCAGGAGAGCAAGCCCATAATGCTGGAAACACTGGCGCCAAGCACCTTGCGTACGCCAATTTCTTTGTTGCGCTGCTCGGCTGTGAAAGCTGCAAGCCCAAACAGCCCAAGGCAGGCAATAAACACAGCCAGCGAGGCAAACACCATAAAGATGGAGCCTATACGCATTTCCGACTTGTGCACATCCTCAAACTGCTGGTCGATGAAGTTGTAGCTGAAAGGCTGCCCCGGGCCAAACTGCTCCCAGGTGCTCTTCAGGGTAGCGATGGTTTGATCAATATTGTCGCCAGCCACTTTGAAAGTGATATTTCCCCGGCTGCTGGCCAGCTTCATCATTAGCGGGTAAATGCTCTCCCTAAGCGATGCATAGTGGAAGTCGCCCATAACGCCAATGATTTTGTACGAAACAATGTCATCGTCGTCGCCATGGGTAGAAATCAATTCTCCGATCGGGTTTTCAAGGCCAAACTGTTTAACAAATGCCTCATTGACTACAATAGCAGAAGAGTCACTCGGAAACTCCCTTGAAAAGTTTCGTCCGTCCTTTATTTCAATCCCGAATGTGGGCACGTAGTCCTGATCCACACGCCAATCACTGACTATGTGGGATTCGTTTTGAGGATTTTTTCCTTTGAAGTAAAGGTTGTTATTGTTGTTTCCATTAACAGGCAGAAAGCTGCTGAGTGTGCCGCTAATGATAGATGAATTTCGCAGTGCTTCAGTTTTGAAGGCGTTGAGGTTGTCTTTCAAAAGCCAGGGGTCGTTGATAATGATCAGGTGATCTTTCTGGTAGCCCAGCTTTTTGTTTCGTATGAAATTCAATTGATCATAAATAACCATGGTGCCCACTATCATGATAATGGAGAGTGTGAACTGGAAGACAACAAGAATGCTACGAATGGCCCCACTCTTCATGCCGAGGTTGAGCTTGCCTTTAAGTACCTCTACAGGCTTGAAGCCAGAGAGGTAGAAGGCCGGGTAGCTGCCGGCCAATAAGCCTACGGCAAAGATCAACCCTAAGATGGTGATAATAAACCCGGGTGTAAGCAAGGCACTGATGGCTAATTGCTTTTCGGCTAATGTATTGAACGAGGGAAGGAGCAGAAAGCATAACCCGTAAGCCAGCATAAATGAAAAGAAGCTTAGGATAAGTGCTTCTGCCAGAAACTGGCGAACGATAACCGGGCGCTGTGCACCCAGTACTTTACGGACACCCACTTCCTTAGCCCGGTTTGCGGAACGAGCCGTGGACAGGTTCATGAAGTTGATACAGGCAATCAGCAGAATGAAGAAAGCGATGACAGAAAACAGATAGACATAGGTAACGTCACTATTTGCTTCAAACTCGCCGAGCTTGCTGGAGTTGAGGTGAATGTCCCTTACGGGGTATAAGGCATAGCCTAATTGTCCCCCCGCTTCGTGAAATTCTTCCATGCTTTGCCCCATGAACTTCTGAATTTCGGGCCCGATGTATTTGGTGATCATGTCGGGGAATTTTGCTTCAAGGGCAGAAGCAGTGTTCTCAGGCTTAATTTTGAGGTAAGTGACAAAATTGAAGCCCATCCACTGCGTATTGAAAGCTTCGCTTGTACTGGTAATTGAGAATAGCACGTCGGCATGAAAGTGCTGATTGCTGGGCATTTCTTTGTATACAGCCGTAACCTCAAAGTTGTCCCAGCCTTGCACTTCTATTGTTTTGCCAACCGCAGGCTCATCACCGAAATATTTTTTTGCTATCGACTCGCTTATAGCTGCCTTTTTTGGGGCGGCCAGCGCAGTTGCTGGATCACCTTCAAGCAGGGGCAGCTGAAAAAACTCAAAGAAGTTTGAGTCAGCCAGCAGTATTTTCTCCTCATTGAAGATCTGCATCTGGCCCTCCGGCTTGATCATTTCATTGCCTCTTTCCCGCATCCTTACTGCCGATTCCACCTCCGGGTAGTCGTTTATCAGAGCTTGCGCCGCAGGCACGCTCGAAAGGGAAGTGATGAAAGTGTTGCCGCCAATAGTACCCGTGAAATCGAGCCTGTATAGCCTTTCAATGGCTGGGAGGTGCTTGTCATAGCTCAGCTCGTCTTTCACATAAAGCGTGATCATCAGAAAGCAAGTGATGCCAATAGAGAGCCCTAGAATATTGATAAAAGAGTAGAATTTGTGCTTCAGAATGCTCCTGAAGGTGACATTGAAAAAGTTTTTAAGCATAGTAAGTTAGTTTTGACCTCGTTGTTTAGATGCGCCAAGCTGCCTTCAGGTTGCGTTGAAGTGATAATTTTTTAATAGAAATGAGGTTGAGTTTGTGTAGCCGGGCCACGGTAGGAATGCCGCATAGAGTAAGACACAGGTCGCAGTTCTACTTGTTTTTGCGTTTAGCGAATGAATAAAAAGCGAGGTTGCTTTCAAAAAGCATATTGGAGTGAATGATATTTACTTCTGCTATCAAAAATGCTGAAGAAGTTGTAATTTTTTGGATCAATCGTGGATTGCCTCAAACCTCAGATGGCTGGAATGGACGAATTGGAAGATTTAAAAAAGCAATTACAGAGAGAGGTAGCTTTGCGGAAGCAAGCTGAGACTGTGCTTATTTCGAGAACCAAGGAACTTGAGAGTGCCAACCAGGAGCTGATACTCCTGAAAGAGAGCCTGGAGTTGAAAGTAGACGAGAGAACCAGGCTAGCAGAGGAAAGTGAGCTTAGGTACCGGCAGATTATCGAATCGGCCACTGATTTTATATACGAAACAACAGGAAGCGGAGTCATTACCCTGGTAAACCCAGTGGCTGTTAAGAGTTTAGGTTTCAAGAATAAGTCAGAAATTATCGGGCGAAAGTTTGTCGATTTTGTGCCTGATAAATACAAAAAACAGATACTTTTTTTCTACCAGCAGCAAAGAATTGAGAAGGAGAAACGCAGTTTTAGTGTGGTGCCTGTCATTGGCGTTAACGGTCAATGGATTTGGATAGAACAAAATGTGCAGTATTTCTACAATCCTTCAGGCAAGCTTCTCAAGGTAAGCGCCGTTGGAAGAGATGTTTCGAAGCGAATTGACTCGGAGCAGGAGTTGATGAAGGCAAGTTTAAGGCTCACCTCGCTAATTGGTAGTCTCAATGCGGGCATTCTTGTAGAGGATGAGCACCGCAAAATTGTGCTGGTGAATGAGAAACTTTGTTCCATTTTCAATATTTCTGCTCAGCCCGATGATCTGATTGGTGCCGACTGCAGTAATTCTGCAGAAGAGACTAAACATTTGTTTGCCAATCCCGCAGCTTTTGCCAAACGCATAGAACAACTGCTGAACAAGCAACAATTGGTGAGCCGGGAGGAGCTGTTAATGAATGACGGCACGGTACTGCTCCGTGACTACATCCCGATTTTTGAAGATGAAACCTACCTGGGCCACCTGTGGCACTATTTGGATATTACAGAAGATAAAAACCAGGAGAAGCGATTAAAGCTCAGCGAAGAAAAGTACAGAGGTCTCATCGAAAACATGGAGCTGGGCCTGCTTGAGGTAGACCGTGATGGGCGAATAATAAAAGCGTACCAGAGGTTCTGTGAAATGACTGGCTATACCACGGCGGAACTCGTTGGCAAAAAAGCCAATGAACTGCTTGTGCCGCCGGAGTCGTTGGCAATTATAGAAAAGCAAGACGCAGAAAGGCTTGAGGGCAAAGCCAATATTTACGAGATAGAAATACTGAATAAAAGTGGCGAAAGAAGATGGGTGCTGATTAGCGGAGCTCCGTTTTACGACGAAAAGGGCGTTATTCAGGGATCGCTAGGCATTCACTACGACATCACTGACAGGAAGAGACTGGAGGAAGAATTGCGGATTGCCCGCAACAAAGCGGAAAAGGCCATGCTGGCAGAAAAGCAGTTTTTGGCCAACATGAGTCATGAAATCCGCAATCCAATCAATGCGATCGTTGGAATGTCGAACCTGCTGGGCGACACGGCATTGGATCAGCGGCAAAGCGACTACCTTAAAACAATCAAATTTTCGACAGAAATACTGCTTGGATTGATATCCGGTATCCTTGACCTGTCTAAAATAGAAGCGGGGCTGTATGAGCTGGCCGAGGAGCCCGTTAACATCCGGAACGTGGCAGAATCGGTCATGAAGACCTTTGAGGTGAAGGCGGGCAAGGGCAATATCAATTTCTTCACCGACATATCACCTGATGTGCCCGAGACCCTTCTGGCAGACCCTACGGCACTGAACCAGATTTTCATCAACCTGGTGGGTAATGCTGCCAAGTTCACTGAAAAAGGCTTCATCGTTATCGCTGCTAAAGTGCTGGAGAAAATAGGGGACTCGGTTAAAATGGAATTTTCTGTGTGGGACACAGGCATTGGGATATCGGCCGACAAGCAAAAAATGGTGTTCGAGACCTTTAAGCAAGCCGATAAAGAAACCAAGCTCAAGTATGGTGGCACCGGACTTGGGCTTTCGATAGTGAAGCACCTTGTGGAAATGATGGGTGGCACCATACAACTCGAAAGTGAAGAAGGTCAGGGCACCACTTTTCGGGTGATTCTTGAGTTAAGGGTGGGCGAAGCCGAGCTAGCCGAGGAACCAAGCCATGATAGTAGTTCTCCTCCCGACCTTAGCAGGGTGCTGATAGTGGAGGATAATGAAATGAATCAGCAATACCTTTCGGGGTTGTTTTTTAAATGGGAAATTACCTGTGATATAGCTAATAATGGGGTTGAAGCACTCGAATTCGTTGAAAATTATGTTTATAATTATATTTTAATGGATATACGGATGCCTAAAATGGATGGTTACGAAACAACCATACGGATTAGGAGCATGGAAAATAATCCAAATTGCACAGTTCCGATTATAGCGTTGACTGCTTCAGCTTTGGTAGATGAGCGCAACCGAGCCCTCGAAGTAGGCATGAACTACCATTTGACTAAACCGTTTACTCCTGAGCAATTGCTCAAAGCCCTAAAGGATCAGAAAATGCAGGAGAAAGAGAAAAAAATGCCCGATTTTGAGTTTTCAGCCTCTTTGGACAGAGAGCACCTTTACATGATGTATGAGGACGATGTAGAAAGGGCTTCCATCATCTTTCAGATTTTTGTTGATGGCATTGCCAGCGAAATTGAGCTTTTGAAACAGCTGGAAAAAGAGGGAAACGAGGCGGAATTCATTCGGAAGGTGCACAAAATATCTCCCAACTTTGCTATGGTGGGACTGACCAAAGTGTCAGAGCTCCTTGTTGAAATAGAAACCGAAGGCAAGGCATCGGGCATGACGAATACCCTTCAACAGAAGTTTTCTCAATTTATTGGGGATATTGATCCAAAGTTGCAAATTGTACAAAATGAGTTGGCTAGAATTAAAAGCTATTTATTGCAATGAGGTGTCTGATAGTTGATGATGATGAGATGGCGAGAAAATCGCTGGAGCTCATGTGTGATAAGATTGAAGACCTCACTGTGGTGGGGATGTGTGAGAATGGGCTAGAGGCGCTTAATTTTTTAAACAAAGAAGAGGTAGACCTTATTTTGCTCGACATTGAAATGCCAGAGCTCAATGGCATGGAGTTGGTTCGCATGAAACCCGACATTCCTCAGGTTATTTTCACCACCACGCTTAAGGAGTACGCCCTCGAAGCATTTGAATATAAGGTGACTGACTATTTGCATAAACCCATTGTTTTGAGCAGGCTTTTAAAGGCCATCGATAAAGCAAGAGAGGTGCACGGTAAAAAGACATCCAAAGAGATTAACGAACTCTATATAAAAGTAGATGGGAGGCATGTAAGGCTTAGCCTGGATGATATTTTATACGTAGAATCTATCGGAGATTATGTCGTCTTTCACACCGAGAAAAAAGAAAAATTCATTGTTCACTCTACTTTAAAAAACATTGATGCTAAAATAGACAACAGCAAGTTTTTGAAAGTGCACAGGTCGTACATAGTGAACCTTTCCAAGATTGTTGATATTGAGGAAACTAACCTGGTGATTAAAGACAAAGTAATACCTATCAGTAGGGCACATAAGCCCGTTTTGATGAACCATATCAAAACTCTCTGATTCCCTCTTCCACCGATTCAATCCAAAAATCGACAGTTCGTCCCCAACTATCGAATACTTAGGCCCCAACCACTGATCACCCACTAATTTGGTGGAAAAGATCAGAAATGGAAATCCTTATCATTCTCAGTATTGTCGCTTTTAGTATTCTTTTCTACAGCTACCTCGGGTATGGGTTGGTGCTTTTTGTGCTTGTAAAATTCAAGCGACTTTTCTCTCCAAGAAAGGAATTCTCTACCATCGAGTGGCCAGAAGTAACCATGTTAGTTGCTGCGTACAACGAGCAGGACTGTGTGGAAGACAAAATCAGGAATTCCCTGAGCCTTAGCTACCCGTCTGATAAGATCAAGTTTCTTTTTGTCACTGACGGCAGTACAGATAAGACCAACGAGATTATTACGAAATACCCAGCCATTACCCTGGAGCACAGACCCGAACGCAAAGGAAAGCTGGCTGCTGTTGAAAGGGTAATGAAAAGCATTACGTCGCCTATCACCATTTTCACCGACGCCAATACACTGCTCAACAAAGAGGCAGTTTCCAACATGGTTCGCCATTTCGCTGACCCATCGGTGGGGGCAGTGGCCGGAGAAAAAAGGATTGAACAAACCAACGCCGACGATGCTTCAGCCGCTGGTGAAGGCATCTACTGGAAATATGAATCAAAGCTCAAACAATGGGATTCAGAGCTGCACTCAGTGGTTGGGGCTGCAGGTGAGCTTTTTGCTGTGAGAACTTCCCTTTATGAGCCCGTGCCGGCCGACACCCTTATCGAAGATTTTGTACTCACAATGGGAATAGCCGCTAAAGGGCATCGGGTAGTATATGAGGCACAGTCATATGCTCTTGAAACGGCTTCCCTTTCTATTACCGAAGAAATAAAGCGGAAGGTGAGAATCGCCGCCGGAGGACTTCAGGCAGTAGTACGCATGAGCGGACTACTTAATCCTTTCCCCAACCCTGTATTGACCTTTCAGTATGTATCGCACCGGGCACTTCGCTGGACACTCGCTCCGCTGATGTTGCCGCTTCTTCTCGTCACCAGCTTCATGCTGGCTCTTCAGGGCTACTTGCCAGGCACGATTCTCTTCGTTGCCCAGATAGCATTTTATGTAATGGCGGCTGTGGGTTACCTACTTGAAAAGCGAAAAACAAGGCTGAAGATTCTGTACATACCCTTGTACTTCACCATCATGAATGTTTCTGTTTTCCGGGGCCTATGGCGACTAATGAATGGCAAGCAATCGGCCGTGTGGGAAAAAGCGCAAAGAAAATTAGCAGTATAAGTATGGTATCGATCATCACAGTTAATTATAACAATACTAAAGTCACCCTGGAACTTCTTCGGAGCATTGAAAAGCTGGGGATGAAAGACATTCAGATGGTGGTGGTAGACAATGGGTCCCGGGAGAACCCGGGCCCGTTGTTGAAGGCTCAGCACCCATGGATCACGTTTGTAAGAAGCGACATCAACCTCGGCTTTGCCGGTGGAAACAACCTTGGCATCAGAAAAGCAAAAGGAGACTATTTCTTTTTTATCAATAACGATACTGAATTCAAGGCCGATATCTTACCCAGACTCGTTTCGATGATGAAGAGCAACCCGGCTATTGGCGTGTTGTGCCCCTTGCTTTATTATTTCGACACCCCCGATGTAATGCAGTATGCTGGTTTCACTCCATTCAACAAAGTAACCTGTCGCAACGAATGCCTGACAGCAACGGCAGCAGCAGATGACGAAGGATTGAGTTACACAAGCTTTCCTCACGGGGCGGCTATGATGATTCCTAAGCGAGTTGTGGAAGCAGTTGGCATGATGCCGGAGACATACTTTCTCTACTATGAAGAGCACGACTGGGCCGAGATGATCAAGAAACATGGATTTAAGATCGCTGTTGACACCCAATCGATGCTGTTTCACAAGGAGTCGCAAACCGTGGGTCCAATCAGTGAGCTGAAAAGTTATTTTATGAGCAGAAACAGGATTTTGTTCATGCGCCGTAACTCAAGGTCTTTCTACCTGACCTTGTTCTGGATATATTTTCTTTTGGTGGCCACACCAAAAAACCTGGTTTCCTATGCTTTGAAGAAGCAGTGGGGCAATATCAAGGCTCATTTAGCAGGCATTGGTTGGAATTTTCAGTCGCCTATCTACTCCCAAAAAATTGGTTACAAATTTAATAATCTAAGATACTCATGAGCTCACGATTCAATGTGCCCGGCTGGGTGAGAAAACATAATTTCAAAGATGGCGACTGGAAGCAGGCTTCGGCCTCTGAGCTTGACAGAATCAAAGCTGGTTTGTCGAAGTTCCATGCAAACCAACCTGTTGTTTCGGTCGTAATTCCAGTTTGGAATGAGGAGAAAAACCTGCTAAGAACGCTTTCTTCCTTTTCGGCCATGGAGCTGAAATACCCAACTGAATTGATCATCGTTAACAATAACTCGACTGATAGCACTCAGGCATTACTAGACAGGCTGGGAGTGAGGTCATTACTTGAAACGAAACAAGGCATCGCTCATGCCAGGCTGGCGGGACTGAGAGCGTCTACAGGCAAGTACCAGCTTTGCGGGGATGGCGATTCGTTGTACCCTCCGCACTGGGTCGAGACCCTGGTAAAGCCACTCATGGACAATGAGAAAATTACCTGTGTGTATGCCAACTACAGCTTCCTACCCTTTGGTAAGGCTGGCCGTGTCCAGCTCGGCTTTTATGAACTTTTGGCAGAAATTCTTTTCGAATACAGACGCATTAGAAGGGAGTTTTTGAATGTGCGTGGTGCCAACTTTGGGTTCCGCATAGAGCAGGGGCTGGCTGTGAAAGGCTTCGAAATGCCTGTGACCCGGGTGTTTGACAACGATGAGTCGAGTGCCAACTTCGTTGTTTTTGGAGAAGATGGCAGGATGGGCCGGAAGCTTGGAGAGATTGGAAAGCTGAAGCTGGTGCGCAATAGCAAAGCCAGGATGTGGACGAGTTCGAGGAGACTTCTTAAGGACGGCACGCTGTTCAATGCGTTTATAAAAAGAATTCAGAATGAGTCAGGAAAGCTAATTGAATACGCTTTCGGACCTAAAAAATTAAAGCATACTACCGATGATTTCGTCACCAAATCGTAAGATGATGAGAAAGGCAATAATCACTTTTGGGGTGGGCTATGGCTTTGAACATATTAAACACTTTGTTCTGAGCTGCAAAAAGTTCATACCTGACACTGATATTTACATGTTTGCGGGCAAAAACATCCCTCAACTTGAGGCAGACTGTAGTCATATTCAAGGCGTTCATTTCATTCCTTTCAAGGAGAATTTTACAGGCAAGGTAATAGCCAAGGTACTTAGCAAGATGCCCTCGCTGCAGCAAAAATATGCGCAGTACCTGTCAGCAAAATGGGAACGGGACCCACTAAGAAGAACGAGAATTGAGGCATTAACCTCTCCGCTAACACAGTTTATGGTCAAAAGATTTTTCCTGATCAAGCAGCTCTTGTCGCAGCTTCCTCATGAGCAAGTGATGATTGCCGATGTGCGGGATATCATTTTTCAATACGATCCATTTGCAACCCTTCAAAGCGATGCGATAGTGACAGGTATTGAGCCAGTGGCCAACAGTGAAAGTGAGATGAACGAGAAGTGGATCAGGAGAACGTACTCTGATGCTATTTTCGAGCAAATGGCCGATAAAAATGTGGCTTGTGCTGGGGTAACCTATGGCTCTCGCCGGGCCATCAATCAGTATATTGAAGAAATGCTGGAAGAGACCTATGAAAACCTTCCGAAGATTATCGATATGCTTGGTGCCGATCAGGCCATTCATATTCGCTTGTTTTACTATCGCCTGCGTGGGCTTACCAGACACTTGGAAGCCAACGGATCAGGATCGATCGCTACTCTTCACTTTTCGGATTTAACAGAATTTTCGGTATCTAATGGAAGAATTGAGAACCTTACCGGACAACCGCTGGCCGTAGTACATCAGTACGATCGTCACCCGGATTTAGCGGTGGAGCTTCGGAAAGGCCTGGAGGCGAGACAGCCGGTTAACCAAATGGCATCCTGATGACCAGACTTGCAAATACTAACATACTGGTGCTTTCCCTTCCCCGGCACGATGAACGATATACGTCGACGACCTGGCAAATTTCGAGAGAGTTGGCATTGGACAATAATCTGATTCTGGTCGATCATCCTTTTACATTTGCTGAGTTGCTTAAGGGGTTCCACAAACCGGAGATTCGCAAAAGGATTTTGGCTTACTTCAAAAAACCTGTGATCGAAAAAGAGGGAGTGAAGGTGCTCCTTCCTCCCTTTGTTTGGCCTATTAACTTTCTCCCCAGGGGGATTATCTACAATTTATTCTCTGGTCTGAATCACGGCTTGGTGGCCAGGAGGATCAACCGGTTTTTAAAGCAAAGCCATATTGAATCGTTGGTTTACATCAACTCCTTCGACTTCTATTTCCCTGGACTTAAAAAGAAGCTGGCCATAAAACCTGCGCTGAGTGTCTATCACTGCATTGACCCAATGGTGAAGTCATTTACGCTGCGCCATGGCCCTTATCTCGAGCAAATAGCCGTGGAACAATCGGACATGGTGATTTCAACAGCACCAGCCCTACAAAAGAAATTTACCGACCAGGGAATTGAGAATAGTTTCCTGGTACCTAATGCAGCCAACTATAAGCTTTTCAACAAAGCATTGGCCATCAAAGGAGCGTATCACAAGAGCCTTGCTGGCATTGAAGGCAAGGTGGTGGGCTACCTGGGGAACATAGAGCGGAGAACAGATTTTGATTTGTTGCATGATGCGGTGGAGGTATTGAGCGACTGGAACCTTGTGCTGGCAGGCCCCGTAGAGCCGGGATATGTACCAGAAAAAGTTTTTGATCACCCAAGGATACACTTTACAGGTTCATGCAACCACGAGGAGGCACCTTCGGTGGTGGCTCGGTTTGACGTGGCCATTATTCCATTCAAATGTGACGAAGTAAGCCAGGGAATTTACCCGCTGAAGCTTTTTGAGTACCTCGCAGCAGGCAAGCCGGTCGTAAGCACCAACTTTAATCCCGAAGTGCTGGACAGCCTCGGTGAAGTGGTTGAGATGGGTTTGACACCGGAAGACTTTGCGGACAAAGTGTTGAAAGCCTACGCTTCCGATGATGAAGAAAAACAAAAGCACCGGGCACTCGTGGCTTCAAAAAATACATGGACACACCGGGCAAGGCAGTTTGGGACGCTTATCAGGTTTGCTCTCGAAAAACAACCAAAAGGAAATGTCTCTCAAAGAAAAGATCAGAAGCAGCCCGAAGCTTAAGCAGCTGGTGCTTCAGCTCATTTTCCAGCGCAAGCCCTACAGTGCCAGGGTGCGATGGTATATCTGGCTATGGCTGATCTTTCCCCGCTATTTTAAAAGAGGCATCAGCTGGGGCTCCCGTCTCGACCTGGTTCCTTTCAACAAGTTCAGCATGGGCAAGTACTCCCGTATTGAAAAGGGAGTGCTGATCAACAACGGTATGGGAGACATAGTGATGGGGGATGAGGTACATACCGGACTTGGCTGCGTGATCATAGGGCCAGTAACGATGCACAAACATGTGGGGCTCTCGCAATATGTGCGCATCCTTGGCATGCATCATGGCATTGATCCTGACCTGCCACATCATTTTCAGCCCTCACAAAAGGCCCCTGTTATACTGGAAGAGGATGCTTTCGTAGGCACAGGCACCGTGATTATGGGTAAAAAGAACGGAGAACCGTTGGTGCTTGGCAAATATTGCCGTATTGGTGCCAACTCAGTGGTCATGACAGATATTCCGCCTTATTCAGTGGCTGTAGGCAACCCGGCCAAGGTGGTCAGGGTATGGGATTTTGAAAAGAAGGAGTGGGTGAAGCCATTAGCTGCGACGAAATAGTTTGACAAGCCTTCAAATCGACAACAACCGAATCAAGGTCAGAATTGCAATGAAAAACACTTTGGAAGTGTAGATCAGTTTGGTGTGCCTGGCCAGCCAATTTGGCAAGAAAATATCAAAATTGTCGGCTGTGGAGGAGGAGTACTTTCTGGCGGCAATGGTCAGTGGGCAAACCCACTTAAAGACTAATAACGTGATGCCCTCCAACGCCACCAGTGCAAAACCGATCCATAGCCATTTGTCAATTCTATTGGTGATGACTGCGTAGAGCATGTAGAAAATCACAACATTGAAAAATCCCCAAATGAAGGTGTGAATTGCTCTGATAATGGTAAGGGGCGTCTTGTTGCTCATGCGCAGACAATTTTATCAAAAATCGCAAAAGCGATGCTGAGAAAACAGGACATCCATCATGTTTGAAGGGGTAATACGTCAGATGTCGGTTGGTGATTGCGGCTGACTAAATTTTTTGTGCAACTTTTGCCTTTATTGCTGCTTTTCGCAAAGTCTCGTGTTTTACAACCCCGTCGCCTTTTCCATTGCCTCGGTGTACCGGTTACCCACGATTTCAATCTGTGCCGAAGCTGCTTCCATTTCCTTCAACTCGTCAGCTGTTAGCTTAATAGCGGCGGCGCCAATGTTTTCCGTCAAGCGGTGGATTTTGGTGGTGCCGGGAATGGGCACGATCCATGGTTTTTGTGCCAGTACCCAGGCCAGAGCAATTTGGGCATTGGTAGCATTTTTTCGCTCAGCAAACATTGCAATCATGTCCAACAGTGCTTTGTTAGCCGTTCGTGCTTCTTCGGCGTATCTTGGCAGCATACTGCGAATATCACCTTCGCCAAACTTCGTGTTTTTATCAATTTTGCCCGTCAGGAAGCCCTTGCCCAATGGACTGAACGCCACAAGCCCTATCCCTAATTCTTCAATGGTGGGAATGATTTCCTTTTCATGCTGCCTTGTCCAGAGTGAGTACTCGCTTTGAAGGGCAGCAACTGGTTGAACGGCATGTGCTTTCCTGATCGTGGTGGCTCCGGCTTCTGAGAGGCCGAAGTGTTTCGCCTTTCCCTCCCGGATAAGGTCGTTTACGGTTCCGGCTACATCTTCAATGGGCACATTGGGGTCTACCCTGTGCTGGTAAAGCAAATCTATTGAGTCTATCCGCAGTCGCTTGAGTGATGCTTCAACCGCCTTCTTTATATTTTCAGGGCGGCTATTGACACCAGCCATCTTTCCGTCGACGATATTGAAGCCAAACTTGGTAGCAATAATTACCTTGTTCCTAAAAGGTTGAAGAGCTTCCCCCACAAGACTTTCATTTGTGTAGGGCCCGTAGACCTCCGCAGTATCAAAGAAAGTGACACCCTGCTCTACAGCAGACCGAATCACTTTGATCATTTCGTTTTTCTCACCGGCCGGACCAAGACCAAAACTCATACCCATGCAGCCAAGGCCAAGGGCAGATACTTCCAAACCGTTTTTTCCGAGGGTGCGTGTTGGCAAAGTATTACTCATGATTGTTTGCGTTTATTACGTTTAACAAATCAAAGGTAGGGTCATGGAGGCTGTTTGAGTAATGAAAAACAAATAAACAGCTACGAAAATCAAACAATATTAAATCCTCGACCTCGACAACTCCTCCAGCGCCGGCGCAAATGGCTGATCGTACAGGCGTTTGCCAGTGGCCTGGTAAAGCGCATTGGCCAATGCGGCGAAAACAGGGGGGTAGGCCGGTTCTCCCATGCCGGTTGGGTCAATGTCATTCTTGACGAAATGCACGTCGATGACTTTGGGTGCTTCTTTCGTGCGGATCATCCGGTACTTGTCGAAGTTGGTCTTTTCCGGAACGCCGTCTTTAAAGGTAAAGGCACCGAACATCGCCGTGCCGACGCCGTCCACTGTGGCTCCCTCGGCCAGATTAGCGGCTGCATCAGGATTCACGACTATGCCACAATCGATGGCACAGGTGACTTTCTCTACCCGGGCATTGCCATTCTCAAACACCAGGTCTAACACATTGGCAGCGTAACTGTTGTGGCAGAAGTAAGCAGAAACACCCCGGTGCACGCCTGCCTTTTTCTCACCCCAGTTCGATTTTTCTTTCGCCAGTTGGAGCACACCAGCATACCGCTCAGCATCATAGTCATTGTTGTCGCCGACCGGGGTGTTCTTTGCTCGTTCCAACAGCTCCAGTCGGAAATCGATGGGGTCTTTCCCTGCTGCTTCGGCTACTTCGTCGAGGAACGACTGCTCTGCGGCAGCAATAAAGTTGGAGCGGGGTGCCCGGAAGGATCCGGTGGTGATGTTGGAGTCGAGCACCCAGTCTTCAGCGAGGTAGTTGTCGACCGCACCAGCCGGAAAGCGGTTGGCATAGATGCAGCTTTCAGGAATGCCACCACCGTTAACATGGAAGCCGATCAGGTTGTTCTCAGCATCCAGAGCTGCCCGGTAAGTGGCCTGGTAGGTGGGGCGGTAGATACCTGAGGTCATGTCATCTTCCCGGCTGTAGACGAGCTTTACCGGTGCTTTTACTTTATCGGAAATCACCGCAGCTTCCACCATCCAGTGAGCGTATGACCGGCGACCGAATCCGCCGCCAAGCCGGGTCATTTGGATATCTATTTTTTCAAGCGGAATACCCAGGCGTGCAGCAACCGTTTTTTCGGTGAATTCTGGTTTCTGAAGTGGCCCAACCAGCGTAGCTCCATCCGCAGTTACGTCGGCAAAGAAGTTCATGGGCTCCATGCAGTTGTGTGCCAGAAAGGGGGCAGTAAAGGTGCGCTCTATGACTTTTGCAGCAGTCTTAAATGCTTTTTCAGGATCGCCGTCTTTGCGAAGCACTTTTACCGTTTTGCCTTTTTTTTTGGCCATTTGCTCTCTGTGGCCAACACTGTTTTCGAGCCCAGCAGGAAACAGCCTGGTACCATTGTCTCTCGTTTCGGAATAATCGGAGAATGGCTCCCATTCCACTTTAAGGGCCTTTCTGGCATTCATCACCTCCCAGGTGGACTTGCCTACTACGGCCACCAGTTCTGTAAAGGCGCAGGTGTCGAAAAACTGTCGCTGATAGTCGTCCTGCATGTTTTTGATGGGGAACACGTCGACGATGCCGGGCATAGCCCTGGCAGTACTATCATCTACCGACTTTAGTTTCAAACCAAATGCAGGCGGGTGAACCACCATGGCGATGAGCATGCCTTCCTTTTTGTGGTCGATGCCAAACAATGGCTGGCCGGTCACGATCTTTTTCGCATCCACATTTTTGCGGGAGGTGCCAATGATCTTAAAGTCTTTTTGCGCCTTGAGCGCCACTTCCTCAGGTACGGGAATCGACACTGCCGCAGCAGCCATCTCGCCGTAGCCGGCCTGTTTGCCGCTGGCTTTGTGGTAGATCAATCCAGCCTCAGTGATAATTTCACCAGAGGGAACTCCCCAGGCTTTAGCGGCAGCTTCTTTCAGTACGTACCTCGCTGTTGCTCCGGCCATGCGAAGGCTTTTCCAGCCCTGGCGGATGGCCTGGCTGCCACCTATAAACTGCCGTGTGTATTTCTCTGTGTCCAGCGGCGCTTGTTCTACGACTACATTCTTCCAGTCCACATCCAGCTCATCGGCAACAATCATTGGGAAGGCTGTTTTGATGTTTTGACCTCCCTCTGGATTGGGCGACATGATGGTGACCAGTCCGTTATTGCCAATTTTGATGAAGCCATTGAGGTCAAACCATTCGTCGGGGAGACTGAGCGCCTGTTCGGGAGAAGGCTTGCAGCCGGCCAGCCAGCTAAAGCTTAGCATGAGGCCGCCACCTGCCAGTGCGGAGGTTTTTAAGAAGGAGCGCCTGTTGAGGGATGTCCGTGTTGTAGCCATTTGATGGGGGTTTGGAATAGGCTTTAAGATACCCAATAATGGCCGGATTGGCAATCTTTTGTTGGAGGAAGGATGATGCGCTAAAAGCGTATTCCCAGGCATTCTGGTTGCAAACGAAGATCATTGGGGGAGGATAATGAGGGTTAACGGAATTTCTCGCCCTTAGCCAGCATGTCAATGATCTCTTTCATGCGCTTTTCTCTTGTCTCCGGCTTTTTGGCAGTCTGAAGCCGAAATCCAATAAAGAAGAGACTGGTCTTGTTGAGGTTCTTAAAATTTGCTTCGGCTTTCCTGTTTTTGCTTAGTTCTTTTAGAAAGTCTTCGGGGATGGTCATCTGGCTGGACGGATCGTATGCCTTTTCCCACCGGCCGTCTGCTTTGGCTTTTTCTACTGCTTCGAATCCTGCGGGTTTCATTCTGCCTTCATTGGTCAGTCTTTCAATATGCCCGATATTTATCTTGGACCAAATGCTTTTTGCTGTCCGGGGGCAAAACTTCTGCAGCCAGGCTTCTTCATCAAATGAATTCTTTTGACCATCAATCCATCCATAACAAAGCGCCACATCAAGCGCTTCTGCATAACTGACGGTCTGTTGTACTGAACCTTTCTTGAATATTTTAAGCCAAAGCCCCCTGGAAGTTTCATGATTCTCTGCGACCCAGTTCTCAAACGCTTCGGAGGTTTTAAATGCTATGGTGGGAAGCGTATCTGGTTTGGTCATACGGCGGTTGTTTTTTCGTGCTGAATGCTGGCTATCAGCGCAAGGTTCGTAAAGGGAAGATTTGGTGAAATTAATAAATCGGCGTTAGCATGTGATCTGAGGGGTTAATTGCGTTTATGTTATTAGGGGTTCAGCCCGTTTGCCGCAACAAAAAAAAGCCCCGAAGTATACACCCCGAAGCCTGTTTTTACCGAGTAAACCCGCCAATGTGTTTGTGGTTCGGCAGGTGGGCAAGCTGAAAGCATGAAGGGTTTGTATCCATAAGCTACGCTAAACTTGCGGGAGAGGGGTATACCACAAGTCACACTAGTTGTTAGGCGGAAGGGTTAGGGAGTGAATGAGTGTCATTTTTTCACTTAGTCTTCCTAAATTCCTCAGATTTTTTCCGAAAGTATGCCAGTTCCTGTTCTGGAGTCATTCCCTTTATTGCCTCAGAAACTCTGTCACGCTGCTCCCTCATGAACTTAACAGCGTCAAATTTCTTTTCTTTTTTTGCTTTAGTTTTCATATTCCATTAATTCTTTAGGCGACCGTATTTCGAGCGTATGCAAGCCTTCTCTCAAATTGATAGAGTTGTAACCTCTTATTCTCTTTAAGTTGACAATGTGTTTAAAATTCCAACTGACCAGCACATCAGCTTTGTTTATTGTGGCAAGGGCAATATGCCGACAATCCGCCCGACTTGTCTCCCCAACAACCTTCTCTGCTATATAAAGTTCTGCGAGTTTAATTGCATCCTTTGTCAGTTGGATGTACTCTAACTGTTTGGCAGGAAGTGTTTTGAAGAAAGTTTTAATGTTGGTGGGAGCATTAATCAATTCTTCCTCAAGAAGGTCTGATATTATTAACACAATCTCACCACGGAAAGCCTTGTCAAAGAACATTTTTGTAAAAATGTCAAACTCACTATCATAAATCCCTCCAACAACTGACGTGTCAATGTAAACCCGCTGAGTCATTCGCTAATTTACAATTTTTTCAAGATTGTCCGACTACAAGCTACATTGTCCACAAACTGCAGAGCGAAACGATCCATAAGTATTTTTTTGATTTTAAGCTGCATACCTCTTCTACTATCAGATATTTCGCTGGCAATACCTTCCGTTTTAAAAGGATAAGAAAAAAGGCTCCGAGATTAACACCCCGAAGCCTGTTTTACCGAGCTAATCAATACTAGATCCTCAACCTCGACACATCCATCTCCTTCATGAAAGGCTGGTTGTAGAAACGCTTGCCGGTAGCCTTATGCATGGCATTGGCCACAGCAGCGAAGGTAGGAGGGAACAAGGGTTCTCCCAATCCCGTCGGATCGATATCGTTTTTCACGAAATGCACTTCCACATGCCATGGTGCTTCCTTCTGCCGGATCATGCGGTACTGATGGAAGTTGTTCTTCTGAGGCACACCATCAACAAAATCCATTTCTCCGAACAGGGCATTGCCAATACCGTCCACAATGGCGCCTTCGCCCATATTGGCAGCAGCATCGGGATTTACCACAATGCCGCAATCCACCGCAGCGTATACGTTTTTGAAGACGGGTGCATTGTTTTCTATCACTACGTCAATCACCTCAGCCACATAAGAATTGTGGCAGAAGTAAGCTGACACACCCCGGTTCACACCAGACTTGGGTTCGTCCCACTTGGATTTCTCCCTTACCAGCTTCAGCACACCCGCATAGCGGTCGGCTTCGTAGTCGTTTCTCTCACCTACAGGATTGGTTTTGGCACGCTCCAGCAGCTCCAGTCGGAAGTCGATGGGGTCTTTGCCTGCCAGCTCAGCCAACTCGTCGATAAACGACTGCTCGGCACCGGCAATAAAGTTGGATCGTGGCGCACGGAAGGCCCCGATGGTAATATTGGACTCCACTGACCAGCCTTCGGCGAGGTAGTTGTCCACTGCCCCGGCCGGGAATCGGTTGGCATGCACCGGACTCTCAGGCACTCCACCGCCGTTCACGTGGAAAGCAATCAGGTTATTGTTTTCGTCGAGGCCTGCACGATAGGTGGCGCTGTACGTAGGGCGATAGATGCCGTAGGTCATATCGTCCTCACGGTTGTACTGCAATTTTACAGGCGCTCCTACTTTCTGAGAGATCACAGCGGCTTCTACCATGTGGTGTCCGTACGCTCTTTGCCCGAAGCCACCACCCATTCTGGCCAGGTTGATCTGTATCTTTTCTTTGTCGAGTCCCAGTCGGGCGGAAATTGTATTTCTGATCAATTCGGGTGCCTGGATAGGCCCGTACAAAGTAGCACCGTCTGCCCTCACGTCAGCGAAGCAGTTCATCGGCTCCATACAGTTGTGTGCCAGATAGGGGGCCGTGTAAGTACGCTCCAACACTTTGGCAGCTTTTTTAAATGCCCCTTCAGGGTCGCCGTCTTTTCTGAGGAGGTTCACTTTCCCTTTGGCCATGGCTTCCATGGCGGCTTTGTGTCCTTCTGTGCTTTCGACACCGCCGGGTACTTTCACCGTCATTTTGTTGCCTCCAAAGCCTGCCATTGAAAATGAACTGTCAGAGGTTATTTCCCATTCAACCTTGATGGCCTTTTTGGCTTGCATCACTTCCCAGGTAGAATTACCCACGATGGCGACAAGGTTGGAAAAAGAGTTCACGTCAAAGAAATTCCTGTCGTAGTCTTCTTTCACGGGTTCGAACACAAAGACGTCTTTGACGCCAGGCATGCCCTTCACCGATGACTCATCCAGTGATTTCACTTTCATGCCGAAGGCAGGCGGGTGAACCACCATGGCCACCAGCGCATTCGCCGGATAATGATCCATGGCAAACAAAGGCTTGCCAGTGACAATTTTCTTGCCGTCCACATTTTTCTGCGAAACACCGATCAGGTTGAAGTCCTTGATGTCTTTCAGTTTCACCTCTTCAGGCACCTCCAAAGTAGCTGCGAGAGAAGCCATTTCGCCATAACCGGCCTTCTTGCCACTCGCCTTGTGTTCAAGGGTGCCCGCTCCGGCGGTGATCTCTTCTGCTGGCACGCTCCAGGTTTGTGCGGCTGCTTTGATCAGCATTTCACGGGCAGTAGCACCCGCCGTTCTCAGTGGTTTCCAGCCCTGGCGAATGCCCTGGCTACCACCTGTAAACTGGCGGTCGAAGCGTTCGGGGTAGAAGTTGGCCTGCTCCACAATTACATTTTTCCAATCTACGCCGAGTTCGTCGGCGAGGATCATCGGCATGGAGGTTTTTACGTTGGAGCCAAATTCCGGGTTTGGTGACATCAGCGTAACTACTCCGTTGTCACCGATTTTGATGTAGCTATTGAGCTCAAACCATTCTTTGGGTAGCTCCATTACCTCGGCCTGGGTAGTTGGCTTGCAGCCAGCCAGCCAGCTGAAGCTCAGCATCATGCCTCCGCCAGCGAGGGCAGAAACCTTCATGAACGAGCGCCTGTCTATTTTTTTTGCAATGAGTGTCATAGTCGGATGAGTTGGATGGGATTAAGCGTTTGCGGCGGCTGTTTTTACTGCTGCTTTGATTCTCAGGTAAGTACCACAACGGCAGATGTTGCCATTCATCGCTGCTTCGATTTCATCGTCACTTGGGTTGGGATTGCTGGCGAGCAGGGCAGAGGCTGTCATGATTTGACCCGCCTGGCAATAGCCACACTGCGGAACATCATGTTCCAGCCAGGCTTTTTGTACGGGATGGTCACCCTCCTCCGACAAACCTTCGATGGTGGTGATGGCTTTGTCACCTACAGCCGATACCGGCATCTGGCACGACCGGATGGCGTTGCCGTCGAGGTGAATGGTGCAGGCGCCGCACTGGGCAATGCCGCAGCCGAATTTAGTACCTACCAGGTTCAGGTGATCCCTCAGCACCCAAAGCATAGGGGTGGCGGGGTCAACATCTACCTGCTGCTTCTTTCCATTTACGCTTAAATTGAGTACTGCCATGATTTTAAAGTTTTTTTACAATATCGGGTTTTCTAGTTCTTTAAAGTTACGAAATCCAAACAATTCAATACAACCTTCAAATAATATAACACTTTGATAATCAGTAGCTATTTACCTGGTGCTGCTTGCGCCAAATTATCCTGATTGGGTCTGCTGTGTTGCCAGAGGGGATCAACGGTCCCCCGGTGTCAGCAATTTGGTAAACGATAGCGAGCCCAATTTCCAGGAGCCGTTTTGCTTCACATACACCTCAGTCACCATGAAGGGGTTGGTCACTTCATTGCCTCCTACCACGGCTATCAGGGTGATCCTGTTAAGCAGGATAGCGGTATTGTCGATGATCTTCACGGATACCTCATGAATATCGGCTTGCTTGTACCAAATGCCGCCACTTTTGATGATGTTAAGCTCCTGCTCCGTTCCCCAGCTTCCACCCATATGAACGAAAACTGCCTTTTCATCAAATAGGGCTGCCGCTTGTCCGCATTTTTGTCGGCCATCCATTGCCATTTGTCTTTCGACAGGTCAATGACTTCCTGTTCGGCAGGAGTGTTTTGAGCCAAGGAGCATTGCGCACCTATTAGAAGCATTATCCGTCCAAGAAATGTCTTTTTCATATTATTGAAAAGTAAGATTTTACGTTCCAGCCAATATACCTATGCCTCTTACTTTTCTATTTCATGCGTATCCCGCACGCTGCTGAAGGTCAGGTCGAGGAGTTTCCAGTCGCTACTTTGTTTCTGAAAGATTTCGGTCACGGTAAATTCAGTCGATACCTCGTTGGTGCGAACTACGGCATCAAGCGTAATTCTGCTCCACACGATAGCCGTGTTACCAAAAACCTCCACTGCAACATCGTGCACCGTGGCCTTCTTGTACCAGATGCTTCCGGTTTCAATGATCTCAAGCTCTCTCGCCTTCTTCCAGCTTCCGCTCATGTGAACAAATTTTGCCCTGTCGTCAAAAAGCACCGCCAGCTTATCCACGTTCTTGTCGGCCATCCACTGCCATTTCAATTGTGAAAGCTCCTTGAGTTGCTTTTCAGTGGTGGGATCCTGTGCAAAAGAGAACTGTACGCCAAGGAGGGTGATGAGTAATCCGAAAATTAATTTTTGCATTGTAGAAATTGTTTTGTTGTGCTGTCTGAGATTGTCCAGGGCGCCGTTGGTGCTGAGTATTAAAGGCAGGTTTGACCTCTGGCCATGAACTTACTTTGCAAAGATGATTCGGTATTTTTGAGTTGGGCTTATACAGATTACTGGTTTACCTACCAAATCCACTGATTCGAATTTCCGGGGAAGGAATCAATGGTGGAACGCAGTACATTTAACCGGAAATAAGAAATGCCATGGAAGAGATCGCAAAATTTGAGACCATTAGCCAGTACAATGCTTTCAATAATCATGAGACGCTACATCCACTGGTCAGTGTGATAGACTTCTCAAAGGCATCGCCCAGGCGGTTGAGAAGAACCTATTTTGGGTTCTACCTGGTGTTGCTGAAGGATGTGGAATGTGGAGACATGCGGTACGGCAAAAACACCTACGATTATCAGGAAGGAACGCTGGTGTTCATCGGTTCTGGTCAGGTATTTGGCAGCGATGCTGGTGACGAACTTTACCAGCCGAAAGGCCACGGCGTTGTTTTTCACCCGGATTTGATCAGGGGAACCTCCCTGGGGCGCCATATTGATGACTACACTTTCTTCAGCTATCATGTGAATGAAGCGCTACACATTTCGGAGCGGGAGCGTCTTCTCGTGACAGACAGCTTTTCCAAAATCAAATTCGAGTTAGAACATGCTGTTGATAAACACAGCAAAACCCTGATCGCTACGAACATCGAATTACTCCTTAACTACTGCCAGCGATTCTACGACCGGCAGTTCATTACACGAGACAATGTTCATAAGGGGGTTTTGGAGAGATTCGAAAAGCTCCTGAACGATTTCTTTTCCACTAGCAAATCTGGTGAAGTAGGTTTGCCATCAGTCGCCTATTGTGCCGATAAACTCAATCTTTCGCCAAATTATTTTGGTGACCTGATCAAGAAGGAGACAGGGAAGTCAGCCCATGAGTTTATACAACTGAAGCTGATCGATGTAGCCAAGGAAAGAATACTTGACCGCAATAAGTCAGTTAGTGAGGTCGCTTATGAGCTGGGATTCAAATACCCACAGCATTTCACTAGGGTATTCAAGCAACATGTGGGAGTGACCCCGCAAGAGTACAGGATGTCGGAAAATTGATCTGTGCGAATTAGCTCACTTTACGGTACCAAATAGACGATATTCATCCCTTCGGTAATCGAGGCTCATTTTTTTCTATATTGCTTCAAAGTACTACCGCACGCCGTTGAATGCCCACCCACTTATCGATCACTTTGAAAGCTTCCTTCCGATGAGCGACACGGAAAAGCAATTGATTGAGAGCAGGGTCGCCCGAAGGATCGTTAAAAGGAAAGAGGAAATTTTGCGGGCTGGCCATCCTTGCAGGCATTATAGCTTTGTGGCTGAAGGTTGCCTGAGGATGTACGTGATGGATGCAAAGGGTGCTAGTCACAACATTCAATTCGCTGCTGAAGGTGACTGGATCGCCGATATCGGAGGCTTTCATTCAGGGAAACCCAGCCAGGCTTTTATCGAAGCCGTGGAGCCATCCATTGTGTTTGCCATCGAAAAAGAGGATTTATACCACCTCTATCGGTCCATACCCAAACTGGATCGTATTTTCAAAGTTATCATAGAGAACAAATTTGTAGAGCTACAGAACAGGGTGCTTCAAAACATCAGTTCCACTGCGCATGAGCGTTACCAATCCTTTGTAGAGCAGTACCCGAAGCTGGTGCAGCGGCTTCCCAATACACAAATCGCCTCCTACCTGGGCATCACGCCGGAGTTTCTGAGCAAGGTGCGGAAAGACCTGTCCAGCATCTGATGCTTGCCATTTCTTAACATAGTTTAAGGGTAAACGAGTTTTAATTGTCGGAATTTTGTGTCTGATGTTTCACACTAAACGCACAAAACATGAAATCACTTTTCGTTCTATATACTATGATGGCCAGTAAATTGAGAGGGTAATGAAAAAGAGAGTATCGATAGCCATAGCTTACGGGGCATTTATTTTTGCAGCGAATGCCCAAATTATCAAATTTGAAGGCAGGGAGCTAGAACCTGTGAATGTGAACGCTTCTGTTGTCAGACTAAATGGCGAACAAGCCTTGAAGATAGAGCGTGATATGAAGGCGCTGCCCCTTGATTTCGACAATATGATTTCAACTGTAGACGAACCTACCTTCTTGAAATTATCAGACACTGATTTCAGCGACGGCACTATCGAAGTGAAAGTACTCAGCCGCTTGTTGCCAGAAGCACCACCATTTGCCAGGGGATTTATTGGTGTTGCTTTTCGGATTGGGGATGATAATTCGGTTTTTGAGTCCATTTACATCCGGCCAACTAATGGCCGGGTAGAAGACCAACAAAGGCGCAATCACACTGTACAATATTTCTCTTATCCAGGCTACAAATTCGCAGAGCTCAGAAAACCCGAGTACGGCGGCCAGTACGAAACCTATGCCGATATCGGACTGAACGAATGGATTACCATGCGTATTGAAGTCGTTGGTAGCCAGGCAAAGCTCTACCTCAATGATCAGCAGTATCCTTCTTTTGTGGTCAACAGCATGCTGGGCAAACCAACCCATGGGGCTGTTGGATTGTGGGTGGAAGTAGGTACCGAGGGTTATTTCAAAGACATTAAGGTGTCGAAATAAAAACCGTCCGTTCAACAAACTGCCTGCCTGGAACTTGTCGAACCAGAGGGGCGGTCAGCATTTTGTAGCTAAACACCGGAATATCTTTTACCAATTAACCAACCGACCATGACTGTAAGAATGCTATTGTTTGTTTTGATTATGACCACTTTTCATAGCCTGGTGAAGGCACAAAAAGAGGATTCTACAGGTCACGCTATGGAGTTTGCAGGCTCAGTCAATATCAATAACAACGGCATTGCTCTGGTTCCCACTTTTTCCCTTGGAAAGCCATCGGCAATTATCGAGTTATCGGCAAAAAAGAATCGTTTCTCCTTTATTCCACAGCTTAGATACAACCTGAAAGATCGTCAACCCTGGAATTTCATTTTTTGGGGGAGGTACAAAATGATTGATACGAACAAGCTGAAGGTGTCGGTGGGCAGTTTTTCTTCCATTGTATTCAGGGATGGTACCGCTGTTTCGAATGGCATTGCAACAGAATCTTTGACGGCAAGCAGATTACTGATAGGCGAATTGATTCCCTCGTATCAGTTCTCGCCAAAAGTGAGTGTAGGGCTGTACTATATGTTTGCAAAGGCCCTGGATACTACCGTCAACGACCTCCATTTGGTAAGCCTGAACAGTACTTTTTCAAAGATAAACCTGACCAAAGGATTTCTACTTACAGTTAAACCACAAGTGTACTATTTAGGGATACCCGAATTAGATCAGCAGGGGTTGTACGGAAACGCTAGTTTAGCATTATCGAAAAAAGAGATTCCCGTAAGTATCACCTCCATGTTTAACAAGGCAATAAGTTCAAACCTGGTGGCAAAAGACTTTGTATGGAACGTTGGAATCACTTATTCATTTTAATGTTTTAGATCAGTGTACAGTTCTGACTTCATCATCATATAGGCCATGCGTTTGATCTCGAATCATTGTTTCGGAGCAACTCCTAAATCAACAGAAGCATGAAAGCAGCAGTCATATTCCAACCAGGCCCTCCTGAAAATTTTGTGGCCGAAGAAAGGCCAACGCCGAAGCCCGGAGCCAATCAGGTGCTTGTTGCCATAAAAGCCTTTGGACTCAATCGGTCGGAACTGATGACCCGCAAGGGTTTTTCGCCATCGGTTCGGTTTCCTCGTGTGTTGGGGATTGAATGCGTTGGCGAAGTAATGGAAGATCCCTCTGGTGAATTTCAGAAAGGCCAGCAGGTTGCTGCCTGCATGGGTGAAATGGGCAGGGCTTATGATGGAAGCTATGCCGAATACGCTGTGCTGCCGAAGTCCAACCTTTTTTCATTTTCAAGCACCTTACCATGGGAACAACTGGGTGCCATCCCCGAAATGTTCCACACTGTTCACGGCTCTCTGCATTCAGCTTTACAGATCAAAAAGGGAGAGATACTTTTGATCAGGGGAGGTACTTCATCTATAGGCTTGCTGGCTGTACAGGTGGCCAATAATGCGGGGCTGACAGTAATTGCCACCACCAGGAATCCAAAAAAGAAGCAGCTGCTGTTTGACAATGGAGCTACTCACGTGATTATCGACGATGGCGCCATTAATGAAGCTGTCAGAAAACTCTTTCCCGAAGGAGTGCACAGGGCACTGGAATTGGTGGGAGCGACCACTTTGAGAGATACGCTCGCCTGCGTTAGGCCTCAGGGTATTGCCTGCATGACGGGCATGCTGTCAGAGCAATGGTCGATAAAAGAATTTGCACCCATGGACTATGTGCCAGCTACTGTTTGCCTGACCACTTTCGACAGCGGACAACTGCTAAGTTCTAAGGAGGCCTTTCAGGCTTTTATAAAAGACGTCGAAACTGGCGCTGTCCGCCTCCCCGTTGGCAAAGTGTTCAGGCTTGATCAGATCATAGAAGCCCATCAATTGATGGAAAGCAATGGGGCAGGGGGCAAAATTGTGGTTCTGCCATAAGTAAGCAGCATCGTCATTGAAGCCAGAAGCGATGAGTTGCTACCCATCGGCGTCATTCAAACTTTTCTGAATTTCAGCGGACTGGTCTCCGTATGCTTCTTGAAGAAGTTGTTGAAGTGCGTTACTTCTTTGAAGCCTAACGAAAAGGCGATCTCAGAAACACTCCAGGCGCTATGCCTCAGTAGCACCATTGCTTCCTGTAGGAGCCGGTCGGCAATGACTTGTGAAGTGGTTTTCTGCGTGGTTTCTTTCACTGCCCGATTGAGGTGGTTCACATGCACGTTGAGCTGATCGGCAAATTCGGAGGCAGTACGCAGGCTAATCGACAGGTGAGAATCGTCGATAGGGAACTGGCGCTCCAGCAGCTCAGTGAACAACATTGAGATTCTGTTGGAAGCATTGAGCGGTTGTGCATCTATTTGCGAGATGGGTTGAAGCTTCAAGGCAAAGTGCAGCAGCTCGAAGATCAGGTTCCTTATCGCATCGTATTTGTACTTATAGTCGGAGTTGAACTCACTGCGGATTCGTTCAAACACACCGCTGACCTGCTCAGCTTGCTCATCTGTTAGCTCAAAAATGTGGTCGCTGTTGGGTTGAAATACCTCATAATGCGCAAATTGACCGAACTGAGTAAAAAAGGTGGGATTGAAAATGCAATACACTCCACCACCTAGCTTGTCGAGATGCTCCCATTTATAGGGTATTTTTGGGTTAGAGAACGACAGCGCCTGCTTTTTTACCTCCACCACTTTGTCGGCATAATGCACCCTGCCGCTTCCCTTCACCAACATGATCTTATAGAAATCCCGCCTGCGGTAGGGGATAGCCGTTGCTTTGCCTGCCACGAAAGGCTCGAGGTCGAACATATTGAAATGCCCGATATCCTTCCGGATGTTCTCAGGCAGCCATTCAAACTTGCGGCGATAAAATTCTTCTAAACTCTCTGAATTTTCCATGGTTCGCAGATTACAAAATTCGAACAGACTGAGCTTTTTTCATCATATCAACATGTCTAATGTTTCTCAGCATATTCTTTGGCAAAAGTGTAAATCAAGCTAATATTCCAAATAAAGTCTTTGCCAGCCAGCTCGGTGTCGATCGATCTGCTCATGATCGATTGAAGTGACAAGGGGAAATTGTTCAGCGCCAGACTGAAGGTGGAGCTGGCATAGTAGCCCCGTTTGTCGTCCATTTGCAGGTAATAGAGCTGCGGACTGGCGCCGAACAAAAGTTTAGGCCCAAGCCTTACTTCTGAGAAACTGGCCTGAGTAGCAAAGAAATAGGTATTCTGAGTTCCCTCAGACTGAAAGCCGTGTGCCTGCAAATAGTATAGCCCGACAGTAACTTTCTTGTTGATGGTGTATCGTGGCACAATTTCGCCTGCAGCAAATTGTCGGCTGATCATAAGGGTAGTAGGCACCCCGTTTACCGGATAATCGTCAAACTGGAAGGTGAATGCCGGATGTGCTCCCACATGCAGCTTGAATTTGTCTCCGGTAATTATTTTGTATCTCCACCAAAAGATGAACGACCATGGCCTGCCTGTCATGGCAAACCTGAGCTGTGGTTCAAAGCTTAATCGCTTTTTTCCCACATTCATATCAAAAATGAAGGCTGGCTTACCCAGGGAGAATGCAGGAAGGAGGGAAATGCCGTTGTTGGTGGCGGTTACGGCGCCGCTCAAATGGCCAACGCTATTTGTGCTGTCGGCCTCCTGTGCATAGGCCATCCGACTTGAAACAACGAGGAGTATGATAACAAAGGCGACGGTGAAAGTCCGCAGATCAAAATACTCGATCCCTGAGGTTTTCTTGAGGTAGATAGAATGCATTGGCAGGATAGGTGTGTTGGTAATTGTCTGATGCAAAGGTAGTTCAAACCTGGAGCACCGGATAATGCAAATCAAAGCAATAGTTACGAAAATCAAACAACAAGGAGATAAATGATTCCTGGCTGTGAGACCGGTCAGGATATTGTTGGCCAGAGCTCCCTCGTTAGCTGATACACCTTGCAATGGCTGGTGTCGAAGGCCCGGTCTTCCACAAACTGAAAGCCGAGGCGCTCATAAAAGCGGATAGCAGCGACATTGCTCGCCAGTGGGTCGATCAGAATGGCCGTTACTTCGGGATGATCGAAACAACGGTTGATGGCCTGCTTCATCATTTCGGTGCCGTGTCCCTTGCCGAGATCGGCCTGCTCACCTATCCAAATGTCAATGGCCCGAAGGCTGGGCTGCACATCGCCCCAATAGTGTGATTCTTCCTTTTCAGGATCGATAATTTGAATAAAACCAATGGGCCTGCCGTCAAGCTCTGCAATGAGCTGCTCCCGCCAGGGAGGCGTTTTCTTCAGCTCGCTTGCCCATTCCCACTCATCGTCGGGGTCGGAGGCTATTACATGCGGTTGTTCATCCCAGTGCAGCAGGAGCGGGAGGTCTTGTATGGTGGCTGTTCTGAGCTTTATATGGCCTCTTTCAGTCATTTTACAGTGATTTCTTTACTCTTGTTGACACCTATACTTTTGGTTCGGGAACCGGTTGATCCGGCGAGGCTTCATGGGGTGTTCACTCAATGTGCCCCCGGGCTAGTAACTATGAGCATATTATCTGTAAGCAACTTTATTGATGTAAAACACCTGCCGGTAGTAGGCTACTTCTTCGCTATGCAGGTTTTCAATGTCCCGAATCCCATAAGTGTAAAAGGTCGTGCCAAACCACCTGCTCAAGTTTCCTACTTGATTTCTTCCACCCCACGACTCATCATCTTCAAAGGTCAGGGAGATGTCGTTGAAGGTTTTGCCCTCAATGATTTTGTCTTCCTTTAGCACTTTTGAGCGGATGGTATTGTCGTAAAGGTATAAAAGGACTGTTTCGTCGCCCTTGGTGCCTACGTGCACCAGGTCTCTGGCTCCAAAGGTGGTGACATCGTTGATCTCGAACGAGCTGTCCCAGAGGAAATTGCCCAGGCGATCAAATGTCATCACCACAGCATGGGTGTAGTGGTATCCGAAGGAGTAGCTGGGGTAGTAGGCTTCACCAAAGACGGTGTAGTAGTTGCCATTTGGGATAATATCATGCAAGAGTAGCCGATAGTGGAATCGTGGTTGCTGGCCCAGGACTTTTTTCTGGTTGGCCCTCTCTCTGATGCGCCTTTCTCTTCCAGTCGACAAATAGGAAAAAAAGTGATCAAGTTCACTGTAGTCGAAGTAGTCGATGCGCTGCTGGCTGCTGTTGCTCAACCTGGCGATATAAAGGCCGCTCGAATAGGTTAGTCGTTGATGTGCATAGGTGCCGGCCACAAACTGGCGATCCAGCTCTGGGTTGGTGGGTGCTCCGTTTAGCAAGCTCTTCGATTCATCTGGTTCCAGGTGAATATTGCGCATCATGTCGCCGCCCTCGGAAAAAGACCTGACAGAGACCGTCGTTCGAAAATCTGGCATGCGCTCGCTCATGGTCACCGTGAAAATCCTTAGCCTGTCGTCGGTAGTAATTCTAAGAATCTCGCCGTAGTCGTTATAAAGGCCCGGAATGATCTGTGGTAATTTATCGATAAGGTTATACCTGAAAATAAATGGCTTGTAGTCAGTGTACACACCCATTAACAGTGTGTTGCCCACCACATGAAATTGCGTGGGAACCATTGGTATCACCGTATTGATGTAGAACCGGGACGTGTCGCCATTTTCCAGGTTGATTCTCAACAACACCAACTCCTCCTGCTTGTATTCTTTTTCTCTGATCAGGTAATTGATAAATCCCGGCTGGTAGTCGTAGTCGGTAATGCGGCTGCCGAATGGCAAATGCATGTCTTTTTGCCAAACAGTGCCCAGTGCGGTATCGAGCCTTATAAACTCCCAACTGTACCCATCCTTATCTTTATGCTCTGTTTTGTGGCAAATGAAAAGCCCCTCTTTTTCGCATCCGGTGACGATATAGTCCTGGTAGTTGGCATTGGCAATTTCGAATTCAATTCTCCCTGGTTGTTCAATTCGGCTGCTAACCTGTTTTTGTTTTTTTAGGGGAAAAAGCTGCGCCATAGCCACAGCGAATGGGCAGAGACAAAAAATAGCGAACAAGAGCAGTTTGTTCATCCAAAAGTAGGTTTTTCAGCCCGTTAGCATGAGTGAATGAGATAATAAGTTCACTTAATAGCGGGTAAAAGTCAAGCTTTTCCATATTCTTTTAAAGGGAAAGACTGGCCTACGTCTATCCCAGCAGCTCCAGCACAGTTTGCCAAACTTCGTCGCTGACGGGTATCCCATCTTTGAGATTGCTGGCCCTGGTTTGCAATGCCCGTTCCCCAGGGTAGAAGGTGCTGTTACCCGGCTGCATAGGTTCCACATTGTGCGTGTAGTCGATGATTTCGTTGAGGAGTTTTTCCTGCAGACTTTTGTCGTTGAATACTTCAGGGTAGATGCACAGAAACACCTGCGAAATGCCAATTTCATACTCCCTCAGGCTTACCCTGTAGGTGGAATCTCCTGCCGACAGCAGTGTGGCCAGCATGTCAAGGATCATCGACATCGCAGATCCCTTCCAGTAGCCTATGGGCAACCCACGTTCCTTTGCCAGGATTTTTTCAGGGTCGTTCGATAGGTCGTCATTGTCGTCCCAGCCTCCGGGAAACGGTAGCTTCTCGCCTTTGAGTTTGTAGTCGTTGATTTTGCCGAAAGCAAACTGAGACAAGGCCATGTCCAGCACCACGTGCCCCTGCTGTCGTGGTATGGACACGACGAAGGGATTGTTACCTGTTCGGCTGTCTCTACCGCCCCAGGGAGGCATGTTGGGCTGCGTATTGGTAAAGAGAATAGAAATGCAACCGGCTTCCGCAGCCTGCCAGCCGTAGGTGCCCCCTCGCATCCAGTGATTGGTGTTGCGCAACGCTACCAGCCCCATGCCATGTAGCTTGGCCAGCTCAATGGCCCGATTCGTGCACTTTGTCGCATTAATGACGCCGGAACCAAAGTGACCATCCCACCTTTCGATGCTGCCAAAAGTTTCCGCTTTTTCGGCTTCGGCGTCCACTTTTATCAGCCCTTTTTCTATATAGTTGATGAAAAGGGGCACCCGGTTGATGCCATGTGAGTTGACGCCGGAGAGTGTGCTGTCGGTATGCGCCTTCGCCAGAACAAGGGCTTTTTCTTCCGAAAATTGGTATTTGATAAACAGCTGGTAGAGCACTTCCTGCATTTGCCCTGATGGTATGCGCATAGCTTTTTCTGACTTTTGTTAGCGTTGAACCCAGGGCTTTGAAACATCCGAAAACCCTGAGATTGCAGCACCCAAGATACAATTCCTGGCCCCTTTTAGTAAAATATAGTAACGACAAAAAGACTTTTGTCGCTATCTTCCGCCCTTCAAAATAAGACTAATCTAATTAACCCAAGATGAAACGATTACTTCCGCTCATGCTGGCAGCTGCGCTAGCTATTGGTTTTGGCACCGCCAACGCTCAGAAATCCAAGAAAAAGAACAAAGGCAAAGACACGGAAAAGGTGGCGCCCGCCAAAAAGGACGATGACAAAGACAAGGGCCCGAAGCCTTATGCAAAGTTCATCGACAGCACTTTTACCACAAGTAAAGGTTTGATGACTGTTCACCAGAAGAAAGACAAGTATTACTTCGAAATTCCAGAGGCGCTTTTCGGCAAGGAGCTGATGGCGATTACCCGCTACACAAAAACTGCCGCTGGCGGCGATGTGTTTGGTGGTGAAGAGGTAAACGAGCAAGTAGTAAGGTGGGAAAAAGGCCCCGACGACAACATCCTGCTGCGCTCCATTACCTATGTGATGATGAGCCCCGACAGCCTGAGTCCCATGTTTCGTGCCGTGGACAACTCCAATGCAGCGCCTATCATTGGCGCATTCAAAATAGAAGCACTGAAGAAAGATTCTGTCTATGTAATTGATGTGACATCGACTTTTGATGGCGACAATCAAGCCTTTTCGGTTGACCCGAGAACGAAGCAGGAATACAATATCTCCAGCCTCAAAAAAGAAGCCTCGTTCATTGAAAGAATATCGACTTACCCGACCAATACAGAAATTCGCACGATAAAGACCTTCGGCGTCAATCCACCCAAGCGGGAGTCGGGGCCGTCGACAGGGCCACGCACCACCTATTTCCCGGCCTCGGTGGGGGTGGGAGTGGTCACGCTTGAATTGAACACCTCGTTTGTACTGCTGCCTTCCAACCCTATGCGGAAGCGACCATTCGATTACAGGGTTGGTTATTTCTACAACCAGTACTCGCTGTTTGAAGAGGAGTCGCAAAAGGCCGATGAGGATATTTTCGCAGTTCGCTGGAGACTGGAACCAAAAAATGCCGACGATGCAGCCAGGCAGAAGAATGGCGAGTTGATTGAACCAAAAAAGCCCATTGTCTATTACATCGACCCTGCCACGCCAGAGAAATGGCGTCCATTCCTTAAGCAGGGCGTCGACGACTGGAATATTGCTTTTGAGGCTGCCGGGTGGAAAAATGCCATCAGGGGAGAATACTGGCCCGAAGACGACTCGACAATGAGCCTGGAGGACGCCCGCTACTCGGTGATCAGGTATTTTGCCGCCGATATCCAGAATGCCTATGGCCCTAATGTGCACGACCCACGGACGGGCGAAATCATCGAAAGCCATATTGGGTGGTACCACAATGTGATGCGCCTGCTGCGCAACTGGTACATGATACAAGCGGCGGCGGTCGATCCAGACGCACGCTCCAAAGAGTTTTCCGATGAGCTGATGGGGCAGCTGGTTCGCTTCGTGTCGTCACATGAAGTGGGACATACACTAGGCCTCCGCCACAACATGGGCGCCAGCTCCGCCACGCCGGTGGAGAAGCTGAGAGACAAAGATTGGGTAGTGCAAAACGGCCATACCTCGTCCATCATGGATTACGCCCGGTTCAACTACGTGGCGCAGCCTGGTGATGGGGTCACGGATTTGTTCCCCAGAATAGGTGACTACGACGTTTGGGCGATCAAGTGGGGCTATAGCTACTTCGGCGACGACATAACAGAGGAGCAGGCAAAGGCGACGCTTAACACATGGACTAAAGAAGCCTATAAAAACCGCAGGCTGTGGTTTGGCACGGAAATAAGTCCTTATGATCCCCGCTACCAGACAGAAGACCTGGGCGACAATGCCATGAAGGCGTCGGATTACGGCATTGAGAACCTGAAAAGACTGATGCCATCGCTCATTGAATGGAGCGCTGAGGATGGAGAGGCTTATAAGGAACTGGAAGAAATTTACAGGAACGTGCTGAGCCAGTACCGTCGCTACATGGGCCATGTGATCAAGAACGTTGGTGGTATTTACGATTCGCCGAAAACCTACGACATGGAAGGTCCTGTGTACGAAGTGGTGCCAAAGGCGCTGCAAAAAGACGCCATCAACTTCCTGAGCAAACAACTGTTTACTACGCCCACCTGGCTGATGGATCAGTCGGTGCTGAACAAAATCAAGCCGGAGTCTGGCGTGGAGTCGCTGTCGGCGCTGCAGGAGTACGGCGTTACAAGACTGCTGGAAGGCGACAGGCTGGTGCGGTTGATTGAAACCAGCGCTCAGAGCCCTAACAACTATTCTGTGAATGACCTGTTCACCGATCTTTCTGCCAGCATTTTGTCGGAGGTTCGGTCACGCAGCAACATCACGGTCAATCGTCGTAATCTGCAGAAGATTTATGTTGACGAGCTGATCAAGCTGCTGGAGCCGGGTGATGTGACTGTTCGCTCTATCCCCAATGGCGCTGGCTATGCTTTCGATACCCGCAAGGTTGACCTGGATCAGACTGATGTGCCTTCGCTGGCGAGGGGACATTTGGAGCGCATCAAAGGATGGCTAAGCTCAGCGGCTACCGGTTCTGCGGATCAGGTAAGCAAATACCACATGGCTGACTTGAGGAAACGCATTGAGCAGGCGCTGGATCCGAGGTAATTCTTACAGAATGAACTAAAGGAAACAGCATCAGGAAGCGGCAGGGACAGGCTTTATTTGTATTGTAGCTCTTCGGAATTTATAATTCCGCAGGTGTATCGTAGGATTTTCAATCCGCATACGGTAAATTATTTCTATGGGTTTTGCCTATACAATCAAAGAGCAGGGTGCTGCTCATTTTGTGACTTTCACAGTCCATCAGTGGGTCGATGTTTTTACCCGGAAGGAGTATGTTGATCTGCTTCTCGAAAGTTTGAAGTATTGTCAGGTGAACAAAGGTTTAGAAGTTTTTGGTTGGGTGATAATGAGCAACCATTGTCACTTAATAATTCGAGCCCGAAATCTGAACTTGAGCGATGTTATCCGTGATCTTAAGAAATTTACTGCTAAGGCTATTTATAAAGCAATTGAATCGAATCCCAAGGAAAGTAGAAGAGGCTGGCTTCTTAGGGTCTTAAGCCATAACGGAAAGATATGGTTCTGGGAAGAGGGCTATCATGGCGAAGAGATAACATCACAAAATTTCTTTGATACGAAGCTTCGTTATTTACATCAAAACCCGGTTAAGGCAGGTATTGTAGAAAAGGAAGAGGAGTACCTGCATAGTAGTTGTCGAGATTATTATGGAATAAGGGAAGAGGGCATTCCGCTCGTACATTTTGGGTAAAAAACTTCCTTATTTAAGTTTCATAATCGGGTCACAGACCCTGCGATAGGGCTTCGGAATTGCAAATTCCGAAGAGCGTGAGTATTGAGCAGGCGCTGGATCCGAGGTAGAACTCATGACAATTTGTAAGGTAACTCAGAGGGCTTTCCATGGAAGGCCCTTTGAAGCCGCCACAGCAAGAGGCAGGCAAGCGTGCTGATATGGTCAGTAGTCAATAATGGATGTGGGGCCGCTAGGGTAGTAGTCCAGCGGCAGGGCATTGGCCATTAGTTCCCATGTCCAGTAGCCCTGGCAATAGATGTCCTTCGATGAAAAGAACTGGCCGTCGGATTGCACACTGACGGAAGGCTTAAGTAGCGTCAAAAAAGACGTAAGCGGCCTGTCGTAGCCAACTTGTGAGGAGGCCCGTCTTGCCCGCTGGTACTTGTACGATTCTTTTTTGCCAACGTACCTCACTTCCAATATTTTGTCGAACGACAGCAAAGGTAGTTCTGGCGTAGAGTTGACAGTGTCCATGATCGACGAGTAGCGCTGGGTGTAGAATTCCGCATGTTTTTTATTGAAAACCTGCGGGTAGGTAACGGTGGTGTCACCCACGGCGGCCACCTGCCTTACTTCCTGTTTGAGGTTCACTTCTTCCTCAATCGACCTCAGCACAAACCCTTCTTCCACAAGCCTTTTGCTATGAAAAGCCCTCATAAAGTGCATCATCGACCCCTTATAGGCTTCCTCCCTTGCCTGTAGCCAGGCTGTTTTTTGCTCTTCGCTTTCTGGTGTCATCTCTTTGAATGCCGGGTAGCCATCATAATTGATCCGGTAGTGAGCCATGTCAAAGTCGAAATACTCCAGGTAGTAATGGATCACGTACCCCAGCGCCTTGTTTTCGATGACGACAGGCTCAGTGGCATGGGCGCTCAGCTTGTTACCTGATTTGTCAAAGTGCAGCACCTCAGGATTGGTAATGGTGCATGCTGCAGCAAACTCGCCTTCTCCTACAAAGTATTTAGTGAACAGGGCCAGGTGGTGCAGCCACTGCTGTTTTTTGGGGCGGCGTTCCTGCACAGTTACTTCTTCAAGAAAATTGGGGTCGGGCTTGAGGACAAGTCGGTAGGCACTGACCCCCTCAATCGGTATTTCTACTGTAAGGTTTTCATACCCAACATAACTCACCATGAGCGTAAAGCGGCCGGCTGGCACTCCCTTCAGCGTAAACTTACCCTCCACATCTGTCGATGTTCCTATAGTGGTGTTCACCAGCAGCACATTGGCTCCAGGCAGTGGAGCCTGCTCCTCGCCGCTTAGTACTATCCCACTGATTTGCTGGCCAAAAGACATATTGGGGAAGGCAAGGCTCCAAATAAACCCGCAAATCCAAATGAGGTTCTTCATCTTTTCTTTGCATGTATTTTCCCCGCTTTTTTAAGGAGGCCGGCATCGGCTTTTTCGAACTTCAATAACTTAATGGCCCTGTTAATGACCTCGCTGAACCGTAGGTGCAGGGTGGGTTTGGTGATGTTGTGTGCCGTCACTTTGGCAGGATCATCTTCGCCAGTGCTGCGCACAGTCAGGTCAATAAAACCCAGCTCGCCGAGTTCAATATGGTTGTGGTCTTGAAGCAGATACACGATGGTTTCCTGCAGGGCCATGGTCAACCGTTTATAGTCGGAGCGGTGGATGCCGTAGGTGCTTTGCAGGTGCTCCATTACGTCGGCTTCGGTGGCTTTTCTGCGAGGCAGCAGGGCGGGGTGGTAGGTGGGGGTACCGCCGCCGAGTTTGCCGGGCTCGCCTTTTTCGGTGACATAGAAGGGGATGGTTGACATAGGTTTTTAGTTTGTTGTTATCAATCTTAAGTTTTGACCTCTAGCGTCGCCATCTAGCAGCCACAGCTAAGAAAAACCGTGTCCTGCCCTTGAAGCCCGTAGTAGGGCATTTCCCATCGTATATAAGATGAAGGATCGTTGAAAAACTGTCCCTCGTACAAAATATCCAAGTCATCGTCTTTATCCAGGTCAAGGATCATAGCTGGTAAATCTGGTAGGTTTGTTACGAACAACGGCGCATCTTCTCTGGTGACGTTCCAAAGCCTGACATTGTGATAGCTCACCTCGCCACAGGCACTCTCATAATGGGAGGAGACTAAAAACTTCAATCCATTGGCAGTGAACAAAAGCAAATCCGACTGATCGATGCTGTCAAGCATGGAAGAGTACTTTGCTTTCAAGTCAATGTCTCTAATTTCTTGTTTGGTAAAAATGATCGGCTCAGTATCCGATACATATGCCCATTGCCCTCTTTCAATATCTGATTCTCCTTCGGCACTCAAATGGAGAGACGAACGAAAGTCGGTAAACTTTGAGTCTCCCCCACGCCAATCGTACCTGATATCAAATATGCCCGCTGGCAAAAATATCCCAGGCAAGCTGTCTACTAGTTCTTCCCTGACCGTTCTGAATTCATCGGTGAAGCCATTGGAGAGTCGATCAGAACTAATATTACCCAACATGACCTTTCTATCTAGTAAGCTCAAAAGGGTGTCAGGTAAGTCAGCTTGATTAATGGCATGTTGGTGAATTTTTACACACAAACCATATTCACTAGAGAAGTCAGCGCATTTTTTGGTGGTCTTTATAATATCTGCTGGTTCGAAAGATTGATTTAAAAAGATGTTGGTTCCCTCACGGATGTAGAAATTGCGATGTGCCAGGGCATCGTAGGTATCATTGCTGGTGGCCATTACCCTGGAAGTCAGCATTTCTTCACTAACGATTTTCAGCTTTCCATCCACGCTGTCGATTTTTACTAGTTTTGGTCCGTAATCACTAAAGCTGCCACTTTGCCAAAGCTGCTGAAAGTTGACCCGGTACGGCGCTTGATGATAATTGATGAGCAGATAGCGTGCTTCAACATTCATTTCCTTCTGAAACATGCGCTCCCTGTCTTTCAGCCAGCCTTTGACGTCGTACTTGTATTCGTTGGCACCTGCTCTTTTCACTCCTGAAAACGAGGCTGCATAGAAGGATTTGTATTTTTCGAAATCTCCCTGATTTTGTGACTTTACCCAATCCTGGATCACATTGAATAGCTCCTCTTCGATATTACTTACTGCGGCTGAGGCAACCTCTGCGACGGCCGTTTCGGGATTTCTTGCCTCTGTTGATCGGGGGCTAGTTCCACAGGAGAATATGATCAGGGTAATAAACCCAGCAGCAACAAAATTGGTGAATCTTCTCATTTCAGTATATATGACAGTAATGGTGGCAATGTTTGGTAATAAATATATGAAAGGATTTACATTATCTGCCCAGCCTTTTCGCAATCTATTTGCCTAGTTGGGCCAAAAGGAGGGCGTTAATCTGCGATTGAGCAATGCAGGGTATATGTTAAAGGCTTAAACGGGTTGGGGTAAAGGGCTTGTGTGAGTAGGTGACAAGCGCTTATCACATATACAGCAAAGGCGTTAAAAGAGTCGAGACAAAGGCTTATCAGAGGTGAGTAAACGGCTTAACAGGAGGCTACGGTGCGCACCATACATAGTCAGTGGTGGGCAGCATAGATAGTGAGTGGTGCGCAGCATAGAGGGTTTTGATGCGCTGCAAAGAAATCAGTGGAGAAAAGCAGCGAAATGTTTGTCTCCTGTAGTAATGTACGAAAAATAGGAGAGAAAGATGAGGGAGATTTGGCTTTTGTCGACGCTTTTGTTATTGCAAGCCTGCTCTCTCTGAACACGATTTTTTCAGTGAATACTCTCAAGTATCTGAGTAATATCCAAAATCTCTAAGAGTCCAAAAATGAGGCTACACAAGCCAATGGCAACGAGAAGCCTGGGTAAAATCTCAATCATAATAGTCGAATCAATTTCAATATTGCTAGGGTCGTCCGGGTCGTAGATAATGTCCACTTTCCCACCTTCAGCTCTTTTGGGCTTGAAGCCAATCGTCAATTGCTGCGTGACCGATTCTTGTTTGTCTGTCAAGAATTGGACGACAGGGTAGTACACACCGCCCTGCCTGCTAGGCTCAAAATGGTTACCCACTATCGTTGACTCAACCTTTTTGCCGTTGTTCAACAGGTGGTAGGACTTCTGCCAGTAGAGGGCACCTCCCGCCAAAAGAGCGAATGAAACAGCAAGGATGATGAGTTCGATAAACATTGGGTTGGGTTTCTGGAGTTGTTACAATATTGAATGCACGGATAGATTTGAAATCCATCGCTATTTGTTATTTACTATATTTATTTGCAGAAATCTAAGTGATTAAATTCTCGGTATTTCAACCACTCTTGCAGGGTAGTTCGTGCTCTGCATTTCTGTTAAGGTTTGAATGATGGAGAATTTAGCAATGTTGGATTTAAAATCTTGGACATTTTGAGCTACTTTTTTATCAACTCGGTTATGACAAAATGCTATTACAAAAATGATCTCTTTAGTAAATTTCAAATGAAAGTCATCCCTAGAGATCTGGTTATAAAAAAAGTTTTCGCTAACTGAATAGCGATCGTAGATACTATTGATGAATTTTTTATCAGATTTTATATCGTTCCAAAGGCGATTTGCGGAAATCGAGACTTGGTTTGTGACATCCCTTATCTTAGCATCAAAGCCTTCTTTTACGTGAATCAAATAAGTGGTACTTTCGGTTTCATACAAAAGATCACATAATTCAATATTCTGACCTAGAATTTTGTCGAGGACTAAAAAGCTATCGTCTGTTAGGTATTTCAAGTTATATTCTCCCTCGTCCATTCCCAAGGGCCAGGGCTTGTCTAAAGGATTAGGGGTTAATTCATTCACTGAAAGGATAGAAGCACATTGGTTGTTGATTGTTTCAATGAAGTCACCTCGTACTTGATACCAGATCGTGTCAATCAAAAAGTATGGACTGCCACCAATGGCAATTTCACAGGTTAGATGATTTATAAACATTGCCTCAGTTTTCTTTACCTCTCCAACGAAGCCCCTAATTCTTACTCCAGAAAGGTGTCTAATAAAACTCCAAGCATCCTGTGGATCAACAATTGAGTAGAGGTACTTTAGTACAGAAGAATACAATTTTGTTCTATCACGAGTCTCATAAAATGGTTTTTTTGAATTCTTTGTGTAGGCTGCATATATATCACATTCGTAAAATATCTGCAATTTTTGGGGGTGAACAAAATCGTAATCTAGGTTATTTGAAGTGCTTGACCCCGGCGTATTTTGTCTCACCATATCATTTCTTAGGTGATCATAAAGGGCCATTTCTAGATTCTCCTTGCAGAACTTAAAGTCTCTGACTCTGTCAAATCGGCTTAGTGGTTTCCCTGTTCCAATTTTTTGGATCTCAACAATCTTTACGATCAGACTATGAGTTTGCTCAAAAGAAAGTCGCCATTTTAAACAAAAAGACGACCCAATTTCCAAGTAGATGTTTTCATCTTGATCGAAGTTAATAAAATCAAAAACCGAATCTTTTAGGTCTTGCCGTAATACCAAGTAAAATTTATTAGGGACTCGTCCAATTGATAGTGAGTCTGAAAGTTTTTGCTCATTTCTATATGTTCGCTGCTCTGACGTTAAATTTCCCGTTATTCCTCTCGACATTTGCGAGTGCACTATGTCATTTTCGGGATCGGCAATTTTTTCGTACAAATCTAACCCAAACGAATGGTTGATATATTTTTTTATAACAGAGATTCCTTTACCTCCAATTAGAGCAAAAATTTCTGAATCAATAACAATGAAAAGAGCAAAGGAGCTACTTTGAATGCTGAAGTCATGCTCCTGGGTCATTTCTTTGGGAAGAAATTTTTTCCAAATCGACTGTTTATCAACCTCGTTAAAAACGTACAAAAAATATGTAATTTGATCTTTAACTAGGCTTGACCTCTGATCCTCTACATCATACGGAGATTCAAATCTTTCTTTGTGGTCATTAATTATATGATCAACTTTTTCTTGCGAGGTGATTTTATCATTAAGCTCGTGAAAGCTAGTATTTATTTGATACACTTTGATGTCGTGATTACTTGAATGTATCATACTAGCTAAGTAATTTAATTAATACGCTGAACTTTTAGATGCCAATGCTATTTTTTTCTTTAAAAGGATATTATTTATATATATTCAGATAATTTTTTTCCCTACATAAATGTACACTTTATCAAGTACATATCCTATGGGCACGTATTGGCTCGGTGTAGCCTCTGCGAATCAATGAAACTGTAAAACTTTTTTCATTATATCGGCAAAATCGAAACTAATAATTACCTTTGACGTAAACCATTGTCATGAAAGGAACTTCCATAGGAGAATTTGAAGAGCTCTGCCTGCTGGCGGTGGGGGTGCTGTACCCCGAGGCTTATGGCCTGTCGATCAAAGATGAAATAGAAAACCGTACCGGGCGCTCGGCTACCATCAGCACCGTGCACTCCACGCTGATCCGGCTGCAGGAGAAAGGCTTTCTACAATCTGAAATGGGCGGAGCCACTGAGGAGAGAGGAGGGCGTACGAAGAGGCTTTTCGAATTAACAGCTTATGGCAAAAACGTAATCAACGAGGCCAGAGAGTTGAGGAATGGGATGTGGAGTGATATTCCGAAGGTGATTTGGGAGGGGGGGAAGTGAGGAGACGGAAGTTTGAAGACCGAAGACGGGAGATAGCTGCGGAGGCGTCGGTACGGTGGGGATGGTAAGTGGGCAGGGAGCCTTCAGCCGCCGGGTTGGTAGAAGAAGTTGAGAGTGGGGGGAATGGTAACTGAGTGAGGAGACGGGAGACGGAAGTTTGAAGACCGAAGACGGGAGACGGAAGTGAAGGGTGGGAGAGTGACTCTGGGTTTCAAGCCCTGCAGGGGCGTAATAAAAAAAGGATGGCGGTGAAGCCCCATCCTTGAGATGTGTGAAGCCCGGTGTGAAGACACAGCCGGGAGCAAAGAGTTTGAAACAGTGAAGGCAAGGAGACGATAACGGTAACACCCGGTGTCTGACGGCTCTTTCAGGGTGGCTAGTTGGCCGTGCCGACACCTAACGAACCTGGTTTCGACTGCCTTTACGGGGTAGCCGATCCGGTACCTGATTTCAAGCCCTGAGCCGGGCACCCCTAAGCCGGGCACCCCTAAGCCGGGCACCCCTAAGCCGGGCGCCCCTAAGCCGGGCGCCCCTAAGCCGGGCGCCCCTGAAGGGGCGAAATAGAATAAGGACGGCGGTGAAGCCCCATCCTTGAGATGCGTGAAAGCCCGGCGTGAAGACACAACCGGGAACAAAATTGGTTACAAGAGAAAGTCGGACTGTCGGACAGTCAGAGAGTCGGACAGTCAGAGAGTCTCTAACGCAGTAAAGTAAACAAGACTGAGAGACTGAAGACTTTGCGCCTTAGTGCTTCCCCCTCACGGGGATTTGCGAGACACAAAAAAATGAGCCTGCGGGAAAATAAAAAGCATGAAACAACAACAACCACCTCAATGGATC